>NZ_JBITEP010000073.1:0-1232 GCF_044455315.1 Micromonospora sp. NPDC051300 | reverse complement strand
CTAGTGCCGCATCAGGCAACGTTCGCCCTGTCGACTACCTCGCGTAGGCGTTCGTCGGAGGCGTTCTTGTTCCGCCAGATGATGTAGCGGCGGATCATGCTGCCCTGCTGCCGGTGGCTGGCGTGGTCGGTGCCGTCGAGGGTGAAGTAGCGCAGAGCGGTGAACTGGGCCTCGATGCGGTTGAGCCAGGAACTGTTGGTCGGGGTGTAGGCGAACTCGACATTGTTGGCCGCGGCCCAGTCGCCGACCCGGGTGTCCTTCTTCGTGCTCAGGTGCGGGGAGTAGTTGTCGAGCACGATCGCGATCCGGGTCTGCGGCGGGTGCAGGCTGCGCAGGTATCGGCAGAACTCCAGGAAACGGGTGCGGGTCTTCGTCGGCTTGATGTGGCCGTAGAGCTGGTCCTTGCCGAGATCGTAGGCGGCGAACAGGTGCCTGATCCCGTGCGGTCGGGTGTAGGTCGCCCGCCGGCGTGCCCGGGGTTCCCGGTCAGGGTCCTTGTGTCGTCCGCCGCGTTCGGCCCACTGCCGCCCGGGATGAGGTTGGAGATTCAAGGGACCGAACTCGTCCAGGCAGAACACGACTTCGGGCTCGTCGTCCTCGGGTATGACCTCGCCGTCAGCGATCGCGTAGAGGTGCTCGACGCGGGCCTTCTTGGCCGGGTAGTCCGGGTCGCGGGAGGTCTTCCAGGTCTTCACCCGTTGAAATGACACGCCCTCCTCGCGGAGCAGGACCCGTAGGCCCTCGTGGCTGATGTCGTCGACCACCCCCTCAGCGACCAGGAAATCGGCCAGCTTGGCCAGGCTCCAGGTCGAGAACGGCAGGCCATGCTCGGCCGGCTTGGACTTGGTGATCTTCTTGATCTCGCGCCGCTCCGGCAGCGTGAACGTTCTCGGCCGGCCGCCCTTGTACTTCGGGTAGAGCGAGTCGAAGCCGTCGGCGTTGAAATTGTGGATCACATCCCGGACCCGATCCGCGCTGGTGAACGTCACCTCCGCGATCTTCGGCACCGACATGCCCTGCGCGGACAGCAGCACCATCTGCGCTCGCCGCCAGGTCACCACCGAACCGGTGCCTCTACGAATGATCCGCCGCAGCCGCTGCCCCTCGTCGTCATCGACTTCTCGTACACGAACCCGTTCTGCCACCCGGACAGCCTGGCGACACCGCACCACCCGGACCAGCACCCGCACGGCGCGTCGTCACGAGGCAAACATTCCCTGTCGCGGCACTAG
>NZ_JBITEP010000072.1:0-1281 GCF_044455315.1 Micromonospora sp. NPDC051300 | reverse complement strand
TGAAGTGACCCCTATCGGCCGGACACCTCGATGTCTGTCAGGGACTCTCGGTGGATCTTCTCGTAGGTGTCGGGGCTGACGTTACCCAGACGGCTGTGCCGTCGGCGAGGGTTGTAGAAGCCTTCGATGTAGGAGAAGACCTCCATCTCCAGTTCATGGCGAGACGGCCAGGCCCGGGTGTAGACCAGTTCGGTTTTGAGGGTGGCGAAGAACGTCTCGGCCATGGCGTTGTCGTAGCAGTCCGCGACCGAGCCCATCGACGCGAGGACGCCGCAGGAGCGCAGGGTCCGGCCGAACTCGAACGACGTGTACTGCGTTCCCCGATCCGAGTGGTGAATGACCTGGTCGCGGGCCGGCCGGCGGTGCTGGATAGCCATACCGACCGCGTCGAGGATCAACTCCGTGCGCAGGTGATCGGCCATCGCCCACCCGACGACTCGCCGTGAGTAGGCGTCAACGACGACCGCGAGGTAGAGGAACCCTTCCCAGGTGCGCAGGTAGGAGATGTCGGCGACCCACAGCCGGTTCGGTGCGGTGGCGGTGAACTGCCGCTGGACCAGGTCCGGTGCGGTGGCGGTGGACGCGGCCTTGCGGCGGGGCTTGCCGCGCCGCCGGCGGTGGGCGCCCTCGATGCCGGCCAGCCGCATCAGTCGGGCCACCGCCTTGCGGTTCCACCGGTGACCGCGATCGTGCAGCTCGGCGGTGAGGCGGCGGGCGCCGTAGACGCCTCGGTGCTCCGACCACGCCTGCCGGGTGACCTCGACGCGCTGCTCGTCGTGGCGTTGCCGGTCGGCGGCACGTTGTCGACCGGCGCGCAGCCACTGGTAGAAGGCGCTGTGGCCGACGCCGAGCAGGCGGCAGAGCAGACGGACCGGGTAGGTGGTCTTCTCCGCGTCGATGAACCGATACACGTCGGTCCGGTTCACCGCTCCGTCTCGCGCGCGAAGAAGACCGCGGCTTTTTTCAGGATCTCCTTCTCCAGCTCCAGCTGGGCGACCTGACGCCGCAACCGCACCAGCTCAGCCCGCTCGTCCACGGCCAGGTCGCTGGGCCGGCCGCCGTCGCGTTCCCGTCGCATCCGGTCGACCCAGTTGCGCAGCGTCTCGTGGTTGACGCCCAACTCCCGGCCGACGTCGCGGATCGTGCGACCGGAATCGAGCACCAACGCCGCGGCCTGGCGCCGGAACTCCTCGGGGTACTTGCTCTGTCGAGCCACAGCGTTTCCTCCTCCTCGGCAGGATGCCAAGTCAGGAGGTGTCCGGTCTCAGGGGGTCACTTCAG
>NZ_JBITEP010000071.1:0-1319 GCF_044455315.1 Micromonospora sp. NPDC051300 | reverse complement strand
GGGATGCTCCTATGGATGTCAAGCGGCGAGTTTAAGATCGTTTGAGGTGATGATCTGGTAGAGCTCGCGGGCGACGTAGCGTTTGAGGCATCGGATGATCTCTTTCTTGGACAAGCCGTCTTTGGTGCGTCGTTCCATGTAGGCGCGGGTGCGGATATCCCAGCGCAGGCGGCAGAGCACGACGCGGTAGAGCGCTTTGTTGGCTTGACGGTCGCCGCCGCGGTTGAGGCGGTGGCGGTTGGTCTTGCCGGAGGAGGCGGGGATCGGGGCGACGCCGCAGAGCATGGCGAACGCGGCCTCGTTGGTGAGCCGGTCGTGGTTCTCGCCGGCGGTGACCAGGAGTTGCCCGGCGGTATCGGCGCCGACACCGTTGACCGCGACCAGGGCAGGGTTGATGGCGGCGACCAGCGGTTCGAGGAGTTCGTCGAGGTCAGCGACTTCGACGGCGAGTTGCTGGTGGCGGCGGGCTAAGGACCGTAGGGCGATCTTGGCGGCGGTGCCCGGGGTGGTGGCGTCGGTGCGGTCGGGTCGCAGGTTCGCGCAGGTGCTGATCAGTTGCTTGATGGCCAGGCCGCGCAGGTGGGCGCGCAGCTCGTCGGGGGCGGTGACGATCAGGGTTTTGATCTGGCGTTGGGTGTCGGCGCGTTGATCGACGGCGCTGCGGCGGGCTACTCGCAGGTTGCGCAGCGCTTCGACGCGGCCGTCGCGTTGTTTGGGGATGCCGGTGCGTTCGCCGGCCAGGGCGGCTTTGGCCGCGGCGATGGCGTCGATCGGGTCGGACTTGCCCTGGAACCGGCGGGTCTTGCGGTTGGGCCGGTCGACCTCGATGACCTGCATACCTTCGCTGCGCAGCCGACGGGCGAGCCCTGCTCCGTAGGCGCCGGTCCCCTCGACTCCGATCCGTGACGCCTGGCCGAACCCGCGTACCCAGGTCAGCAGATCGGCGTAACCGGCCGCCGTCGCGGGGAACTGCCGAGTGCCCAGCACCCGCCCGACCACGTCGATCACGGCGGCGGTGTGGGTGTCCTGGTGGGTGTCAACTCCACCGGCGACCTCAATGATCGCGGCGTCCTGCGGTGTAATAGGAGGCATCGTCGTCCTGTCGTTCGTGACTGGGGCAGGGCGGCACGCACCAGCCGGGCAACGCGGACAAGACAGAGATGGGGCCTCTAGCCAGGCTCCTATGAAGTCACAACGCCACGTCCAGTGAGTGCACGAGCACCTCCCGACCGAGGCCGACAAATCCCGTTGAAGACCCGAAGTCAGTCAGTCGGTGGGTCAGACCTCGGCGGGAGGTGCTCACAAACATCATCTCTGTC
>NZ_JBITEP010000070.1:0-1331 GCF_044455315.1 Micromonospora sp. NPDC051300 | reverse complement strand
TCTGCCACCCGGACAGCCTGGCGACACCGCACCACCCGGACCAGCACCCGCACGGCGCGTCGTCACGAGGCAAACATTCCCTGTCGCGGCACTAGGCGTGCCGTCATGGTTCCTGCCCTGGCTCGACGCGGAGCGCGCCGCGACGCAGCTCCGATGCTGGCAACCGTCGCTCGTTCCGGGACTGCTCCAGACGGAGGACTACGCCCGTACCGTCATCCGGTGCGACGACACGCTCAGCGATGAAGAGGTCGACCGGCGGCTAGCCGATCGGATGGAGCGGCAAACGATTCTGACCGGCGGCAACGCCCCGCAGTTCATCGCTGTCATCGCCGAGGCGGTGCTACGCCGGGCGCGGGAAGACTTCCGGCAGGTCATGGCCGGTCAAATAAAGCACTTGATTGCGCTCGCGGATCGGCCGAACATCAGCGTGCACGTACTGCCGGACGACATCAGTATGCACGTCGGCTTGACCGGGCCCTTCAGCCTTGCGCGCTCGCCCGAGCACACCTGGCTAGGGGAGATGGAGAACCAGCTCGGCGGGGTGGTCATCGAGAAACCAGCCGATGTGGATACTCTGATGACGAGGTGGGAGACGGTCCGCAACGAGGCCCTACCCCGCCGCCAGTCAATCGAGCTGATGAAAGAAGTTGTGAACTCGTGGACCTGATCGGCGCTCACTGGCGCAAGTCATCCCGCAGCGGCTCCGGCGGCGGTAACTGCGTGGAGGTAGCGGACAACCTGCCCGGCGTCGTTGGCGTGCGGGACTCCAAGGACCCGAACGGGCCGGCGCTGGCTTTCGAGCCGGCGACCTGGCAAGGCTTCGTGGACTTCGCGAAGCGCATCGGCCCCGTCGGCTGACCCAGCACAGACGAATGCCCCCGGCGCGCGTCGGGGGCTTTCGCACGTCCAAGGCTAGGCCCGGTGGCGCGGGAGCCGCAGCACCTTCGCGGCAGGCTGCTCGGCGGTGGTCCGCTCGTCGGCGCGGCCCAGCTCGTATGCCTTCTCGAAGACCTCAGCCGGCGCCCGCTCCCGGCGAGCACGGCGCACAGCGAGCCAGCCGGCGGGCAGCGCCAGAGCGGCCAGGCCGAAGACGTAAACGGTGCGCTGCTCCGGCATAAAGAATTCCGCGGTGCGCTGCGCAGGGACAGCGGCGGCCGGAAGCGGGGCCTCGGTCGACGCCGCGCCGGACGGCACGGGCACGCTCACGGCCTCCGGCCGGACGACTGCCCGCGACGGGCTAGGGCGTGTCCTGCCGATCTTGTAGCGGTGGGTCGTTGACGATGTGCCGGTGGTACGTCGAGGCGAACTGACCGACGAAGCGTGGGCGGTGA
>NZ_JBITEP010000069.1:0-1466 GCF_044455315.1 Micromonospora sp. NPDC051300 | reverse complement strand
GGGGGGGTGTCCCTATGGGTTTCGTCGAGCGGCGATCGGCGTGGCTGGGCGGGGCTGGTAGGGGATCTTGTCGCGGAGCATGGCGAACAGGACATCGCAGCGGCGTCGGGCGAGGCAGATGAGAGCGGCGTTGTGGCGCTTGCCCTCGGCTCTTTTACGGTCGTAGTAGGCGCGGCTGACGGGATCGGCGAGGGCGGCGAACGCGGCGAGGAAGAACGCCCGTTTGAGGTTCTTGTTGCCGCCTCGGGGTGGGTGTTCGCCGCGGACGCTGCTGCCGGATCGTCGGGTGACGGGGGCGAGCCCGGCATAGGCGGCGAGGTGGCCGGGTGTGGCGAAGGCGGTGCCGTCGCCGACTTCGAGCAGGATCCGGGCGGCGGTCCTGACGCCGATGCCGGGCATCGAGGTCAGGACCGGGGCGAGAGGGTGTGCATCGAGCATCCTCTCGACCTCGCCGGCGACCTGATCGCGTTGCCGCAGGGTGTCGCGGAGGCTGTCGGCGAGGCGAGGCAGGATCGTCTCCGCCGCGCTGGTGCCGGGAACGGTGACGGTCTGCTCGTCGAGCGCGGTCATGATCTGAGCGACGAGGCGTTCACCCATGCGGGGTGCGTGGACGGCGGCGATGGACAGCAGTTTGCGGCGGCCGGCCTTGCGAAGCCCTGCAGGTCCGCCGCAGCGCGACAGCAATTCCAGGACCGCCTTGTGGTGGACTTTCGGGCCGAGGACGCGTTCCAGGGCAGGGTGGATCTGGGTGAGCAGTCCCCGGATGCGGTTAGACACGCGGGTGGCTTCACCAGCGAGATCGTCGTCGAAGCCGACCAAGACCTCCAGCTCGGCCAGGGCTTCGTCACCGACGTCGACTCGGCGCAGTGTGTGGGGCAGGGTGCGGGCGGCGTCGGCGATGACGTAGGCGTCGCGGGCGTCGGTCTTCGCCGTGCCCGGGTGCAGGTCAGCGATGCGCCGCATCGCCAGGCCAGGCAGGTAGGCCACCTGATGACCACACGCCCTGGCCACCGCGACCGGCAGGGCGCCGATCGAGGCCGGCTGGTCGACCACCACCAACACCGTGCCGTGACGAGCCAGCTCGTCGAACAACTGCCGAAGACGGGCCTCGGTGTTCGGCAACGGCGCGTCGTGCAGCCGCTTGCCGTCCGGGGCCAGCCCGACCGCGTGGTGATCACCTTTGCCGACGTCCAAGCCGAGGTAGACGCCGTATCCGTCGTGCACCACACCCGCCTCCACGCATCGCTCCGTGGCCTCGGCCGCTGGTCTGAGCGTCGGACTGCCGGCAGCCACGTTACGAAGAGACCTACCCCGAACACGGGTGGCCGTGTCCCTATCAGCGGTCCACCGACGCCACCCGACCCGGCGACAACACCCCCCGGATCATCCGAACGACAGGGGCAGGAAGTCATACCGGGCCGGGCGACCGAGGGTCCCCGGCTGGGGACGATCAAAAAGGTAACGGG
>NZ_JBITEP010000068.1:0-1930 GCF_044455315.1 Micromonospora sp. NPDC051300 | reverse complement strand
CAACAACGAGGGCCGCGTCAAGCTCGACGACGAATCCCTCATCAGCGACAACGACCCCACCAACTGCGCCAACACCGTCAAGGACTGCTTCAACTAACGCACCACCACATAGAGCCGGAGGTCCCTTCCCGCTGCCGAGTCGGCGGGAAGGGACCCGCTCCGATCGCGCGCCGTGTCCCCGACCGGGCCTCCCGTCCCCGCTGCGACCGCCGGTCCCACCCGCACCCTTATGCGGGTTTTTTTCGTATATGAGCACAGGGTGAAGAAGGTTCTCATACGGTGTTGTTCAGCAGCTACAACCGATTTGTAGCGAAGGCCGCCTCGCTGTGGCGAAGCGACCTTGTCAGGTACAAGGAGAGGGCAGAGAGCTCCGATGTCCAACTACCTTCGCAATAACGATGACGCCACCACCACCCGCGAGACCGTCTCCCCGCTCCGGCGCCGCCGGCTCTGGCTCGCGACCGGCGTCGTGGGCCTGACCGGAGCGGTCAGCCTCGCCGGCGTGGCCTACGCGACCACCGGGGTCACCGGTCCGCACCGGCTCGCCGACGTGAAGTGGTCGACCACGCAGCAGCTCGGCGACGACCACGGCGACGAGGCCACGGAGGACGAGCACGGCAAGGGCGACTACCGCGACGAGCACGGCAAGGACGACTACCGCGGTGACGAGTACGCCAAGGACGGCAAGGACCGGGGCCAGGAGGGCCGGGACCGGGGCCAGGAGGGCCGGGACCGGGGCCAGGAGGGCCGGGACCGGGGCGAGTGGGGCGGCGAGGAGGACCACGGCAAGGCCCGCGAGATCCCCTGCGACGACGACGCCCTGGTCGACGCGCTGGAGCTGGCCAACCGTGACCACGGCGGCACCCTGAAGCTCGCCGAGAACTGCACCTACGAACTCGGTGTCAAGGACCGCAAGGTCGGCGGCGCCCTGCCGGAGATCAAGCAGGACGTCACCATCAAGGGCAACGGCTCCACCATCGAGCGCGACGCCGAGGACACCTTCCGGATCTTCCGCGTCGCCGACGGCGGGCACCTCACCCTCAAGGACCTGACGGTCAAGGGTGGCAACGCGTCCGAGTTCAAGTACCCGGGCGGGCCCGGCCCGATGGCGCCCGCGTCGACGAGCGGCACGGCGGCGCAGCCCGCCGCGCCGGTCGCCCCGGCCCAGCCGGCCGTCGCGGGAGCGCAGGCCGCCACCGCGGCCCAGGCCGCCGCGCCGGCTCCGGCCGCGCCGGCTGCTCCGGCCCAGCCGGCGGTCGCCGCCCAGGCGGCTCCGGTCGCGGCGGCTCCGGTCGCGGCGGCTCCGGTCGCGGCGGCTCCGGTCGCGGCGGCTCCGGTCGCGGCGGCTCCGGTCGCGGCGCAGGCCGCGACCGCGACGACGATCGCGGTCTCCGGCCCGGAGAACGGGGACGAGAAGCAGGGCGAGGGTGACGGCGGCGCGCTGCTGGTCGAGCGTGGCGGCAGCGCCCACCTGTCCAACGTCAAGCTCACCGACAACAACGCCGAGCACAACGGCGGCGCGGTGGCCAACTACGGCCGCGTGTGGCTGGAGGAGAGCAAGGTCGTCAACAACCACGCCCAGGGCGACGGTGGCGGCATCTTCAACCGCGGCATCCTCAAGGTCGAGGAGACCAAGGTCGACGACAACACCGCCGGCGGCAACGGTGGCGGTATCGCCAACGGCAACGGCCTCTCCGGCAAGCACGGCGCCGACGCCACCGAGCTGCAGAGCTACGTGCCGTCGGGCAAGCACGACGAGGCCGGCACGGTCGAGATCATCGGTTCCGACCACGGCAAGGACGGCGGCAAGGAGGGCGAGAAGTCCTCGCTGTCGAACAACCGGGCCGGGAAGAACGGTGGTGGCCTGTTCAGCAGCGGCGGCTACGTCACCGTCTCCTTCACCCACGTCACCGGCAACACCGCCTGCGAG
>NZ_JBITEP010000067.1:0-4152 GCF_044455315.1 Micromonospora sp. NPDC051300 | reverse complement strand
CCCTCAACGCCCTTATCCTCGCCTACGGCGACCGGATCGCCATCTAACAATCTCGATCACACCACAGGCCCAAACACGGAAATCGACACACTCCCGGGCTGACGTCGACCGCGATGAGGTCGCTGCTGTGCTGATGCGTATGCCCAGCGGGTCCGGGATGAGCGGACGGTGGCGGCGGGGATATTCGGCGGCGCAAGAGGGCTGAACCATCTCCGCATCTCCGCATCTCCGCAAACATGCCTCTGAGCTGGGCGAATGCTTGCGGAGATGCGGAGTGCTGGTGACCGGTCATCTCCGCAATCGGGTTCATCTCCGCACCGAGGTTGCGGAGATGCGGAGATCGGTGGTTGCTGATTCTCTGATCTCCGCAGGATGTTTTCGCTGGTGGTGGAGGGGTGGTGCGGCGTTGCGGAGATGCGGAGATGGTTCAGCGCTTTTTAGCCCTGGTGGCGTTCGACCCAGAACACGGCCCGGTCGCCGCGTTCGTTGCGGCCTGCCCGGATGACGTGGTCGCCTCGCCAGCGTCCGGCTTGTCCGGTGAGGAGTCGGCCGAGTTGCAGCGGGTTGGGTAGGCGGCCGGCGGCGGTGGTGATGAACTGGCCGTCCCACGGGTCGTGGGCGTCGCTGCCGAGGTGCAGGGGTTCGGCGTCGCGGCGGAGGTCGGCGGCGGTCACGGGTCGACCGGCGTGGCGCTCGTGCCAGGTGGTGAGGAACGCGCGCCAGCGCGTTTCGTCTTCATCGATTTCCCGTACTTCGGCGGCGTTGGTGAGGAACCCGTCGATCCCGTGGTGGGCGAGGAATCCGCCGAGGGCTTGCGCCCAGGGGGTGAACTGGCGCATCGACAGGCCGGTGACCTTCGGTGCTCCTTGCCGGGTCCAGTCGAGCACCAGCACCAGGAGGTGCCACAGGACGGTGAGTTGGTTGGCCGGCATCGTGATCCACTGGTCGAGGTGCGGGATGCCGAATCCGGTTTGGTCGCGCAGTTCGGGGCGGGGCATGTCCGGGTCGAGGTGCACGCGGACGGTGCGGGAGGCCATGTCGCCGCCGACTTGCAGGTTGTTGCCGGTGGCCATCCACAGCCGGTCGTTGACGGTGGCGATGTTCTTTGATGCGCCGAGCTGCCGGTCGGACCAGACGCCGTTGGTGACGAGTTGGGCGAGCACGGCGGAGTCGATGACGGTGCCCTCGGCGAGGTTGTCCCAGATGACCACGCCGACCTGCTCGGCGAACACCGCCGTGATGGACTTGCGCAGTTCCTCATCGGCGTAGGCCCAGTTCATGACGCGCTGCCCGTAGAGCATCCCCGGCCCGGCAGTCAGGATCGTTTTGCCGGATGAGGGCATGGCGGCGTCGATCAGCGCGAACGGGGTCAGTGAGCGGGTGAAGTGCCGCAGGATCGGCGTGGCCAATAGGGCTACGTAGTTGGCGCGGTCCGCCGCACTAGCCCAGGGGAAGTCGCGCAGGAACCGGCCGAGCAGGAACGCGCGGGCCTCGGCGACCTGCTCGGCGGTGGGTGCGTCGGGCACGGTGGGTAGGGCGACTTTGGAGGCGAGGTAGAGGCCGGTGGTGCGGTCGTAGCCGGGGGTCTGCAACAGGGTGCCGTCGCGGCGTAGCACGGGAGCGCCGATGATCCCGCGCAGCGGCGCCACACCCGGCCACGTCTTCCCCGCCAGCACCGACGACAGCACTTCCCGAGACGGGGTGGTCTCTTCCTCGTAGGGTTCCGGGTCGCCGCCGTCGCCCTTGCGGGTGCGCATCCGGTAGACGTAGGCGTGTTCGGCGAGCAGCCCGGCCAGGCCGGCGGGGTTGATGACGCTGGCCGACACCGGCAACGGCGAATCCTCATCAGCAGCCGGCGCGAGATCCCCGGACACGGCTTCCATGTGCACCAGTTGCCCGGCGGACACATACGTGTCCGGGAGCAGCCCATCCACCAACGCGGCTTTGAGCGCCCGGATGCTTTCCGGGCCGGTGCCAACCTTCAACCGGGTGGCGCTCATGCCGCCTCCCGAATGCTGCTCAGGCGGCGCGGCTGGCGCGCACCCACGCGCAGCCCGGAGGCGATCGTGCGGGCCACCTCGCCGGGCCGTAGCCCGAGAGACAGAGCGACCGGTTTCAGGACGGCGGTCACGTCATCGCCGGTCAGCGCTCCCCCGGCGGCGAGCTGCCCGAGCGCCACCGCCGAGGCGAACAGGGCGTGATTGCGCTGCCCGTCCGGCGCGGCGGCCAGGTGGGCCACCTGCCGGCGGATCGCGGCGGCCAGGTAGCGGCCGCGCCGGTCGGCCGGCAGGCTCACCGCGGCTGCCTGCCGGGCCGGTCGCGGGGCTGGGGCGAGCAGCCCGGCCAGCCACGTCGGTAGCGGCGCGGGGTCGACGTCGAGGGCGACGGCGTAGGGGCGGCCGGCGACGGTGGAGCCGGCGGCGACGACGTAGCCGCCGTGGGCGCGGGTGTCGACCTTCCAGCCGAGGCCGCCCCGGTCGCCGGTGGTGTTGCGCAGCGCCGGGCTGGTGGCGGGGTGGTGGTAGTAGAGGTGGGTGCCGCCGCTGCCGGTGCTCACCGTGTAGGTGGCGTCGATACCGGTGCGCGGGCCGGCGTTCGGGCCGAACCCGTCGAACGGGTCGATCGGGGTGCCGTGCCGGTCGGCGAGGGTGGCGAACACCGCCCACCCGTCGCACGCTCCCGCCCAGTCGGGCGGTGGGGTGTCGTCGGGGTGCTTGGGCACGTCTAGGTCGACCACGACCAGACCGGACGGCCCGCACGCGATACCGATCCCGTAGGGGCGGTGCGACCACGCGCGGCGGATGCGGTCCGGGTCGCGGGTTGCGCGCTGCTCCCAGCCGGCGTGGCCGGTGTGGCAGCGCGGGTCGCGGCCGGTGCACTGGTCGGCGGTGTGGTCGGGGAACGCGGGTCGCTTGTCGTCGGGGCGTAGCGGGAAGACGTGCCAGCCGCGTGCCGCGTGGGCGAGCGCGGCGGTGAGCAGGTCGGGCATGGGGATCTCCTAGGCGGGTCGGCGGTTGGCGCGGGCGGCGTCGAGGTCGATCAGCGCGCCCGTCGCGTTGTCCGGGGTGCGGGTGGGCCGGCGTGGGGCGGCGGCGATGGTCAGGCGTAGGTAGAGCCGGTGGCGGCCGGAGTCGACGCCGGTCAGCGGCCACCGGGTGCCGTGCTGGGCGAGGTGACCGGCGGCGGTGAGGGCTGCGGTGGCGGCGTCCAGCTCGGCAGGCGTGCCGGTTAACCAGACTTCGAGGCCGCCGGTCAGGTGCGGGTCGCGCGGTGATGCGCCGTCGCGGCGCGGCCGGGGCGTCACGCTGCCCGCCCCGGTCGTGGCCGGGCCGCGATGGCGGCGCGGGTGACGGCCTGGCGCAGGTCGCCGAGCAAGCCGACCAACTGACGGCGGGCGGCCACCTCGCCGGCCGCGAGCGCGACGCGGACGCGTACCTCGGCGTGCTCGCGGCCGGCGGCGGTGCGCACGCGCACCAGCACGGCGCGGGCGTGACCCGGGATGTCGACCACGATTTCGGGTGAGCGGTGCTCGCCGAGGCCGCAGCGGTGGTCCCTGCCGCACCAGCCGGTGTGGCCGGCGGGGCGGTTCATCGGTGGGCCTCGGCGCGCAGCCGCCGGAAGACGTTGAACACGCGGCGCCCGGTGCGTAGCCGCAGTCCCCGGTCGCAGCGGCGGCAGGCACGCGGGCGGTGGAGGACGCGGGTGGTGGTGTGGCCGGTGCCGGCGCACCGCTGGCAGCGTTTGAACGGGCTGACCCAACACAGCATGGTGTAACCGAGCGTGACCAGCAGGGCGGACAGGAGGGTGACGCTAGCGAGGGTGAGCAGGGGGTCCACAAGTGCCTCCCGGGCCGGTTTTCGGGTGCGCGGGGCGGTGAGCTGCTATCTGCTAGGTCGCAGCTCATGATTCAGATCGGGTGCTAGCGGGGGTGCTAGCGCTAGCAGGTCGGGCCGCTAGCGCTAGCACCCTGGCGACCGGTTAGCCGGCGGACCGCCTCCGATCACGCTCCGCAATCGCGGCGAGCACATCGGTGTGCTTGATGCCGCGCCGGGTGACGGGCTTGCCGTCGATGCGGCGCCCCACGTCGCCGACCTTCACCAGCGGGTGCGGCTTGAGGGCGGTGGTGAGCTGCGCGGCCTCCCACCCGCTGTA
>NZ_JBITEP010000066.1:0-4300 GCF_044455315.1 Micromonospora sp. NPDC051300 | reverse complement strand
AACTCTCGGGGGTAGGGCTTGGGCACAGCGACATCCTTCCAGCCTGCCCGCGGGGCAAGCCATCTCAGATGTCACCTATCGGTGCAGCAGACCCACTACGAGGGTGCGGAGTTCATCGACCTGTCAATGGCCGGCGCAACCTTCCGCGAGGTGGATCTCAGCGGCGCCCGGATGCGCGGCGTGCTGCTGGTGGACGCCGACATCGACGGGGCGATCGACGGCCTGCGCGTCAACGGCGTGGAGGTCATGCCATTGATCGAGGCCGAGCTGGATCGCCTGCACCCCGAACGGCTTCGACTGCGGCCAACCACACCCGAGACGATGCGCGATGCGGTGGATGTCATCGAGGAGCTGTGGCAGGCGACGCTGCGACGCGCAAGCGTGCTGCCGGAGGAAGCCGTCCACAGATCGGTGAACGGCGAATGGTCGCTCGCTCAAACCCTGCGCCACACGATCTTCGTCGTGGACGCCTGGTATGGCCACGCGGCGGCCCTTCGTCCGAACCCGTTCCATCCGATCGGCGTACCCGCATCGTTCACCACAAACGGCACCGAGTTCGGCATCGACGAGTCGGCCGCGCCCACCCTCGGCGAAATCCTCGCCGTGCGCGCCGAGCGGATCGCCGATCTGCGCGCATATCTGGCGCAGGTCACGCAGGAGGAGCTGGACCGCGTGCGGGGGCCGAACACCGCGATCGGCTGCCCGCCGCCCGCCGAACGTACGGCGGTCGAGTGCCTGCAAGTCATCTTCAACGACCAGTGGGCGCACGTGCAGTTCGCCGACCGCGACCTGGCCATCCTGGAACAGGAGTATGCGTGATGCTTCGGGAGGTCCACTGCTGCACAGTCCGCGTACTCGTTGATATGCCGAACGCGGAAGGGACGCCCTTCTGATCGCACTGCAGGTGGAACTGGTCATCACATAATCCCCGCCCACCAGCCGCGCCGGTCGGGACCGGGCCGCCCACCTCAGGTCACCGACGCCGAACTGGTCTGCTTGGCGGTCGCGCAGGTCCTGCTTCGGTACAACGATGAACGGCAGGTGCTGCGGGCAGCACCGGCCCGGGTCGGCCACCTGTTCACCCGGCTGCTGGCGCAAAGCGAGTACAACCAGCGTCTCAAGCAGGCCACCACGCTGATGGAGGCCGCGCTGCGGTGGCTGGCCGAACACACCGATGCATCCGCTGGACCGGCCTGGCCAACCCCAAACTGTTCGGCGAACGCGGGCGACACGCCAGCCCGCTAGCCCGCCAGCCCGCCAGCCCGCCCCGGGCACCACCGTGGTCACCGACAAGGGCCTGTCCGGCCAGGCCAGCGAGCAACTGTTCACCGACCTGGGCCTGCGGGTCACCGTTACACGGTCCAGGACGGGTTCCGGGCCACGGCATCACGACATCGAGTGAAACAAAGTCAAGCCGTACTGAAAGCCATCAAAGCTGAAAAGCATTGACGTCAGCTCATGGCTCGCTGAGCGCCCAGTTGTTCGTCCTGAGGCGATTCGTACGTCATCGCCAGCAGTTCCTTATTTTCCGCCATCTCGAAATCTGACTCGCGGTAAACCGCTCTGAGCTGGGTTGTTGACCATGACGGAAATCCCACAGTCCCTTGAGGAGAGCCGCGTGCGAGATTGGCGACGCCAGGCCCGCGAGGGCTGATCCGACGAAGGGACCGCAGTGCACCGTCGATCACGGACAATTTGGCTACGCGTCGTGCCCGCAATTCTCGGCACCGTGCTGTTGGCTGCCGCACCCCTGCTGGCCCCCGCGCCCGCGCTCGCCAGGGTCACGCCGGTGGCCGACAAGAATCCCCGCCTCACCGACTCGCCGATCCCGTTCTCGCTCAAGGTCGACTTCTCGGACGCGGCGACCGCGCCGGCCACCGGCTACGTCCGCGACTTCGGCGAGGCGTACCTGGCGACTCGCGGGTACGGCTGGGTCGACCTGGGCGAGCGCACTCCGGTGAGCCTGGTCGGCAACGGCCGCAACCGCAACCCGGCGACTGGCCAGAGCGATCCGCGGCTGGCCACCTTTATGCACGCCCAGTTGCCGGCCGGGAGCGTCGGGGTGCCGACGCCCGGCGCCTGGGAGGCCGCGGTGCCGAGCGGCAGCTATACGGTCACCGTCGCGGTAGGCGACGCCGGCACGGCGGTCGACAGCGTGCACTGGGTCAACATCGAGGACCAGAACGCGATTGCCGCCTTCGTGCCGGCCTCCGCGGCCAGGTTCGCCACCGTCACCCGGACAGTGAGCGTCACCGATGGCAAGCTCACGGTCACCCCGACGGGCGGCACCAACACCAAGTTCGCGTACCTCGACATCACGAGCGTGGTCGACTCGGCCACCACCCCCACGGTACGCACCAGCACCCCGGCCAACGGCGCCACCGGCGTGCCCACCACGACAAGCGTGGTGGAGGACCTGGTGCTGCCCAACGGAGGGGTGGCCGCAGCGACGCTCACCTCGTCGACGGTGCGGCTCACCCGCCTCTCCGACGGCGCGGCGGTGCCCGCCACCACGATCACCAGCGGCGGCGGCGACGTCATCAACCTTTCCCCGACCGCACCGCTCGCGGCCAACACGGCGTACCGGTTCAGCATCACCAGCGGCGTCACCGACGTGACCGGCAAGCCGTTCGCGCCGTACTCCATCGTGTTCACCACCCGCGCGGGCGCGGGCGGCAGCGGGCCGATCGCCTTCGACAAGACCGTCGGTGTGGCCACCGGCAAGTCCTTCACCACCGTGGTCAAGGGGCCCGACGGTCGGCTCTACGCCGGCACCCTGGACGGCTACGTCTATCGCTTCCCGATCAACGCCGACGGCACGCTGGGCACGCCGACGGTCATCGACGCGGTGCGCACCAACGCCACCGCCCTCGGCCTGCCCGGCGCTCCGGCCCGCACGATCATCGGCATGGCCTTCGACCCGGTCTCCACGCCCACCGCGCCGATCCTGTGGGTCACCGACAACTACCAGTACGTCGGGGCGCTGAACGTGCCGGACTGGTCCGGGCGGGTGGGCCGGCTCAGCGGTGCCGACCTGGGTACGTACACCTCGGTGGTGGTGAACCTGCCGCGCTCCGTCAAGGACCACGAGACCAACTCACTGGCCTTCGGCCCGGACGGCGCGCTCTACGTGAGCCAGGGCGCCAACAACGCGATGGGCGCCGCCGACTCCACCTGGGGCAACCGGCCCGAGCGCCTGCTCAGCGCCGCCGTGCTGCGGCTGGACCCGGCCCGGTTGCCGGCCACTCTGCCGCTGGACGTCCAGACCGAGGCGGGCGGCGTCTACGACCCGGACGCGGCCGGGGCGCCACTGACGCTCTACGCCACAGGCGTGCGCAACGCCTTCGACCTGGTGTGGCACAGCAACGGACACCTCTACGCGCCGACCAACGGCTCGGCAGCGGGGGGCAACGCCCCTGCCACGCCCACGCCGCTGCCCGCCTCGTGCACACGGCGCGGCTACACCGGCCCGGCGGTTCCCGCTCTGGCCGGCGTGCCGACGGCGGAGACCGACTACGTCTTCGACGTCAAGCCGGGCCGCTACTACGGCCACCCCAACCCGCTGCGCTGCGAGTGGGTGCTCGCCGGCGGCAATCCGAACGCCGGCGCCGACCCGTTCGAGGTGCCCGCCTATCCCGTGGGCACCCAGCCGGACCCGAATTTCGACCTTGCCGGCACGTACGACGCCGGCCTGCACGCCTCCGCCAACGGCGCGGTCGAGTACCGCGGCGGCGCCTTCGGCGGCGCGCTGCGTGGCAAACTGCTTGTGGTGCGCTACTCGGCCGGTCAGGACATCGAGACCTTCGACGTGGCACCCGGCGGTGCGCTGTCCAACCGCACGACGGGCCTGGCCGGGTTGACCGGTTTCAGCCAGCCGCTGGACGTCACCGAGGACACTGCCACCGGCAACCTGTACGTGACCGAACTCGGCGCCAACCGCATCACTCTGCTGCGACCACGCGTCTAAGGCGTGTTTCAGAAGTCGTGGTGGCCGGTGAAGGTCTCGGCGTGGCGGTGATCGACAACTGAAGAGGTCTCCGGTATCTGGTTCTGCGACCAAGCAAGAACTTCATACCGGAGACCTCGTGGCCACCTTAACGGTGACGAGGCGGCATGACCTCACCGACGCTCAGTGGCAGCGGCTCGCTGCGCTACTGCCTGCCGCGTCGGCGAAGGGCCGACCGCCGAAGTGGGAGAAACGGCAGTGAAGTGACCCCTATCGGCCGGACACCTCGATGTCTGTCAGGGACTCTCGGTGGATCTTCTCGTAGGTGTCGGGGCTGACGTTACCCAGACGGCT
>NZ_JBITEP010000065.1:0-4726 GCF_044455315.1 Micromonospora sp. NPDC051300 | reverse complement strand
ACCGGAAACGCCGCATACAACTCCCGACCCATGCCGGGACGCTGCGACCCCTGACCGGTGAACACCACCGCCCGCCGACCCGACGACGCCTCCCCGGTGACCACGCCGGCCGCCGGCGTGCCCGCGGCGACGGCCGACAGCCCGGCCAGCAACGAATCCCGGTCCGGGCCGAGCACCACCGCGCGGTGTTCCAGCGCGGCGCGGGTCGTCGCGAGCGACCAGCCCACCTCGGCCGGGGACAGGTCGGCGTGCGCCCGCAGGTGATCGGCCAGCCGGGCGGCCTGGCCGGCGAGGGCTGTCGCGGAACGCGACGACAGCACCCACGGGGTGGCCGGGGGCAGCCCGACCGGTGACGCCTCCGGCGACGGCTCGGGTTCCGGGGCCTCGATGATGACGTGGGCGTTGGTGCCGGAGATGCCGAACGACGACACCGCCGCCCGACGCGGCCGGTCCACCGCCGGCCACGGACGGGCCGACGTGGCCAGCTCCACCGCGCCGGCCGACCAGTCCACGTGGGACGAGGGGGCGTCGACGTGCAGCGTCGGCGGCACCAGCCCGTGCCGCATGGCCAGGATCATCTTGATGATCCCGGCGACGCCGGCGGCGGCCTGGGTGTGGCCGAGGTTCGACTTGACCGAGCCGAGCAGCAGCGGCGTCTCCCGCTCCTGCCCGTACGTGGCCAGCAACGCCTGCGCCTCGATCGGGTCACCCAGTCTGGTGCCGGTGCCGTGCGCCTCCACCACGTCCACCTCGACCGGCGACAGCCGCGCCGAGGCGAGGGCCGCCCGGATGACCCGTTTCTGGGCCGGCCCGTTCGGCGCGGTCAGCCCGTTCGACGCGCCGTCCTGGTTCACCGCCGACCCGCGTACCACCGCGAGGACGCGGTGGCCGTGCCGGCGGGCGTCGGAGAGGCGTTCCAGCAGCAGCACGCCGACGCCCTCGGACCAGCCGGTGCCGTCGGCGCCGTCGGCGAACGACTTGCACCGCCCGTCCGGGGCGAGGCCGCGTTGCCGGCTGAAGTCGACGAACGTCTCCAGCGTGGTCATCACCGTGACGCCACCGGCGAGGGCCAGCGCGGACTCGCCGGAGCGCAGCGACTGCACGGCCAGGTGCAGCGCCACCAGCGACGACGAGCAGGCGGTGTCGACGGTGAGCGCCGGGCCCTCCAGCCCGAGCGTGTAGGCGACCCGGCCGGAGAGCACGCTGCTGGCGGTGCCGCCGCCGATGAACCCGTCGACCGTGTCCGGCACCTCGTCGAGGCCGGCCGCGTAGTTGTGGTACATCATCCCGGCGAACACGCCGACCCGGTTGCCGCGCAACGACAGCGGGTCGATCCGGGCGTCCTCGATCGCCGTCCACGACGCCTCCAGCATGAGCCGCTGCTGCGGGTCCATGGCCAGCGCCTCGTACGGCGAGATGGTGAACAGCTCCGGGTCGAAGTTCCCGGCGTCGTGCAGGAAGCCGCCCTCCCGGGCGTACGTGCTGCCCCGCCGCTCCCCGGTCGGGTCGTACGCCCGCTCGGTGTCCCAACCCCGGTCGGTGGGGAAGCCGGTGACGCCGTCGCCGCCGGTGGCGACCAGCTCCCACAACTGCTCGGGTGAGCGGACGCCGCCCGGGTAGTGGCAGCTCATCCCGATGACGGCGATCGGTTCGTGGTCCTTGGCGTCGGCGGCCCTCAGCCGTTCGCTTGTCTCGTGCAGGTCGGCGGTGACGCGCTTGAGGTACTCACGGAGCTTGGCTTCGTTCGCCATCGGGGATTCACCTGTCGCGGGTCAGGACCGGCCGAAGCGGCTGTCGATGAAGTCGAACAGTTCGTCGTCACTGGCGTCGTCGAGGCTGGCGGCGACCTCGCCGCCGTCGCCGTCCCAGCGGGCGAGCAGGGCGCGGAGCCGGGCCGCGACGGCGGTACGGGTCTCGTCGTCGGCGGTCAGTTCGGCGAGCGTGTCGGCCGGAGTGGCGGCGAACGCGGCTTCGAGGCGGTCCAGCTCGTCGAGGACCGTGGGCGCGCTAGCGGCCGGCCCGAGCCGCTCCAGCAGGTGCCCGGTCAGCGCGGCCGGGGTGGGGTGGTCGAAGACCATCGTCGCCGGCAGGGTGAGCCCGGTCCGGGCGGTGAGCCGGTTGCGCAGGTCGACCGCGGTGAGCGAGTCGAAGCCGAGTTCGGTGAAGGAACGCTCGGGTCCGACGGCTGCGGGCGAGGCGTACCCGAGCACGTCGGCGACCTGGCCGGCGACCAGCTCGGCGACCAGGCGGGCCCGGTCCTCGGCGGACGCTGCGGCGAGCCGGTCGGACAGGCCGCCGGTGGCCGTCGCGGCGGCGCGGCGCGCGGGCCCGCCGGCGAGGCCGTGCAGCGGCGCGGGCAGGTCGTCGCGCCCCGGGCGGATCCGCAGCGCCGCCAGGTCGAGGTGGACGGGGAGCAGCAGCGGTTGCCGGCCGCGCCGGCTGGCGTCGAGCAGGGCGAGCGCCCGGTCGGTGGTGAGCGGGACGATGCCCTGGCGGGCGAGCCGGTCCCGGCCGGCGGCGCCCAGGTCGCGGGTCATCCCGCCGGTCTCCGCCCAGGGTCCCCAGGCCAGCGACGTGGCGGCGAGCCCGGCCGCGCGGCGGTGGTGGGCGAGCCCGTCGAGGAACGCGTTGGCCGCCGCGTAGTTGCCCTGTCCGGGGGCGCCGAGCGGCCCGGCGATCGAGGAGAACATCACGAACACCGGCAGGTCGAGGTGGCGGGTGAGGTCGTGCAGGTGCCACGCGGCGTCGGCCTTGGGGCGCAGCACCGCGTCGGTGCGGTCCGGGGTGAGCGCGGTGACCACCGCGTCGTCGAGCGTGCCGGCGGCGTGCACCACGCCGGCGAGCGGGTGGTCGGCGGGTACGGCGGCGAGCAGCCCGGCGAGCTGGTCGCGGTCGGCCACGTCGGCCGCGACGAGGGTGGCGCGCGCACCGAGGCCGGTGAGGTCGGCGAGCAGGTCGGCGGCGCCTGGTGCGTCGGCGCCGTGCCGGCTGACCAGCAGCAGGTGCCGGACCTTGTGCTGGGTGACGAGGTGGCGGGCGACGACGCCGCCGAGCGCGCCGGTGGCGCCGGTGACCAGCACGGTGCCGTCGGGGACGAGGTCGACGGCGCCTGTCGGGTCGGGTTCGGCCGGTGCGAGGCGCGGCACGAGCAGCCGGCCGTCGCGGAGCGCGAATTGGGGCTCGTCGGCGGCGAGCGCGCGGGCGAGCAGGTCGGCGTCGTCGTCGCCGGCCAGGTCGGCGAGGACGAACCGGCCGGGGTGTTCGAGTTGCGCCGCGCGGACCAGTCCCCAGACGGCGGCGCCGGCCAGGTCGGTGACGTCGCCGTCGGCGGGCACCGCGCCCCGGGTGAGCACGACGAGCCGCCGGCCGGCGTGCCGGTCGTCGGCGAGCCAGCCCTGGATCAGCGTGAGCGTGTCGGCGAGGCGGGTGCGGGTGCCGGCGAGCGGGTCGTCCGACAAGGTGTGCCCGGCGGGGACGAGCACCATCCGGGCGCCGTCGGCCGTCCCGGCGAGGCCGGTGTCCGGGTCGAGCGGCGCGATCCCGGTGGCCGGTCGGGCCGGCAGCGGCGCCGGGTTCCAGCGCAGGTCGTAGAGGGGCAGGTCGGCGGCGCCGGGGTCGAGTTGGTCGGCGGCGAGGGGGCGGGACACCAGGGCGTCGACGCGGGCCACCGGTGCGCCGGTGGCGTCGGCGAGTGTCAGCGTGCTGGCCGGGCCGCTGCGGGTGAGGCGTACCCGCAGGTGGGTGGCGCCCTCGGCGGTGAGCGTGACGCCGTTCCAGGCCCATGGCAGCCGGGCGCCGGTGTCGTCGGCGCCCGGGTCGTCGGCGAGGCCGACGACGTGCAGCGCGGCGTCGAGCAGCGCCGGGTGCAGCGCGTAGCCGGTGGTGGCGGCGCCGTCGGGCAGCTCCACCTCCGCGAAGACCCCGTCGGGGGTACGCCAGGCGGCGCGCAGCCCGCGGAACGTGGGCCCGTGGGTGACGCCGAGGTCGCGCAGCCGGGTGTAGATCGGCTCGACCGGCACGGCGACGCCGCCGGGCGGCGGCCAGGCGGTCAGCGGTTCGCCTGTCTCGCCCGTGCCGGGGGCGAGGACGCCGTCGGCGTGGGCGGTCCAGTCGGCGTGCCTGTCGTCGGTGGGTCGGGAGTGGACGGTGACGCGGCGCCGGCCGTGCTCGTCGGGCGCGGCGAGGTGGAGTTGGAGCGTACGGGCGCCGTCGTCGGGCAGGACGAGTGGCGCGGCGAGGGTCAGTTCCTCGAGGGTGTGGCAGCCGGCCTGCGCCCCGGCGTGCAGCGCCAGCTCGACGAGCGCGGTGCCGGGCACGACGATCCGGCCGCGGACGACGTGGTCGGCGAGCCAGGGCTGGGTACGCGCGGACAGCCGGCCGCCGTGGACGTGGACGTCACCGGCGGCGGTGGTGAGGGCGGTGTCGAGCAGCGGGTGGCCGGCGTCGCGGGCGCCCAGTCCGGCGGCGTCGTGGCCGGCGGTGCGGGCGTCGATCCAGTACCGCTGGTGCTGGAACGCGTAGGTGGGCAGGTCGACGGTGGCAGGTCGCCGGCCGTCGCGGGTGAACCAGACGGCCCAGTCCACAGGCGTGCCGGTCACGTGCAGGCGCGCCAGCGCCGTGGTCAGCGCGGCGACCTCGCCCCGGTCCCGACGCAACGCCGCAACGTGCTGGACGGGCCGGTCGGCCGGGGTGTCCGCCGCCATCGCGGTCAACGTCGCATCCGGAC
>NZ_JBITEP010000064.1:0-5095 GCF_044455315.1 Micromonospora sp. NPDC051300 | reverse complement strand
TACAGCGGGTGGGAGGCCGCGCAGCTCACCACCGCCCTCAAGCCGCACCCGCTGGTGAAGGTCGGCGACGTGGGGCGCCGCATCGACGGCAAGCCGACCACCCGGCGCGGCATCAAGCACACCGACGTGCTCGCCGCGATTGCGGAGCGTGACCGCAAGAGGTCCGCCGGCTGACCGGTCGCGAGGGTGCTAGCGCTAGCGGCCCGACCTGCTAGCGCTAGCACCCCCGCTAGCACCCCATTCGAATCATGAGCTGCGACCTAGCAGATAGCAGCTCACGGCCCCGCGCACCCAAAAACCGGCCCGGAGGCTGTTGTGGACCCCCTGCTCACCCTCACTAGCGTCATCATCCTGCCCGCCCTGCTGGTCACCCTCGGTTACGCCCTGCTGTGCTGGGTCAGCCCGTTCAAACGCTGCCAGCGGTGCGCCGGCACCGGCCACACCACCACCCGATTCCTGCACCGGCCGCGTGCCTGCCGGCGCTGCGACCGAGGATTGCGGCTGCGGACCGGGCGGCGCGTGTTCAACGTCTTCCGCCGGCTGCGCGCCGAGGCCCACCGATGACCCGCCCCGCCGGCCACACCGACTGGTGCGGGCGCGACCACCGCTGCGGCCTCGGCGAGCACCGCTCGCCCGAAATCGTGGTGGAGATCCCCGGCCACGCCCGCGCCGTCCTGGTCCGCGTGCGCACCGCCGCCGGCCGCGAGCACGCCGAGGTACGCGTCCGCGTCGCGCTCGCGGCCGGCGAGGTGGCCGCCCGCCGTCAGTTGGTCGGCTTGCTCGGCGACCTGCGCCAGGCCGTCACCCGCGCCGCCATCGCGGCCCGGCCACGACCGGGGCGGGCAGCGTGACGCCCCGGCCGCGCCGCGACGGCGCATCACCGCGCGACCCGCACCTCACCGGCGGCCTCGAAGTCTGGCTGACCGGCACGCCGGCCGAGCTGGACGCCGCCACCGCCGCCCTGACCGCCGCCGGCCACCTCGCCCAGCACGGCACCCGCTGGCCGCTGACCGGTACCGACGCCGGCCGCCACCGGCTCTACCTACGCCTGACCATCGCCGCCGCCCCACGCCGCCCCACCCGCACCCCGGAGACCGCCACCGGGGCGCTGATCGACCTCGACGCCGCCCGCGCTAATCGCCGACCCGCCTAGGAGAAACCCATGCCCGACCTGCTCGCCGCCGCGCTCGCCCACGCGGTACGCGGCTGGCACGTCTTCCCGCTACGCCCCGACGACAAGCGACCCGCGTTCCCCGACCACACCGCCGACGACTGCACCGGCCGCGACCCCCGCTGCGGCGCCGGGCACACCGGGTGGGAGCAGCGCGCCACCACCGACCCGGACCGCATCCGCCGCGCGTGGTCGACCCGCCCCTACGGCATCGGCATCGCGTGCGGGCCGTCCGGTCTGGTGGTGGTCGACCTGGACATCCCGAAGCACCCCGGCGACACCCCACCGCCGCAGTGGGCCGGGGTGTGCGACGGGTGGGACGTGTTCGCCGTCCTCGCCGACCGACACGGCACGCCGATCAACTGGATCGCCGGCTACGGCCCCGGCGACGACCCGCCGACCGGCATCGACACCACCTACACCGTGAGCACCGGCAGCGGCGGCACCCACCTCTACTACCGCCACCCCACCACCGGCCCGGCCCTGCGCAACACCACCGGCGACCGGGGCGGCCTCGGCTGGAAGGTCGACACCCGCGCCCACGGCGGCTACGTCGTCGCCGCCGGCTCCACCGCCGCCGGCCGCCCCTACACCCTCGCCCTCGACGTCGACCCCGCGCCGCTACCGACGTGGCTGGCCGGGCTACTCGCCCCCGCCCCGCGACCCGCACGGCAGACAGCCGCGGTGAGCCTGCCGGCCGACCGACACGACCGCTACCTCGCCGCCGCGATCCGCCGCCAGGTCGCCCACCTCACCGCCGCCCCCGACGGCCAACGCAACCACGCCCTGTTCACCTCCGCCGTCGCGCTCGGCCAGCTCGCCGCCGGGGGCGCGCTCACCGACAACGACGTGACCGCCGTCCTGGAACCCGCCGCCCTCTCGATCGGACTGCGCCACGCCGAGATCAGCCGCACGATCGCCTCCGGGCTGCGCGTCGGCGCCCGCCAGCCGCGCCGGCTGGGCGGCATTCGGGAGGCGGCATGAGCGCCACCCGGTTGAAGGTCGGCACCGGCCCCGAAAGCATCCGCGCGCTCAAAGCCGCCCTCGTGGACGGGTTGCTTCCGGACACGTACGTGTCCGCCGGGCAACTGGTGCACATGGAAGCCGTCTCCGGTGACCTCGCGCCGGCCGCCGATGAGGATTCGCCGCTGCCGGTGTCGGCCAGCGTCATCAACCCCGCCGGGCTGGCCGGGTTGCTCGCTGAGCACGCCTACGTCTACCGGATGCGCACCCGCAAGGGCGACGGCGGTGACCCGGAACCCTACGAAGAGGAAACCACCCCCACCCGGGAAGTCCTGTCCTCGGTGCTGGCCGGGAAGACGTGGCCGGGTGTGGCGCCGCTGCGCGGGATCATCGGCGCTCCCGTGCTGCGCCGCGACGGGACCCTGTTGCAGACCCCCGGCTACGACCGAGCCACCGGGCTCTACCTGGCCTCCAAAGTCGCCCTGCCCACCGTGCCGGATCAGCCGACGCCGGAGCAGGTGGCCGAGGCGCGGACGTTCCTGCTCGGCCGGTTCTTGCGCGACTTCCCGTGGGCCAGCGCCGCCGACCGGGCGAACTACGTGGCGCTGTTGGCGACGCCGATCCTGCGGCACTTCACCCGCAGCTTGACCCCGTTCGCGCTCATCGACGCGACCATGCCGTCATCCGGTAAGACGATCCTCACCGCCGGGCCGGGGATGCTCTACGGCCAGCGGGTCATGAACTGGGCCTACGCCGATGAGGAACTGCGCAAGTCCATCACGGCGGTGTTCGCCGAGCAGGTCGGCGTGGTCATCTGGGACAACCTCGCCGAGGGCACCGTCATCGACTCCGCCGTGCTCGCCCAGCTCGTCACCAACGGCGTGTGGTCCGACCGGCAGTTGGGCGCATCGCGGAACATCGCCACCGTCAACGACCGGCTGTGGATGGCCACCGGCAACAACCTGCAAGTCGGCGGCGACATGGCGAGCCGCACCGTCCGCGTGCACCTCGACCCGGACATGCCCCGCCCCGAACTACGCGACCAAACCGGATTCGGCATCCCGCACCTCGACCAATGGATCACCGTCCCCGCCAACCAACTCACCGTGCTGTGGCACCTCCTGGTCCTGGTCCTCGATTGGACGCGGCAGGGAGCGCCGAAGGTCACCGGCCTGTCGATGCGGCAGTTCACCCCGTGGGCGCAAGCCCTCGGCGGTTTCCTCGCTCACCACGGGATCGACGGGTTCCTCACCAACGCGGCTGAGGTGCGGGAGATCGATGAAGACGAAACGCGCTGGCGCGCGTTCCTCACCACCTGGCATGAGCGCCACGCCGGTCGACCTATGACCGCTGCCGACCTCCGCCGTGACGCCGAACCAATGCACCTCGGCAGCGACGTCCACGACCCGTGGGACGGGCAGTTCATCACCACCGCCGCCGGCCGCCTACCCAACCCGCTGCAACTCGGCCGGCTGCTCACCGGACAGGCCGGACGCTGGCGCGGCGATCACGTCCTGCGCACCGGTCGCCACGAACGCGGCAACCGGGCCGTGTTCTGGGTCGAACGCCACCAGGGTTAAAACCCGCTGAACCATCTCGGCATCTCGGCGGAATCAGCACTCTAGCTGGGCAAACAGCCTGCCGAGATCAGCCACCAAGGCAGTCATCGATCTCGGCATCTCGGCACACCGTCTGCCGAGATCACCTCCAGTTGCCGAGATGGCTCCTCGAACCCGGAACGATCTCGGCAGACGTTTTCCCAGTCCAACGGCACCTTTGCCGAGATGCCGAGATGCCGAGATGGTTCAGCCCCTCCCACAACGAACGCCGATCACCGCGACCGACCCGAATAGACCGGCCCGCTGAGAGCCACGCAGACGCACCGGCCCTATGCCTTACACCAACCCCGCCCGGATCTTGCGTCTGCGTGGCTCTCAGTCGGTCGCCCTACGCCAATCTGCCGTGACGCCTCACGAACCCTCCACAAGCGACCCCCTTCGACCGGAAGGCGTCCACCGTGCGAATCCGGCCGTGCACCGCTGCCACCCCCGAGGGAGGACCCCCGCCCGTGACTACTCCGAAGCGACCTGAGCGGGCGGCACCTCGCCCCACCCGCCACCTCACCATCGCCGACGTCTGCGACGACCTCGGCATCAGCCGGTCGACCTTCTACGACTGGCGAGCAAAGCGAAAGGGACCGCCGGCCCGAAAGCTGCCGAACGGCGAGATCCGAATTGAACGCCGCGACTACGAATCCTGGCTTGAATCGCTATATGAGGAGGCCGCTTGAACACCACCTACGAAGTGCGTATCTGGTCAATCGAAACGTACGAGGGGCAGAGAGGTCGCACTTATCGTGTCCGCTGGCGCGTGGCCGAGCGACGACAGAAGCAAGTCTTCAAGACAAAGGCTCTCGCGGAGGGCTTCCGCTCCGAGCTGGTCACCGCGTCACGCAAGGGTGAGGCATTCGACATCGAGACGGGCTATCCGATCTCGATGCGCCGCGATACCGCCGTCATGTCGTGGTACGACCTGGCTTGCGCTTTCGCCGACATGAAGTGGCCGCACGTGGCCGCCACGACCAGGCGCACGCACGCGGAAGCCCTGACGGCGCTAACCGTGCTCCTGCTCACCAACGCGAGAGGGCGCCCAGACGGCAAGTTGCTCCGCCATGCCCTCGGCCGCTGGGCCTTCAACACCCCGCGCCGCACGGCCGACAACGTGCCGGAGCAGGTGCGGAAGACGCTCGATTGGGTGCAGCGGAACACCCGTGACGTGGCAAGCCTCAGCCGAGCCGAGGTGCTGCGCCCGGTGCTGGACGGCCTCACCGTCCGGCTCGACGGAGCGCCGGCCGCCCCGAGCGTCATGGGAGTGTGTCGATTTCCGTGTTTGGGCCTGTGGTGTGATCGAGATTGTTAGATGGCGATCCGGTCGCCGTAGGCGAGGATAAGGGCGTTGAGG
>NZ_JBITEP010000063.1:0-5332 GCF_044455315.1 Micromonospora sp. NPDC051300 | reverse complement strand
GGTGTGTGGTTGTTCTTTGAGAACTCAACAGGGTGCTTGTAAAGCCAGTGCCAATTGTTTTATACCCCGGACTGGGCAGGCTTTGGTCTGTTTGGTTGGGATTCCTTTGGCAACACTTTTGTTGCCAGGACATTGTGTCCGACAAAGTTTTTGTTGGAGAGTTTGATCCTGGCTCAGGACGAACGCTGGCGGCGTGCTTAACACATGCAAGTCGAGCGGAAAGGCCCTTCGGGGTACTCGAGCGGCGAACGGGTGAGTAACACGTGAGCAACCTGCCCTAGGCTTTGGGATAACCCCGGGAAACCGGGGCTAATACCGAATATGACTTGACCTCGCATGGGGTTGGGTGGAAAGTTTTTCGGCCTGGGATGGGCTCGCGGCCTATCAGCTTGTTGGTGGGGTGATGGCCTACCAAGGCGACGACGGGTAGCCGGCCTGAGAGGGCGACCGGCCACACTGGGACTGAGACACGGCCCAGACTCCTACGGGAGGCAGCAGTGGGGAATATTGCACAATGGGCGGAAGCCTGATGCAGCGACGCCGCGTGAGGGATGACGGCCTTCGGGTTGTAAACCTCTTTCAGCAGGGACGAAGCGTAAGTGACGGTACCTGCAGAAGAAGCGCCGGCCAACTACGTGCCAGCAGCCGCGGTAAGACGTAGGGCGCGAGCGTTGTCCGGATTTATTGGGCGTAAAGAGCTCGTAGGCGGCTTGTCGCGTCGACCGTGAAAACCTGGGGCTCAACCCCAGGCCTGCGGTCGATACGGGCAGGCTAGAGTTCGGTAGGGGAGACTGGAATTCCTGGTGTAGCGGTGAAATGCGCAGATATCAGGAGGAACACCGGTGGCGAAGGCGGGTCTCTGGGCCGATACTGACGCTGAGGAGCGAAAGCGTGGGGAGCGAACAGGATTAGATACCCTGGTAGTCCACGCTGTAAACGTTGGGCGCTAGGTGTGGGGGGCCTCTCCGGTTCCCTGTGCCGCAGCTAACGCATTAAGCGCCCCGCCTGGGGAGTACGGCCGCAAGGCTAAAACTCAAAGGAATTGACGGGGGCCCGCACAAGCGGCGGAGCATGCGGATTAATTCGATGCAACGCGAAGAACCTTACCTGGGTTTGACATGGCCGCAAAACTTGCAGAGATGTAAGGTCCTTCGGGGGCGGTCACAGGTGGTGCATGGCTGTCGTCAGCTCGTGTCGTGAGATGTTGGGTTAAGTCCCGCAACGAGCGCAACCCTCGTTCGATGTTGCCAGCGCGTTATGGCGGGGACTCATCGAAGACTGCCGGGGTCAACTCGGAGGAAGGTGGGGATGACGTCAAGTCATCATGCCCCTTATGTCCAGGGCTTCACGCATGCTACAATGGCCGGTACAATGGGCTGCGATACCGTGAGGTGGAGCGAATCCCAAAAAGCCGGTCTCAGTTCGGATCGGGGTCTGCAACTCGACCCCGTGAAGTCGGAGTCGCTAGTAATCGCAGATCAGCAACGCTGCGGTGAATACGTTCCCGGGCCTTGTACACACCGCCCGTCACGTCACGAAAGTCGGCAACACCCGAAGCCGGTGGCCCAACCCTTGTGGAGGGAGCCGTCGAAGGTGGGGCTGGCGATTGGGACGAAGTCGTAACAAGGTAGCCGTACCGGAAGGTGCGGCTGGATCACCTCCTTTCTAAGGAGCACCATCCAGCGAAAGCTGGTATGGAGCCCGCGACCTGCGAATGTCGGGTCGGGGTGCTCAGATGGCGGAGACACTGGTTAGTCAGGCGCCGGCAACGGCCGGAATTTTCCTAGTACAGCTGCTCTTCGGGGTGGTGGGAACGGGGTTCTGGTGCGGCTGGTGACTGGCGTAAGCACCCTGTTGGGTCCTGAAGGAACAACCGGTGGTTGTCTTTCAGAGCCTTGGAGCGGACGTGAGGGTTCGCCGGGCGCCAGGCATGGCCTGGTTCTTCATACCGCCGGCGGTTGTCGGGTCTGGTGGGGAACGGATCGGGTTGTGGGTTGGTTGTTTGTTGAGAATTGCACAGTGGACGCGAGCATCTTTGTGGTCAAGTTGTCAAGGGCGAACGGTGGATGCCTTGGCACCAGGAGCCGATGAAGGACGTGGGAGGCCGCGATAGGCCTGGGGGAGCTGTCAACCGAGCTGTGATCCCAGGGTGTCCGAATGGGGGAACCCGGCATCAGTCATGTGATGTCACCCGCACCTGAACACATAGGGTGTGTGGGGGGAACGCGGGGAAGTGAAACATCTCAGTACCCGTAGGAAGAGAAAACAATTTAGTGATTCCGTGAGTAGTGGCGAGCGAAAGCGGATTGAGGCTAAACCGGCGGCGTGTGATACCTGTCAGGGGTTGCGTGGTCGGGGTTGTGGGACCCTGCTGATTGTGCTGACACACAGTCGAGAAGTTACAAAGCCAGTGGTTAGTCGAACAGTCTGGAATGGCTGACCGTAGACGGTGATAGTCCGGTAGGTGAAAGCTGCTGGTCTTCTGTGGGTGTTCCCGAGTAGCGGCGGACTCCTGAAATCTGCCGTGAATCTGCCAGGACCACCTGGTAAGCCTAAATACTTCCTGGTGACCGATAGCGGACGAGTACCGTGAGGGAATGGTGAAAAGTACCCCGGGAGGGGAGTGAAATAGTACCTGAAACCGTTCGCCTACAATCCGTCGGAGCCTTACGGGGTGACGGCGTGCCTTTTGAAGAATGAGCCTGCGAGTTAGTGGCATGTGGCGAGGTTAACCCGGGTGGGGGAGCCGTAGCGAAAGCGAGTCTGAATAGGGCGTTTTTAGTCGCATGCTCTAGACCCGAAGCGGAGTGATCTAGCCATGGGCAGGCTGAAGCGCGGGTAAGACCGCGTGGAGGGCCGAACCCACCAACGTTGAAAAGTTGGGGGATGACCTGTGGTTAGGGGTGAAAGGCCAATCAAACTCCGTGATAGCTGGTTCTCCCCGAAATGCATTTAGGTGCAGCGTCGCGTGTTTCTTGCCGGAGGTAGAGCACTGGATGGTCTAGGGGGCCCACAAGCTTACCGAAATCAGCCAAACTCCGAATGCCGGTAAGTGAGAGCGCGGCAGTGAGACTGCGGGGGATAAGCTTCGTAGTCGAGAGGGAAACAGCCCAGATCACCAGCTAAGGCCCCTAAGCGTGTGCTAAGTGGAAAAGGATGTGGGGTCGCATAGACAACCAGGAGGTTGGCTTAGAAGCAGCCACCCTTTAAAGAGTGCGTAATAGCTCACTGGTCAAGTGGTTCCGCGCCGACAATGTAGCGGGGCTCAAGCACACCGCCGAAGCTGTGGCATTCACATTTCAACTTCGCGGCGCCTTGATGTGCCGTGCAGGTGTGTGGATGGGTAGGGGAGCGTCGTGCCGGGGGTGAAGCGACGGGGTGACCTAGTTGTGGACACGGCACGAGTGAGAATGCAGGCATGAGTAGCGAAAGAAGGGTGAGAAACCCTTCCGCCGGATGACCAAGGGTTCCAGGGCCAGGCTAATCCGCCCTGGGTGAGTCGGGACCTAAGGCGAGGCCGAGAGGCGTAGTCGATGGACAACGGGTTGATATTCCCGTACCCGCGAAAGAGCGACCCTGACGAACCTCGTTGTGCTAACCACCCGAGCTCCGGGAGGTCTTCGGACCGAACGGGGGGAGCGTGGGAACCTGGCGGGTAGTAGTCAAGCGATGGGGTGACGCAGGAAGGTAGCTGAGCCCGGCCGGTGGTTGTGCCGGGGTAAGCGTGTAGGCCGTGCCGTAGGCAAATCCGCGGTGCATTGAGGCTGAGACGTGATGCCGAGCCGATTCAGGTGAAGTCAGTGATCCTATGCTGCCGAGAAAAGCCTCTAGCGAGTTCTTAGCGGCCCGTACCCCAAACCGACACAGGTGGTCAGGTAGAGAATACCGAGGCGATCGGGCGAACTGTGGTTAAGGAACTCGGCAAATTGCCCCCGTAACTTAGGGAGAAGGGGGGCCGGAGACGTGAAGCCCCGCGCGGGTGGAGCGTTGTATGGCCGCAGAGAGCAGGGGGAAGCGACTGTTTACTAAAAACACAGGTCCATGCGAAGAAGTAATTCGATGTATATGGACTGACGCCTGCCCGGTGCTGGAACGTTAAGGGGACCTGTTAGCTCTTCGGGGCGAAGCGGAGAACTTAAGCGCCAGTAAACGGCGGTGGTAACTATAACCATCCTAAGGTAGCGAAATTCCTTGTCGGGTAAGTTCCGACCTGCACGAATGGCGTAACGACTTCCCCACTGTCTCAACCACAGGCCCGGCGAAATTGCATTACGAGTAAAGATGCTCGTTACGCGCGGCAGGACGGAAAGACCCCGGGACCTTTACTATAGCTTGACATTGGTATCTGAATTAGCTTGTGTAGGATAGGTGGGAGCCGGTGAAGTCCATACGCCAGTATGGGTGGAGGCAATCTTGAAATACCACTCTGGTTGATTTGGGTATCTAACTTCGGACCGTTATCCGGTTCAGGGACAGTGTCTGGTGGGTAGTTTAACTGGGGCGGTTGCCTCCTAAAGGGTAACGGAGGCGCCCAAAGGTTCCCTCAGCCTGGTTGGCAATCAGGTGTTGAGTGCAAGTGCACAAGGGAGCTTGACTGTGAGACTGACAGGTCGAGCAGGGACGAAAGTCGGGACTAGTGATCCGGCACTGGCATGTGGAAGCGGTGTCGCTCAACGGATAAAAGGTACCCCGGGGATAACAGGCTGATCTTCCCCAAGAGTCCATATCGACGGGATGGTTTGGCACCTCGATGTCGGCTCGTCGCATCCTGGGGCTGTAGCAGGTCCCAAGGGTTGGGCTGTTCGCCCATTAAAGCGGTACGCGAGCTGGGTTTAGAACGTCGTGAGACAGTTCGGTCCCTATCCGCCGTGCGCGTAGGATACTTGAGAAGGGCTGTCCCTAGTACGAGAGGACCGGGACGGACGAACCTCTGGTGTGCCAGTTGTCCCGCCAGGGGCACGGCTGGTTAGCTACGTTCGGAAGGGATAACCGCTGAAAGCATCTAAGCGGGAAGCTCGCTTCAAGATGAGGTATCCCACCCACATTTGTGGGGTAAGGCCCCCAGCTAGACGACTGGGTTGATAGGCCGGAAATGTAAGCCCGGTAACGGGTTCAGTTGACCGGTACTAATAGGCCGAGGACTTGACTACCAAGCTGCTACGCGTCCACTGTGCAACTCAGAACAAACAAACAACCCGTGGGTTGGTTGACATGTTCATAGAGTTACGGCGGTCATGGCGGAGGGGAAACGCCCGGTAACATTCCGAACCCGGAAGCTAAGCCCTCCAGCGCCGATGGTACTGCACTCGGGAGGGTGTGGGAGAGTAGGACA
>NZ_JBITEP010000062.1:0-6686 GCF_044455315.1 Micromonospora sp. NPDC051300 | reverse complement strand
GACGCCACCTCCCCTTGGGGGGCGGGGCGGGGGGGGGGGGCCCCCCGGGCCGGCGGGGGGGGGTCCGTGCTTCACCCCGCCGCGGGCCCGGGCCCCCCCCGGCCCCGTCGGGTGCCGGGTTCGCGGCTCGGTTCCGGCGGCGTTGGGTGGAGCTGTCGGGGTGCTACGAGTTCTGGTGTGCGCCGGTCAGCGGGGTGAGTCATCGGTGTCATCACGCTTGTAGGCGCGTGAGGTGCGGTGTTCCGGCGCAGGCACGGCACGTGGCGCCGATCCGTGGGCCGGCCGGTCCGCCCGGCGGGTGGACGGCGCTCGGTGTCGGGTCGGCGCGCGGGGCTCAGGGAACCTGGTCGGGGGATCGGGTGAGGACGAAGGTGGCGATGTCCAGGGCGACCGGTGCGCCGGTGGCGTCGCGGAGGACGGTGAGGATCTCCCCGTCCTGCGGGCCGGAGCGGCCCCGCCAGCGGTCCGGCCCCTCCGGGGTGAAGCGGAGCGGAGGGCCGCCGACCAGCCCGCCCACCAGGTGGCCGGCGGCGTCGACGCGGAACTCGTACTCCGCGCCCATCCACCACCAGCGGCCGGTCAGCTCGGCCAGCTCGGCGGTGGGCGGCGCGGCGGCCGGCCGCCACGGCGCGGGCGCGGCCGGCTCGGCGTCCAGCACCCGGGTGAGCACCTCGCGGGCGAGCGCGGAGATGTGGTGCCCGCCGCGCATCCCGTACGAGTTGGCGAAGTCGACCACGGCGGTCCGGGTGGGACGGTGCACCACCAGGCCGGCGACGTAGCCGGGCATCGAGCCGCCATGGCCGACGTACACCCGTTCGCCGACCCGGTAGAACTCCGGGCCGAGGCCGTGCCCGCCGGTCCACGAGTCCAGGTCGCTGATGATCACCGGGGCGCACATCTCGGTGAGCGTCGCCGGGTCGAGCAGGGCCGGGTCCGGGTCGGCGAGGAACGCCGCCCAGCGGCCCAGGTCCTCGATCGTCGACCAGAGCTGCCCGGCCGGCGCCATCGCACCGCTGTCGGTGAGCGGTTCCTCCCGCAGCGTCTCGTGCCACGGGTGGACGACGTAGCCGCGGGCGTACGGCTCGGTCGGGAGCACCGTGGTGCGGCGCATGCCCAGCGGCGCGAGCAGCCGGTCGGTCAGCAGGTCGGCCCACGACGTGCCGGTGATCCGCTCCAGCGCGGCGCCGAGCAGCCCGTACGCCAGGTTGGAGTAGTGGTAGACGCGGTGCGGCGGGTGGGCGATCTTGTCCGGGGTGAGTCCGGCGAGCAGGGTGTCCAGGTCCCGGCCCGCCGCGCGCTCCCACCATTCGCCGTCCGGCTCGCGCTGCAGCCCGCCGGCGTGCCCGAGCAGGGTGCGCACGGTGAGCGCGCCGACCGGCGTGCCGGGCAGGTGCGTGTCGAGCGGGTCCTCCAGGGCGAGGCGCCCGGCGTCGCGTTGCTGCATCACCAGCACCGCGGTCATGGTCTTGGTGATCGAGCCGATCCGGTACTGGAGGTCGGCGTCGGGGCGCGGGTGCGTGCCGGCGAGCGCGACGTGCGCGAGGTCGCCGTCGCGGACCACGCCCAGCGCGAGCGACGGTGCGCGTCCCTCCGCCTGGGCGCGGGCCACCAGCAGGTCCACCTGGCGTGCGGTCTCGGGCAGCAGTGCCATCTCGTCCTCCTCGTCGCCGTGCGGTGGACCGAGCCTAGCGATCATGACAGTTCGATGACACGTGCGTTCACGTGTCACGATTGGTCTCGTGGACGCCGTGTTCTGGATCGTTCTGGGTGTGGTATTGGCGGTCGCCGAGATCTTCACGACGACGCTGTTCCTGATCATGTTCGGCGTCGGGGCGTTCGCCGCCGCCGGTGCGGCGGCCCTCGGTGCGCCGGTGGCGCTCCAGGCGGTGATCTTCGCGGTGGTGTCGGCGCTGTCCCTGGCGCTGGCACGGCCGGTGATCCGCCGCAACGCCCGTTCGGCGCTGGAGACCGGCGACCAGCCGTTCGGCGTGGAGGCGATCGAGGGAGCCACCGCGGTGGTGCTGGAGGCGGTGGACGCCGACCGCGGCATGGTGAAGATCGATGGTGAGCTGTGGACGGCCCGGTCGTTCGACGCGACGCAGCGCTACGCGGCGGGCGAGCGGGTGCAGGTGATAAAGGTCCGGGGCGCTACCGCTCTGGTCTGGCAGGACGACATTTCCGCCCCGGGCGAGCTGCCCGAAGCGAGAGGGTGAACCATATGGAGTTTGCAGCGATCCTGTTGATCGCCGTGGCGGTGATCGTCGTGGTGACACTGGCCAAGGCGGTGCGGATCGTCCCGCAGCAGCGCCAGGACGTGGTGGAACGGCTCGGCAAGTACAAGCGCACGCTGAGCCCCGGGCTCAACCTGCTGGTGCCGTTCGTGGACGCGGTGCGCACCAAGGTCGACATGCGCGAACAGGTGGTCAGCTTCCCGCCGCAGCCGGTGATCACCTCCGACAACCTGGTCGTGTCGATCGACACGGTCCTCTACTTCAAGGTGGTCGACTCGGTTCGCGCCACCTACGAGATCTCGAACTTCCTCCAGGCGATCGAGCAGCTCACCGTCACGACGCTGCGGAACGTGATCGGCTCGCTGGACCTGGAGCGCGCGCTGACCAGCCGCGAGGAGATCAACAGGCACCTCTCCGGCGTGCTGGACGAGACCACCGGCCGGTGGGGCATCAAGGTGACCCGGGTCGAGATCAAGGCGATCGAGCCGCCGCCGAGCATCCGCGACTCGATGGAGAAGCAGATGCGCGCCGAGCGGGACCGCCGGGCCGCGATCCTCAACGCCGAGGGGCACAAGCAGTCGCAGATCCTCACGGCCGAGGGTGAGAAGCAGGCCGCCGTGCTGCGCGCCGACGGTGACCGGCAGGCCCGGATCCTCCAGGCCGAGGGTCAGGCCAAGGCCATCCGCACCGTCTTCGACGCGATCCACACCGCCAACCCGAGCCAGAAGGTGCTGGCCTACCAATACCTCCAGGCGCTGCCGCAGATCGCCAACGGCACGGCCAACAAGGTGTGGATCGTCCCGACCGAGCTGACCCGGGCCCTGGAAGGCATGGGTGGCGCACTGGGCGGGCTGGCGAACATGGTCGGAGACCAGCCGTCTCCGGAGGCCGCCAGGACCGCCAGCGAGGTCGAGCGGGAGGCCGCCGAGGCGGCCCAGGCCGCGGCCGTCGCGGCCCAGGAGATCCACGACGAGGTACGCGTGGCGGAGGCGCAGGCCACCGGCGGCAACACGGCGAAGGGCCTGCCGGCCCCCGAGCCGGTGTCCCCGGAGACGCTGCTGACCGACCCGACGGGCCAGCGCGAGCGAGGCTGACCGGCAAATCCGAGAATCGCTCATCCGGCGCCCCGGGCGGCTGCCACCATCGGTCTCAAGGACGGGTGGTGAGCAGGGCCGGGGCGCCGTCGCGTGTCCCGGGCCGCCCGTGACGCGAGCGAGGTGGCGCATGAAGGAACCGGCGAACCGGCTCTTCTCCCGTACCCCGGTCCCCGGCGCGCACGACCCCGGCGGACCGCTCGGCTCCCGGCGGACCGGGGGTGGGTTCGGGGTGCTGCCGTTCGTCTCCGAACCGGGACCGGGCGCGCCGGCCACGGACGCGAGCTGGGCCTGGTCGGTCCGCCGGTTCGCCCGCGCCGCGGTCTGGCTGCTGCCGGCGTACGCGGTCCTCTACGGCGTGGTCGCGATGGCCAGCGACGGCGGCGTCGGCAACGACCCCTACCCGGCCGACGGCCAGCCGCTCTACCTGGTCGGCTGGGTGGCGTCGGTCTGGCTGGGCCTGCTCGCCCTGCTCGCGCTCACCGGCCTGCTCGCGGCCACCCGCTGCCGCCGGATCGCGCTGGCCGGGCTGCTGGCCAGCATCGGCGGGATGGTGCTGATGCTGCCGTTCGCCGGGCTGGCCGAGCAGACCCCGGTGTTCGGGCTGACCGCGCGCGGAATCGTGCTGTTCGGGGCCACCTGCTACAGCGTGGGCTGGTTCCTCACCGGTTGGTCGGTGGCCCGGTCCGGGATGTTCTCCTACGGCGACGGGACGATGCTGATGATCGCCGCCCCGCTGCTCGGCCTGGGCGGCGCGCTGATCGGCTCACTGCAGACCTTCGGGGCGATGTTCGTGCTGGTCGCCGGCATCGGCATCGGCTACCGCAGCGGTCGGCTGGTGCCCGAGACGATCGCCCGGGACGCGGCGACGGCGAGCGTGGCCGGCGCCCCCGCGCCGCCGGCGTCACCGGACGGCCCGCTTGCCGCCGGTTGACCGGTTCGCCACCGGCGCCGATACTGAACTGTTGCCGTGAGGTAACTGACAGTTGCCTGACGAACTGGCCGGTAGGCGGCTTTCGCGGCAATCCTGGAGTCCATGCCGTCTCCCCGGTCGCCGTTGTCGCGCCTGTTCACCGTGCTGCTCGCGGGCCTGCTCGCCGGGCTCGTCCTCGCGCTCGCCGCGCTCCCGACGGGCCTGCTCGGCGGCTTCGTCGCCAAGGCGAGCCTCGGCGCGTACGAGGAGCTGCCCGACGCGCTGCGCACCCCCGTGCAGCCGCAGCGCTCCTACCTCTACGCCAACGACGGCAAGACGCTGATCACCACGTTCTACGACGTGAACCGCACCGACGTGCCGCTGGCCGAGATCGCCCCGGTGATGCGCCAGGCGATCATCAGCGCCGAGGACCGGCGGTTCTACTCGCACGGCGGCGCGGACCTGCGCGGCATCGCCCGCGCGCTGGTGGCGAACGTCAGGGGCGGCGGCACCGAGCAGGGCGGCTCCACGCTGACCATGCAGTACGTCCGCAACGTGCTCAAGACCGACCCGACCCGCACCGCCGAGGAACGGCAGGCCGCCACCGAGCAGACCGTCGGGCGCAAGCTCCAGGAGATCCGGTACGCGAACGCGCTGGAGCGGTCGCTGTCCAAGGACGAGATCCTCAACCGCTACCTCAACATCGCCTACTTCGGCTCCGGCGCGTACGGGGTGGCCGCCGCCGCCCAGCGCTACTTCGGCAAGGCGCCGGCCGACCTGACCCTCGGCGAGGCGGCCCTGCTCGCCGGCCTGGTCCAGTCGCCCGACGAGTACAGCCCGATCGACGGCGACAAGGAGCAGGCGCTGACCCGCCGCGGGTACGTGCTCGACGCGATGGCCGAGACCGGGGCGATCACCGCCGCGCAGGCCGCCTCGGCCAAGGCCGAGCCGCTCACGCTGCGCCCGACCGCCCAGCCCAACGGCTGCACCGCGACCGCGCAGGGCCACGACGACTGGGGCTTCTTCTGCGACTACCTGCGCCAGTGGTGGCTCACCCAGCCGGCCTTCGGCGACACCACCGAGGAGCGCGAGCAGGCGCTGCGTCGCGGCGGCTACCGGGTGGTCACCACGCTCGACCCGAAGATCCAGCAGGCCGCCCAGGCGCAGGCCACCAAGGTCTACGGGTACGACGACAAGCGCGCGCTGCCGATCGCGGCGGTCGAGCCGGGCACCGGCCGGGTGCTCGCCATGGCGGTCAACCGGCACTACAGCCTGGCCGACAACCCGGACGGGCAGGCCAACCACCCGAACACGGTCAACCCGCTGATCTCCGGCGGCGCCAGCGTGGCCGGCTACCAGGCCGGTTCCACGTTCAAGATGTTCACCATGCTGGCCGCGCTGGAGGCCGGCAAGCCGCTCGCCACCGGCTTCGACGCGCCGGCCAAGCTGCCCACCCGCTACGCCTCGGACGCCGAGGGCAACTGCGACGGCACATGGTGCCCGGCCAACGCCAACCCGGAGTGGATGGACGGCTACCGGATGATGTGGGACGGCTTCGGCCGCTCCGTGAACACCTACTTCGTCTGGCTGGCCGAGCAGGTCGGCGAGGACAAGGTGGTGGAGATGGCGCAGCGCCTGGGCATCACGTTCCGGGCCGACTCGGACGCCGCGTTCGCCCGCGACAACGCCGCGAACTGGGGCGCGTTCACGCTCGGCGTGGCCGCCACCACCCCGCTCGACCTGGCCAACGCGTACGCGACGGTGGCCGCCGAGGGCACCTACTGTTCGCCGCTGCCGGTGGTGTCGGTGACCGCCCCGGACGGCGGGAAGGTCGACGTGGGGCAGCCGAACTGCAAGCGCGTGCTGGAGCCGGACGTGGCCCGGGCGGCCACCGACGCGGCCCGCTGCCCGGTGGGTCAGCAGTCCGCGTACGGGCAGTGCAACGGCGGGACCGCCACCGGCGTGGACGGGATCGTCGACCGGCCGGTGGCCGGCAAGACGGGCAGCTCGGAGCAGAACGCCACCGAGACGTTCGTCGGGTACACCCCCCAGGTGGCCGTCGCCGGCATCGCCGCCAACCCGGACGACTCGACCGACCTGGTCGGCTCGGCCGTGCAGGCGAAGGTGATCGACGCGGTGGCCCGGACGATCAAGACGGCGGTGGCCGGCAAGCCGGTGAAGGACTTCACCGCGCCCAGCCGTGAGCTGGCCGGCGACCCGCAGCGCCCGCAGCCCCGACCGCAGCCCCAACCTCAGCCGCGTGAGGACAACCGCAACCTCCCGTCGGACCTGCTCCGCTGGCTCCAGGGCCGGGGTTAGTGCAAGGAGGGGCCCCTTCTTAACGCATTCCGCATAAGAGGTCCTAACTTAATGATGTTGGGCGTAACCGACTGGACGTGAGGGTCGTTTCGTCTGAACGTGAGGAGGGGTGAGCAGCCGCCGTGGATC
>NZ_JBITEP010000061.1:0-7462 GCF_044455315.1 Micromonospora sp. NPDC051300 | reverse complement strand
CTCGCAGGCGGTGTTGCCGGTGACGTGGGTGAAGGAGACGGTGACGTAGCCGCCGCTGCTGAACAGGCCACCACCGTTCTTCCCGGCCCGGTTGTCGTCCAGCGTGCTCCGCGACGCGTCCTTGCCGTCCCGGGCACCGACGATCTCCACGGTGCCGGCGTCGCGCCGGCCGTGCTCGCCCAGGCCCAGGGCGGTGAGCGCGACCGGCGCACCCTGGCCGCGCCGCCCCTCGCCGCCGTTGGCGACGCCACCACCGCTGCCGGCGGCCGTGTTGCGGTCGACGTGCGACTCCTCGATCGTGAGGAGGCCGTGGTTGACGATGCCACCGCCGTCGCCCTGGGCGTGGTTGCCGACGACGGTGCTCCCCGTCAGCCACACCCGGCCGTAGTTGGCCACCGCGCCGCCGTCGTGCTCGGCGTTGTTTCCGGTGAGCGTCACGTCGGACAGGTGGGCCTTGCCGCCCCGCTCGACCAGCAGCGCGCCGCCGTCGCCCTCGCCCCGTTTCCCGTCCCCGCGGCCCGGGAGTCGGGCCTCGGCGGCGTTCCCGCCGGAGATGGTGAGGTCGTCGAGGGTGAGGTGCCCGCCACCGGCGACGCGGAAGATCCGGAAGGCGTCCTCGGCGTCGCGCGCGATGGTGGAGCCGTTGCCCCTGATGGTGACGTCCTGCGTGATCTCCGGGAGGCCGCCGCCGACCGCGCGGTCCTCGACGCGGAGTTCGTAGGTGCAGTTCTCGGCGAGCTTCAGGGTGCCGCCGTGGTCACGGTTGGCCAGCTCCAGCGCGTCGACCAGGGCGTCGTCGTCGCAGGGGATCTCGCGGGCCCCGCCGTGGTCCTCCTCGCCGCCCCGGTCGTCGCCGTCCTCGCCCGGTCGGGCGCCCCCGTGGGCGTCGTCGCCGTCGCGGGACGCGGCGGCGCGGTTGTCCGCCGCCCGCTCCGGCCCGCCGGCCTTGTCGTCGCGGGCGGCCAGACCACCGAGCGCCGCCAGGCCGACGACGCCGGTCAGCCCGGCCACGCCGGTGGCGACCCAGAGTGCCCGCCGCCTGCTGGTCGGCGGGGTGGCCGTCGGCGGGACTGCCGTCGGCGCGCCGCCGTCGGGTGTCGTTGCCTCGTCGGACATGAGAGCCTTCCGCCCTTTCGGTTTCTCCCCAAACGGATCGGATCGCCCCAGGGGGAGCGAGCGGCTACAAACGGGTGGTAGCCCCTGATCGACACCGTAGGAGAAGGATCCTCGCGAGAAGGCTTTATCAGAAGAAACTACGCGTAAAGGGATGCAAAGCGGCGGGCCCGCACCGTGACGTCGGTGCGGGCCCGCCGAGGACGGTCGGTCGGCCGGAGAGGTCAGCCGGGCAGGCGCGGACCCGCCTCGCGCTGCTCGGCCAGCCAGGTCTCCACCTCGTCGGAGCCCCGCGGCAGCCCGGCCGAGAGGTTCACCGGGCCGTCGGCGGTCACCAGGATGTCGTCCTCGATCCGCACGCCGATGCCGCGCAGCTCCTCGGGGACCAACTCGTCCTCCGGCTGGAAGTAGAGCCCCGGCTCGACCGTCAGCACGTAGCCCTCGCCGAGCGGACCGTCGCGGTAGGTCTCCTTGCGGGCGTTCGCGCAGTCGTGCACGTCCAGGCCGAGCATGTGGCTGGTGCCGTGCAGCGTCCAGCGGCGGTAGACCGTGGAGGCCGGGTCCATCGCCTCGTCCACGCTCACCGGCAGCAGCCCGAGATCCTTGAGCGCCTCGGCCAGCACCCGCATCGACGCGAGATGGACGTCGCGGAACCCGACCCCGGGCCGGCACATGTCGATGCCGGCCTGCTGCGCGGCGTGGACCGCGTCGTAGACCTGGCGCTGCAACGGGGTGAACCGGCCGTCGACCGGCAGGACCCGGGTCACGTCGGCGGTGTAGAGGTTGCGGTTCTCCACCCCCATGTCCATCAGCAGCAGGTCACCCGGACGGGTGGCGCCGTGGTTGTGCACCCAGTGCAGGATCGTGGCGTGCTCGCCGGCCCCGACGATCGAGCCGTAGCCGACGTCGTTGCCGTCGTGCCGGGCCCGCAGCGCGAAGATCCCCTCCAGCAGCCGCTCCGACACCGCCCGGTCGGCCGGCAGCGCCCGCGCCACGTCCTCGAAGCCGCGCACCGTGGCGTCGCACGCCTCCTGGAGCTGAGCGATCTCCCACTCGTCCTTGACCAGCTTCAGCTCGGAGATCGCGATGGCCAGCTCGCGGTCGCGGCCCGGCTGACCCTCGGCCCGCGGCCCGTCGTAGCGGCGCACCGCGGCGTCCACCCGGGCGTCGAAGCCGCGCAGCACCCGGGTCCGCGCCGGGGCCAGCTCGGCCAGCGCCGCGTCCAGCTCGCTCAGGTCGGCCGTCGGCAGGCCCAGCTCGGTCGACTTCTCGCGCAACGTCGGCCGACGGCCCACCCACAGCTCGCCGTGGCGGCTGCGGAAGAACTCGTCGGTCGCCCGCGACGACCGCGGCCGCATGAACAGCGTGGCCTCACCGCCCGGCCGCAGCACCAGGACGCTGTCGGGCTCCATGTCGCCGGTCAGGTACGCGAAGTCGCTGCCCGGCCGGAACCGATGGTCGGTGTCGTTGGCCCGGACCTTCTCGGTGCCGGTGGGGATGACGAGCGTCTCTCCCGGGAATGCCTCGGCCAGCGCGGCCCGCCGCTTGGCGTGGTTGGGCGCCTCCGGGCGCGGGGTGACCGACAGCTCGGTGTCCCGCCAACCCTGCCGCATGAACGACAGGAACGCCTCCGGGAAGTCCGGGTCGTGCGACTCCGTGCCGTCCGCCGGCTTGCCCTGCTGCGTCCGATCCTCGGCCATGATCCGCCCCTCCCTGAGCCTCGTCGCTGGTCCCGACGGTACCGCGCGCACGACGGCGGGGAGTGCCTGCGGTGCCGCGACGGCGGCTTCCGGCGCGTGGAAAGATGGCCGTCATGTGCGGACTCCTGGCCTTCTTCAGCGCGCGCGGCGACGCCGCCGCCCACCGCGACCACATCGCCGGCGCACTGGAGTGCCTGCACCACCGTGGCCCGGACGAGACCGGGGTCGAGGTGGTCGGCGACGCCTCCGGCCGGTACGCGGACGGCGTGTTCGCGCACAAGCGGCTGGCGATCATCGACGTGGCGCTCAGCCACGAGCCCCTGCCCTACGCGGGCGGGCGCTACCTGCTCACCTTCAACGGCGAGATCTACAACTACATCGAGCTGCGCGACGAGCTGATCCGGGACTACGGCGCCCAGTTCGCCACCAACGGCGACGGCGAGGTGATCGTCGCCGGCTACCACTACTGGGGTGAGCAGGTGCTCACCAAGCTGCGCGGCATGTTCGCGTTCGTGATCTGGGACCGGCAGGAGCGGCGGGCGTTCGGCGCTCGCGACTACTTCGGCATCAAGCCGCTGCACTACCTCCAGACCCAGGACGGGCTCTACCTCGCCTCGGAGAAGAAGGCGCTGCTGCCGTTCGCGCACTCCGCCTACCAGGGCGACGCGGGGATCGACACCGCCAACCTGAGCCACTACCTGACCCTGCAGTACGTCCCCGAGCCCGGCACGCTGCACAAGGGGATCAGCCGGATCGGCTCGGGGGAGTACCTCACGTGGAGCCCGGACGGCCGGATCGACGTGCGCCGGTGGTACCGGCCGGTGTTCCGGCCCGCCCCGGTCTCCGACGAGCAGCGGCTCTACCACGACATCCGGGAGACGCTGCGGGAGAGCGTCCGGATGCACATGCGTTCGGACGTGCCGGTGGGCTCGTTCCTGTCCAGCGGCATCGACTCCACCGCCGTGGTGGCGCTGGCCCGGGAGTTCAACCCGAACATCCTCACCTTCACGGTCGGCTACGACGTGCCCGGCTACTCCGAGATCGACGTGGCCCAGGAGTCGGCCCGGCACCTCGACGTGACCACGATCCCGACCAAGATCGGGCCGCAGGACATGATCGACGCGTTGCCGAAGATCGTCTGGCACCTGGACGACCCGGTCGCCGACCCGGCCCTGGTGCCGCTCTACTTCGTGGCGAAGAAGGCCGCCGAGCACGTCACCGTGGTGCTCTCCGGCGAGGGCGCGGACGAGTTCTTCGGCGGCTACACGATCTATCGCGAGCCGCTGTCGCTGAGCGGCGTCAACGGCCTGCCGGACGGCGTGCAGAAGGGTCTGCGCGCGGTCTCCAGGGCGATCCCGCAGGGGGTCAAGGGCAAGAGTTTCCTGGAGCGCGGCACCACCCCGATCGAGCAGCGCTACTACGGCAACGCCCGGATGTTCACCGAGGAGGAGAAGCAGCACCTGCTGCGCCGCTACGACCCCTCGGTGCGCTACACCGACGTGACCGCGCCGATCTACGCCGAGTGCACCGAGCTGGACGACGTCACCAAGATGCAGTACGTCGACCTCTACACCTGGCTGCGCGGCGACATCCTGGTCAAGGCGGACCGGATCTCGATGGCGCACTCGCTGGAGGTCCGGGTGCCGTTCCTGGACCGGGAGGTGTTCAACGTCGCCGCCGGCATCCCGGTCGACCTGAAGCTCCCGCCGCGCTCCGAGGCCACCAAGTACGCCATGCGCCAGGCGTTGCAGGGCGTGGTGCCGCCGGCCATCGTCAACCGCAAGAAGCTGGGCTTCCCGACCCCGACCCGGGTCTGGCTGCGCGGCGAGATGTACGAGTGGGCCCGGCACGTGCTGTCCACCTCGGGCGCCGGCGACCTGATCGACCTGTCGTACGCGATGCGGCTGCTGGAGGAGCACAAGCGGGAGGAGGCGGACCACTCCCGCAAGGTGTGGACCGTGCTGATCTTCTGCATCTGGCACGCCATCTTCGTGGCGAAGACGCTCGACCCGGGCATCCAGCGCAACCAGTCCGCGCTGCTCACCAAGCCGGTCGTGGGCAGCATGGTCCGCTGACCCGGAGCGTGCGGAAGGGCCCCCGGCGTACTGCCGGGGGCCCTTCTCTACTGCGGTGTCACCGACCGGCGCAGGTGACCGTGGGTAGCGTGTTCTGGCCGGAGACGTTCGCGGTGAAGCCGAACGTGGTCCTGCCCTCGGGTGGGACGCTGCCGTTGTAGGAGGCGTTGGTGACCGTCACCGACGCCCCGCTGCCGCTCAGCGTGCCGTTCCACACCTGGTTGATGGTCTGACCGCTGGGCCAGGTCCAGCTCGCGGTCCACCCGGCGAACGTCCGGGTGCTGTGGTTCATGATCTCGACCTCGCCCTGGAAGCCGCCGCCCCAGGCGCTGACCACCTTGTAGACCGCCATGCAGGTGCCGCTGCCGGGCGGCGGCATGGTCGGCGACGAAGTCGGCGTCGGCGTGGGGTTGGTCGGCGTCGGGTTGGGGTTGGTCGGCGTCGGCGTGGGGTTGGTGGGCGTGGGGCCCGGGTTCGTCGGCGTCGGCGTCGGGTTGCCGCCCGAGCCGATGCCGGTGACCTCGCCGTTGCCGCCGTCGAACGTCACGTCGGAGCAGCCGAAGAAGTTCTCCTGGCTGTCCGAGCGGACCCAGCGCGAGTAGATGATGTGCCGGCCGCTCTTGTTGGCCGGCAGGTTGCCGGTGAAGTAGTAGTGGCCGTCGTTGGTGCCCACCGCGCCGCGCTGCGGCGGGTTGGTCACCTGCAGGAACGGCTGCGCCTCCAGATCGCTCCAGGCCAGCGGCCGGGTCGGAGACCAGCTGTCCTTGGTCACGTAGAAGTAGAACGTGCCCGGGTGGTGGGCCCAGTTGCTGTAGCGGTACTCGATCGACCGCCCGGCCGTCAGGTGCGTGACCGGCCAGTCGGTGCGGGCCGCGTCGTAGCCGCTGAAGCCGGGGTTGCCGCCGCTGCACAGCTTGCCGTCGGGGATGAACCCGGTGGTCCGGCCGCCCGCGTCGGAGCGCAACACGCTGAACCAGTTGTAGAGCGAGTTCGCCCCGTTCTCCGCGACTGCCGACGCGCAGGCGGGGTTGTTGGGCCGGATCTCACCGGTGCCGGAGAGGCCGTCCTTCCAACACAGGTAGGTGCGGGCGCCCGGCGTCATGGCCGCGCCGTGCGCGGCGGCCGGGTCGGGCCCGGAGGCCAGGGCGAACGCGCCCACGGCCAGGGTGAGGGCCGCGGTGACGAGCGCGGCCGTACGGGATCGGTGCACGGGAATCTCCTGACTCGCGGAGCGTGGCCCGCTTCGGCCCGCCCCGCTGCGACGAGCGGATGCGATCATCGCGGTGCCCGCGCCCGGCGGTCGGCCGGGGCCTTCGGGGACGCGCACCGCCTGCGGTCCGTGCCACGGACCGGGGATGCCCTCGCGTCGGCTCGACCCGGCGACGCGGCAGCCCACCGCGCCCTCCCGGTAGCGCCATCCCATCACGTCCGGTCGCCGCACGCAATAGCCGTCGGTCGATGCCTTGGGTCGCGTCGCGTCGCCGGTCGCCGTGCGTCAGGATCGGGGGAGGACAACGAGGGGAGCCAGGATGGGGTACGCGGTGGTGCTCGGCGAGGCGCTGGTCGACCTGCTCGACGCCGAGCACGACGGAGAACCCGTCTACCGGCAGGCGGTCGGCGGCGGGCCGCTCAACGTGTCGGTGGCGATCGCCCGCCTCGGCGGGGACGTGCAGTTCGTCGGCTCGCTCGGCGACGACGCGCTGGCCGGCCGGATCCGCGCCTTCCTCACCGCCGCCGGCGTGGGCGTGGCCGGGGCGGTGACCGTGCCCGTGCCGACCGCGCTGGCGGTGGCCACCTTCGCCGGCCCGGAGCCGGAGTTCCGGTTCTACGGCGAGCCGCGCTCGTACGCCCTGCTCGGTCCGGACGACCTGGACGTGGCGCTTGTCGAGGGCGCGGACGTGCTCTACTGCGGCTCGATCGTGCTGCTGGACCCGCCGGTGCTGGCCGCCGCCCGCCGGGCCTGGGCGATCGCCGGCGGGCTGCGGGTGTTCGACCCGAACGTGCGCCCCAGCCTGCTCACCGCGCCCGGCGCGCTCGACGCGCTGCGGGGCGTGGTCGCCGAGTTCGCCGCCGCGGCCCACCTGGTGAAGCTGAGCGCCGCGGACGCCCGGGTGCTCTACCCGGACGAGCCGGTGGCGGGCGTCGCCGCGTACCTGCGGGAGCTGGGCGCGACCACCGTGGTGGTGACGCTCGGCGCGGACGGCGCGCTGGTCGCGGCCGGCGACGACGTGGTGCGGGTGCCCGCGCCGACCGTCGACGCGGTGGACGCCACCGGCGCGGGCGACTCGGTGATGGGCGCGCTGGTGGCCGAGCTGCTCGTCGCCGGCGAGCCGGCCGACGCCGCTTGCTGGCGCGAGCGGGTGGCGTTCGCGCTGCGGGTCGCCGGCCTGGTCTGCGAGTCACCCGGCGGCGCCACCGCCATGCCCACCCGCGCCGCCGTCACCGCCCGCTTCCCGTGAAAGGCGGGGCCCCTTCTTAGAACTCCTAACTCTGGTTGCGTTGGAGTTGGCGCCAGCAGATGAGGGAGCAGGCGAGGCTGAGGAAGGCTTCGTGGATGTCGTCGCGGATTTCCCA
>NZ_JBITEP010000060.1:0-9050 GCF_044455315.1 Micromonospora sp. NPDC051300 | reverse complement strand
ACCCGCTACGCCAAACGGGCATCCCTCTACCGAGCCAGCCTGGTCCTCGTCGCCGCTGTCATCTGGCTTCCATGATCGACAGGACAGGCCCTAGTGACCGCTATCCGATGGAGACCGCACTGGTGGAGAAATTGATCGATCTTGTCGACGAGCGAACGGTGTTTCGGGCTGTCCTCGGTGCGGAAGAAGACTTCGAGGAGTTCGTCCGGGCGGTGGATGCTGCACTGGGTGAGGGGGCGTACTGGACCATTCTGCAACTGAGTGACGCAGGGCGGTGGCGGGACGTCTTCCGCTTTGTCGCAGCGGGCCGGCCAGGCCGGGGGGAGGATCAATGATCTCCAGAATCGACTGGGACGCCGGCTCGCGCGCCGCCTCGGACGAGTTGGTGGAGCTGGCCGGGCGCCACTTCTTCATGCTGTACCGAGAGGTGGTCATCGCTGGGAAGCCGGACGAGGACCTGTCGCTTGTGGAGGCGATTGCGCTGGAGGCAGGTGAGGATGCCTCGCTGGCCGCGGCCGAAGGGCTCCTTGCCGCCTACGAGAGTGGCGGCCAGCCATTGCGGCTGACCGACTTCTCGGCGTTCCTCGTGATTTTTTCCTCTCGGGTGGTCCAACGTTTCCGTGAAGCGATCTGTGTCGAGCTGATGGCCAACAAGGACATCGCTCTGCTGGCTCCCACTGTGGTGACCTTGCTCAGGCTGCCGGTCGAGCTGGCGGCGCTCGCCGTGCCGATATCCGCAATGGTTGCCCGGGTGGGCCTCTCCGGGCTCTGCGCAGGGACGGAACGTGCCGCGCAGGAGCGCAAGTTTCTCGACGAGATGCTTGTGCTGCACAGAAACAACCTGCGCTTCGTCGAGACCGAGCGGACGAGGTACGCGGCGGGGGAGGTGCCGCCGGCAATTGACGAGGCGATCGCTCACGAGCAGCGTCGACTAGCCCATTTCCGGCGCATGCTCGACGAGGTCGGGGAGCCGGCTCGCCGAGGCGAATGACTATCGCCGTCGGGCGGTCGGGACACCGGCGCCTCACCGACATTCCTGGCACCACCACGCCATGACGGAACGCGGTACCAGTGGGGTCAGGCGGGCCGGGTGCGCAGGGCCCGGGTCAGGGCGGGGGTCATCACCACCGCCGCGACGAGATGCAGCCCGGCCAGCGCGACGGCGGTGGTGGGGGCGGCGCCGACCAGGAACGGCGGGACCAGTGAGATCGCGGTCAGCGTCCCCGCCGTCCAGAGGAACCGCCGGTCGGGGCGGGCGCTCCAGCGCAGCAGGGCGGCGGCGAGGGCCACACCCACGAGTGAGAAGAACCCGGTCACCACGGCGAAGCCGGACAGCGGGATGGTTTCACCCCCGTCCGGTATCGCGAAGTCGACGCCTGCGGCGTGGGCGAGCGCGGCGGCCAGGGTGGTGGCCACCACCGCGACGAGTGCGGCGATCATTCCGGTGCCGGCGAGCCGGCGGAACCTGGTCCGACCCGGTGCCGTCTCGGCGGCCTCGGTGGTGCTGGTCATGTCTGTCCTCCGTGGTTCGGGGTGGGAGTGCGGGTGCGGACGCGCCGCCACGCGGCGTGTGGGTCGCCGGGCTACTCGGAGCCGTCCGCGGGCAGGCGTTCCGGCAACCCGAGCCCGGCGAACCGGTCGGCGTCGAAGGTGAAGATCTCGGTGATCGCCCCGCCGGTGACGCGCAGGACGTCGAGCGTCAGCGGCAGGTACGAGCCCTCCCGCCAGTGGTAGAAGGCGACGGCCGGCTGCCGGTTCACGGTGGTGGGCACGCCGCGCAGCCCGGTCATGCCCTCGAAGCCGTCGTCGACCCAGTCCCTGACCACCGCGTCGCGGCCGACGCGCAGGCCGGGGGTGGGCGGCATCGCGCACCGCACGTCGTCGCGCAGCAGCGCGGTGAGCGCGGGAATGTCCGTGGCCACGCTGGCGTCGGTGAAGCGGCGGACCAGCTCGCGGGTCCCGGCGTCGCCCTCGCCGCCGGTCCAGTCCTGCCGTTCGGCGGGCAGGTGCTCGCGCATGCCGGCGCGGGCCCGTTGCAGCGCGCTGTTGACCGAGTTGACGGAGTCGCCGAGCAGCTCCGCGACGTCCCTCGCCGGCCAGCCGAGCACGTCGCGCAGGATCAGCACGGCCCGGGGGCGCGGCGCGAGGTGCTGCACCGCCACCACGTACGCCAGCTCGATCGTCTCCCGCGCCACGGCGACGGTCTCCGGCGCGTCCGCGTCGGCCGCCGGCAGTTCGTCGAGGAGCCGGTCCGGGTACGGCTGGAGCCAGCGCACCTCGCCCCCGGTGGCAGGCTCCGGCCGGCACCGGGCGAGCAGGTCCAGACAGGCGTTGGTGGCGATCCGGTAGAGCCAGGCCCGGAACGTGGCGCGCCCCTGGAAGGTCTCCCGCCGCCGCCAGGCCCGCAGGAACGTCTCCTGGACGGTGTCCTCGGCGTCCTCGAACGAGCCGAGCATCCGGTAGCAGTGCACGTGCAGCTCCCGCCGGTGGCGCTCGGCCAGCCTCGTGAACGTCGGCTCGTCGGCCTCGGCCAGGCCGGTCGTTCCCGGATCCTCGTGCATCCCGTCATCCTCTCGCCTCGGTGTGTCCCGCAGCAGTTATGACGGCTCGGGGCCGGAGAACTCATCACCGATCGCCACGGCCAGCCGGCGGACCGCCTCGTCCATCGCCTCCGGCGGGGCGGCGGCGTAGGTGAGGCGTAGGTGCGGTGCGGGCGGTTCGGCCGCGTACCAGGGGCGGCCGGGGAAGACGGTGACGCCGGCCGCGGCGGCCGCCGCGGTCACCGCGACGTCGTCCGTGCCGTCCGGCAGCCGCACCCACAGGTGCAGGCCACCGCGGGGCACGTGGCGCGGCACGAGCGCCGGCAGGTGCCGGTCCAGCGCCGCGAGCAGCGCCGCCCGGCGGTCCCGCAACTCCCGGCGGAGCGTACGGCGGTGCCGCTCCCAGGCCGGCGCGGTGAGGAACTCCAGCGCGGCCTGTTGCAGCGGCCCGGCGACGAAGAAGTCGTCGAGCAGCCGCGCGGCGCGCAGCCGGGCGCCGGCCGGACCCCGCGCGCCGAGCGCGGCGATCCGCAGGCCGGGCGCGGCCGGCTTGGTCAGCGAGCGCAGGTAGACGACGTGCCCGTCCGGGTCGTCGGCGGCCAGCGGGGGCGGCGCCTCGCCGTCGAGGGTGAGGTCCCGGGCGTAGTCGTCCTCGACGAGGAACGCGCCCGCGTCCCGGACCGCCTCGGCTACGTCCGCGCGCCGGGCGGGGGAGAGGGTCGCGCCGTGCGGGTTGGCGTGCAGCGGCTGGCAGTAGAACAGCCGGGCGCCGGTGCGCGCGAAGGCGGCGGCGAGATGGTCGGGACGTACCCCGTCGGGGTCGGCGGGCACCGGAACCACCCGCAGCCCGGTCGCCCGCGCGGCGGCCAGCGCGCCCAGGTAGGTGGGGGACTCGACCAGCAGCGTGTCACCCGGCGTGCCGAGCGCCCGCAGCGTGGAGGCCAGCGCCGCCTGCCCGCCCGGGCAGATCACGATGTCCTCGGCGCGCAGGCCGCCGCCGGTCTCGCGGGCGAACCAGGCCCGCAGGTCCGCGCGTCCCTCCACCGGCCCGCGATGCCAGGCGGCCGGTTGCCGCGCCGCGCGGGCGAGTGCGGCGCCGAGCGCGGCGGCCGGCTGGAGGTCGGGGTCCAGGTATCCGCCGGAGAGCGGGATGGCCTCGGCAGGCGGTAGCGCCAGTAGCGCCTGCATCTGATCCTCCCCGTCCCGCCGGGGTCCCAGCGCGACGGTCTGCCACGACAGGTCCCGGCCGGGCCGCTCGTCCGGCCGGGCGGCCACGAACGCGCCGCGACCCGACCGCGTCTCGACCAGGCCCTGGGCGACGAGGCGGCGGGTCGCCTCGGCGACGGTCACCGGGGAGACGTGGTGGTGGGCGGTCAGCTCGCGCACCGACGGCAGCCGCGTGCCGGGCGGCGCGGTCGCCACCAGCACCCCCAGATGGTGGACGATTCGATCCACGGCGCTACCATCATTCATGACGGATCAGCGTAGCGCTACGGACACCAGAACGGTAACGGCCATCGCCCTCGGCACACTCGGTGTGCTCGCCTTCAGCATGTCGCTCCCGATGACCCGCGTCGCGGTCCAGGCGTTGGACCCGTGGTTCGTCGCGTTCGGACGCGCCGTCGGCGCGGCGCTGCTCGCGGGGGCCTACCTGCGGGTGACCGGCGCGCCGCGCCTCACCCGCGCGCAATGGCGGCGGCTGGCCGTGGTGGCGCTCGGCGTCGTGGTCGGCTTCCCGCTGTTCACCTCGCTCGCACTCACCACGCAGACGTCCGCGCACGGCGCGGTGGTGGTCACCGTGCTGCCGGCGACGACCGCGGTGTTCGCGGTGCTGCGCGCCGGTGAGCGACCGCGGCCGTTGTTCTGGCTGGCCAGCGCCGCCGGGTTGGCGCTGGTGCTCGCGTTCCTCGTCACCGGCGGCGCGATCCGCGGCGCGCTGTCGCCGGCCGACGCGTTCCTGCTCGCCGCCGTCGCGCTGTGCGGACTGGGCTACGCCGAGGGTGGCGTGCTGGCCCGGGAACTCGGCGGTGCCCGGACGATCTGCTGGGCGTTGCTGCTCTCGCTGCCGGTCACCGTGCCGGTCACGGCGGTGGCCGCGCTCGCGTACCCGCCCCGGGCCGGCGCCGCCGCGTGGACCGCGTTCGGCTATCTCACCGTGGTCTCCATGTTCCTCGGCTTCTTCGCCTGGTACGCCGGCCTGGCCCGGGGCGGCATCGCCAAGGTCGGCCAGATCCAGCTCGCCCAGCCGGTGCTCACGCTGATCTGGTCGGCGCTGCTGCTCGGCGAGCGGGTCACCCCGGCCACCGTCGCGGTGGCGGCGGCGGTGCTGGTCTGTGTCGTGCTGATCCAGCGCGTCCGCGCCGGCGACGCGCGACCGCGTGGGTACGCCGAGGCCCACTCCGGACCGGTCGCCCGGCGGTGGTGACCTCACCGCCCTGGACGCCTGTGGGGTCCGTCCGGGCCGGTGCCGGGTCGCCTGCGCGGGGGCCGCCCGTGCTTGACCCGACTTGCGCCGGAATCTAAACTAACTACCTGTTAGCGCTAACAGCGGCGTCAGTCGATGAGGGCCGACGGGTCATTGACGCCGGGGTCAAGGGCAGTCCCCAGGGCGACGCTGGAGGGGCGGTGCCGACCGGTCCGGACCGGACCGGGGCACGCGCGTATCACCACCACCAGCCAGGAGGACGCAGAATGACGCACGACCAGAACGGGCCGGTCAGCGGCGCGCGGCGATTGCTGAGCCGGAGAGCCGTCCTGATGACGATGGGGGCCGTGCCGGTCTCGGCAGCGGCCACCACGCTGCTGGGGGCCACGGGAGCCTCGGCCGCGCCGGCGACCGTCAACCTGTCGGCGCAGCGGCAGACGATCAAGGGCTACGGCGCCATGACCCACGCGGCCTGGATCGGCGACCTGACGGCCGCCCAGCGGGAAACGGCGTTCGGCACCGGCGAGGGGCGCCTGGGCTTCTCCATCCTGCGGATTCCCGTCGGCGAGAGCTCGGCCGACTTCGGCCGTGACCTCGCGACGGCGAAACGCGCGGCCGAGCTCGGAGTGACCGTCTTCGCCTCGCCGTGGAACCCGCCCGCCAGCATGATCGAGACCTTCACCCGCGGCAGCCAGACCAACGCGAAGCGGCTCCGCTACAGCTCGTACGCCGCCTATGCGCAGCACCTCAACGACTTCACCACGTACCTGCGCAACAACGGGGTGCCCCTCTACAGCATCTCCGTGCAGAACGAGCCCGACTACGCGCACGACTGGACGTGGTGGACCTCTGCCGAGATGGTCAGGTTCCTGCGGGAGAACGCCGGCTCGATCAGCACCCGGGTCATGGCGCCCGAGTCGTTCCAGTACGTCAAGTCCATGTCCGACCCGATTCTCAACGACCCCACCGCCCTGGCCAACGTGGACATCATCGGGGCCCACCTCTACGGGACGTCGTACTCGAACTTCCCGTACCCCCTCTTCAAGCAGAAGGGCGCGGGCAAAGAGCTGTGGATGACCGAGGTCTACTACCCGAACAGCAACACCAACTCGGGCGACGCCTGGCCCGAGGCGCTCGACGTGGGCGAGCACATCCATCGCGCCATGGTGGACGCCGAGTTCCAGGCGTACGTCTGGTGGTATCTGCGGCGCAGCTACGGCCCCATGCGGGAGGACGGCCAGGTCAGCAAGCGTGGTGCGATGATGGCGCACTTCGCCCGGTTCGTCCGGCCCGGCTACACCCGCGTCGACGCGACGGCGAACCCGGCGTCGAACGTCTACGTCTCGGCCTACCGGGGCGGCGACACCGTCGTCATCGTCGCCGTCAACAAGAACACCTCCTCGGTGAGTCAGCAGTTCACCCTGTCCGGCACCACCGCCTCCGGCAGCGTCTCGAACTGGCTGACCGACGCGAGCCGGACCGTCGCGCCCCAGGGCGCGCTCACCATGTCGAACGGCTCCCTCACCGTCACCCTGCCCGCCCGAAGCATCATGACCTTCGTGGTCGGCGTGAACGGCACCCCGCCGCCCAGCCCGACCCCGACCCCCACGCCCACCGTCAGCCCGACCCCGGGTGGGGGCACGGGTCCCCGGGTCGCCTACACGATGAACTCCTGGGGCTCCGGCTTCACGGCCAGCATCGACATCACCAACACCGGCACCTCGGCGATCAACGGCTGGACGTTGGCCTTCAACCTGCCCTCGGGCCAGTCGATCACCTCGGGCTGGGGTGCCACCTACTCGCCGTCAAGCGGCCAGGTGAGCGCCCGCAACGTCGACTACAACGCCGCGATCGCCCCCGGGGCCACCGTCAACATCGGCTTCCAGGCGAACACCAGCGGCAACACCGCTGAGCCGACTGCCTTCACCCTCAACGGCGTCGCCTGCACGGTGGTCTGACCCTCCTCGAGAGTGACCGAAGCCGACTGCGGCCCCTCCGGATGACGGAGGGGCCGCAGCTCTTCGTGGGGCGTACATCCAGGTCGCTGCAAAAAACCTGCAAACGCCAACCCTTGCCCTGAGCGAAAGCGCTTTCTTACGATTGCGTGACATCGATGTTTCATTTGCGGGCCGGGCGCCGCGAATGGAGAAACGCCGCCGGCGGCGCGCCTGATCGCGTCGCGGCAATTCCCTTTTCCTGTTCGGCGACAGCCGGTCGATCCGGCGTGCGCGAAAACGAATCGAGGCGTCAATGAGACGACCAGTCGCACTGCGACTCCAGGCCGTTGCGGCCACGGCGGTGGTGGGGGTCGCGGTCGCCGTGACCGTGCCGACCCCGCAGGCGTCGGCGGCGGCCGGGGCCGCCACCGGCTTCGCGAGCCAGAATGGCGGGACCACCGGCGGCGCGGGCGGGCAGACGGTACGCGCCACCACCGGGACCGCGATCCACACGGCACTGTGCAACCGGGCCAGCAGCAGCACCCCGATCATCATCGAGGTCTCCGGGACCATCAACCACGGGAACACCGCCAAGGTGTCCGGTCCGAGCTGCAACACCGCGGCCGGTGTGATCGAGCTGAAGCAGATCAGCAACGTCACCCTCGTCGGGGTGGGCGGCGGCGCGGTCTTCGACCAACTCGGCATCCACATCCGCGACTCGCGCAACATCATCATCCAGAACGTCACGGTGCGGAACGTGAAGAAGTCGGGCTCGCCCACCTCCAACGGCGGCGACGCGGTAGGCATGGAGAGCACCGTCCGCAACATCTGGGTCGACCACGTCACGCTGGAGGCGTCCGGTGGCGAGGCGGAGGGCTTCGACGGCCTGTTCGACATGAAGGACGACACCCAGTACGTGACGTTGTCCTACAGCATCCTGCGCAACTCCGGCCGCGGCGGTCTCATCGGCTCCAGCGAGAGCGACAGGTCGAACGGCTTCGTCACGTTCGACCACAACCTCTACGAGAACATCGACTCCCGCACGCCGCTGCTGCGTGGCGGCGTCGCCCACATGTACAACAACCACTACTCCGGTCTGCACGAGTCCGGCATCAACTCCCGCGCCGGCGCGCGGGCCAAGGTGGAGAACAACTACTTCCGCAACTCCAAGGACGTGCTCGGCACGTTCTACACCAACGAACGCGGCACCTGGCAGGTCGCCGGCAACATCTTCGACAACGTGACCTGGTCGGCCACCGGCAACGAGAACTACCCGGCCGGGCCGAATCCGACGTCCACCACCACGGTCGGCATCCCCTACTCGTACCGGCTGGACGGCGCGAGCTGCGTGCCGGACATCGTCCGGCAGACGGCGGGCGCCAACACCGGACTGCGGGTGTCGGACGGCGGCTGCACGCCGCAGTCCCCGCCGCCCACCACGCCCGCGCCCACCACGCCCGCGCCGACCACCCCGCCGCCGACGACCACCAGCCCGCCGCCGCCCAGCGGCACCAACCTGAGCCTCGCCTCCGGCGCCGGCGCCGACGGCTCCAGCAAGGCCGACGGCACCAGCTACGGCAACGTGCGCGACGGCAGTCTGGGCACGTACTGGTCACCGTCGGGGTCCACCGGCACCATCTCGATCAAGTGGGGCTCGGCCACCACGGTCTCGCGGGTGGTCGTCCGCGAGCCGTCCGGCACCCAGGGCTCGATCGGGTCGTGGCAGCTCGTCAACAACGACACCGGGGCGGTGCTGGCCTCCGGGACCGGGGCGGGCGCCGTCAGTTTCGCGGCCACCTCGCTGAAGAAGATCAACTTCAAGATCAACAGCTCGAGCGGTACGCCCAGGGTCGGCGAGTTCGAGACGTACGCCGGCTGACCGGCGCGAACGGGGCGGGGGCGGCCGTTCGGCCGCCCCCGCCCTCGTGTCGTCGCTGCGTGCGCCGACGCTGACGGAGACCTCGTTCCCGTTCACGCCGACCGGTGTGTCGGCCGCGCTCGCGTTCCGTGGGACGGCGACGTGCCCGGCCCTGGTGACGTGCTGCGGCGAAGCCGTCAGCGCTGGAGGGTCAGCAGGCCCGGGCGGTAGGGCAGCAGGCCGTAGTCGCCGCCGGAGTTGGTGGCGCGGCCCTGGTAGAGCAGTTGCAG
>NZ_JBITEP010000059.1:0-12708 GCF_044455315.1 Micromonospora sp. NPDC051300 | reverse complement strand
CCCAAAACGTGGGGGTGGACGCGGCACGGGGGATGCCACGTGCGGGGGAAAGTCTTGAAGGGGGTGGGCCCGGCGGCGCGGGTGGCCTGCTCGGGGCCCGGCGGCCGGCGCGCGGCCTGGGGGTGTAACCACGGGCGGTGGCCGGTCATTCCGGCGCCTGCCGGGTCGTGCGCTCGGCGGCGCCAGGGGATGTAACGACGGCCGGTGGCCGGTCATTCCGACCGGGTGCCTGCGGCGGGGCCGGGGCTCCACGCGGTCTGCCAGGTATAACGCCCCACCCCCGGCGCCGATTCCGCCGAGCCGGTGACCCTCACCACCCCAAACCGCACGAAAGCGACACCGGTCGCACCCGTTCGCCCCCGCGCGAACGGGCACGTCGGCCGACCCGGCCGACCCGGCAGACACCCACGGCGTTCCACCTACCTGCCTGGGTAGGCGTCGCTGGAACGTCATGGGTGTCTGAGGGCCGCTTTGACACCCATGGCGTTCCACCCGCCGGCTTGGTGGGCGTCACTGGAACGCCATGGGTGTGTCAACGGCTGTGCGGGCATCCGTGGCGCCGGTCGGGCTCACGGGTTCGCGGTGTGCGCGGCTGTGGCGACGGTTGTCGGTTCCGGGCGGGTCGCCTGCCGCCACCCCGGCGGACCGTAGTCGGATCAGCGGTGGGCGAGCAGGTCGAGCAGGGCGTCACGGGCGGTACGCACGGCGACGCGCGACTCATCCGTGTGGTCCAGGGCGTCGAAACCGTGCTGCCCGTGCGGCACGTCGACGATCCGGACAGGCGTGCCGTGCCGGGCGGCGGCGGTCAGGAACGTGTCGATGGAGGACGCGACCTCGGGTCGGTCCCGCCCGACCCTGGTCAGTACGAGCGGCACCGACCGGACCGCGCCGGCCGCCGAGGGCTGGTTCGGGCCGACCGGCCGCCGCGCCGCGCCGCCGACGGGTCCGGCGTCGACGCGAGCGGTCGGGGCGGGTACGGCTCCGGCCCGGTCGCCGGTGGAGTCGGCCGGGTGGGCGCCGATGGGGTCGAGCGGATCGGGGCCGGTGGCGCCGAGCGGGTCGGGGCTGGTGGCCCGGGATCCGGTAGGGCCGAGGGCGTCGATCGGGTGGAAGCGCGGATCGACGGGTGGCCACTCGGCCAGGGGCGCCAGCAGCGGATAGGTCGCGGCGAGCCCGCGCAGCCAGCGTGGTGGGTCGCGCAGCCAGTCGCCGAGGAGCAGGCCGGCGCCGGAGAAGAGCCAGAGCGCCAGTCGGTCGGGGTCGACGCGCGGGTCGGCGCGGAGCAGGTCGGCCGTGCCGGCGACGCGGTCCGCGACAGTGGTCAGGTCGTCGGGGTGCGCCACGGTGAGCCGGGGGATCGCGGCCACCGCGCCGCGTTCGGCGAGCAGGGCGCCGTAGCCGCGGTAGAGCGGCCAGTCCCGCGCGTCGGGTGCCTCCGGCGGGCCGGGTACGCCGTGCACCACCACGACCGCCGGGTGGCGGCCGTCGCCGGGCGGCAGGTGCAGGTCGACGTCGCCGTGCCGCTCCACCGGCGCGGGCGGGGGATCGAGAATAAACTGTGTCTCCCAGAAACTGTTTTTCATCAGGCCGATGATAGGGCAGCTCGCCGCCGTGCGCCGCCCCGGAAAATCGCCGATCAGGAGGACGATGCCTTGGCGTGCCGCTCCCGCAGTCGGTCCCGGATCTCCTCCGGGGTGTACGCCCGGCGCTGCCGTTCCGCCCGCGCCACCACCACGCCCGTCGCCGCCACGCCGGCGAGACCGGCCAGACCGAGCAGCTTCCACCACCGCATCCGTTGCCGCATCGGCTTAGGGTAGTCCTCCATGAGCATCAGCCTGGACGAGGCCGTGGAGCTGACCCGTACCGGAGATCTGTGGGTGTTCCGCGGGCGCAGCGTGCCCGACCGCGCCATCCAGTTCACCACCAACAGCCCGGTCAACCACGTGGGCATGGCGGTGGTGCTGGACGACATGCCGCCGCTGATGTGGCACGCCGAGCTGGGCCGCTCGCTGCCGGACATGTGGACCGGCACCCGCCAGCGCGGCGTGCAGCTGCACGACCTGCGCGACGCGGTCTGCGTGTGGGCCAACCGGTACGGCCAGCGCGGCTGGCTGCGTCAGCTCGAACCGTCCGCCGACACCACGATGGAGGAGGCGGTGCTGCGTACCGTGGCGCGGCTCGACGGCACGCCGTTCCCCTCCACCGCGCAGCTCGCCTGGCGGTGGGCCCGGGGCCGAATGCCGCACCTGCGCCGCGCGCCGTCCACGTCGGACGATGACCGTGGGCCCGACGAGGGTACGAAGGCGCGCGACCGGGCGCTGGAGACGGCGTACTGCGCCGAGGTGGTGGCGGTGACGTACGAGGCGATGGGGCTCCTGCCGGCCGGGCGGCGACCCAACTGGTACGACCCGGGGCGGTTCTGGAGCGGCGACGACCTGGCGCTGACCGGCGGCGCCCAGCTCGGTGCGGAGATCGAGGTTCGCATCCCGCCCCGCTGACCAGGTTTGCCGAGGTGGCGGGCCGGTAATGGAAGCCGGTGTGACGGCTTCCACCGACCTCGACACGCTCTCCGACTTCTTCGACCGGTACGGCGTGGCGCTGACCAGCGCCGACGTGCCGGCGATCGCCGGCTGCTACGCCCTGCCCGGGCTGGTGGTCGCCGACACCTACAGCTTCTCGTTCGCCTCGCCGGCGGCGGTGGCGCTGAGTTTCGTCGGCGCCGCGCCCGACTACCAGGAGCGGGAACTGATCGCCGCGAACGCGCAGATCGAGGACGTGCAGCAGGTGTCCGCGCTGCTCACCGAGGTCGCGGTGCGGTGGGAGTTCCTCGACAGCCAGGGCCGGGCGGTGCCCGGTGAGCGCTACCGCTATCTGCTGCGGGCCACCGACGAGGGCCCGGCCATCTGCACCGTCATCCGCACCGCCTGACCCGGTGCCCGGTTGTTGAGAAGGGGCCCCTTCTCTACCGCAAGCGTTAAGAAGGGGCCCCGCCTTACCTGCTCAGCGGTGGCTGGCGGCCCAGCGGTCGGCCTCCGGGGCCGAGTGCAGGCCGGGCTCGTGCAGGCCCTCCTCGTCGAGCTGCCCGATCCGGCGGTAGGTGTCCGGCCGGCTGGTCCGCAGCACCGCGCCCCAGATCAGGCCGAGCACGCCGGCGACCACCGGGATCGCCGGGAGCAGCCACTTCAGGTAGCTCGCGGTGTCCGGCGCGAGCAGCGCGTCGAAGTTGAACAGCAGCACCAGCAGCACGGCGGTGAGCAGGACGGTGCCGAGCGCCGGGGCGATCGCCCGCTGCCAGGCCGACTCGGGACCGCCGCGGCCCCGGAAGAAGCCGACGACGGCGGCCGAGGTGAGCGTCATCAGCAGCACCACGCCGACCGCGGCCGAGCCGGAGAGCCAGGTGAACAGGTCGATGACCGGGTCGCGGCCGCTCATCGCGAACGCCAGGAAGACCACCACGGCCAGCACGCTCTGGATCAGCGAGCCGGCGATCGGGGCGCCGCTGCGGCTGGAGGTCGCGCCGAGGAAGCGGGGCAGGACGTTCTCCCGGCCGAGCGCGAACAGGTAGCGGGCCACGCCGTTGTGGAACGACAGCAGGGCGGCCAGCACGCTGGTGATGAACAGGACGTTCGCGATGTCCGCGATCACGGTGCCGGCGTACTGGTCGAGGGCGCCGAAGACCACGCCCGGTCCGGCCTCGGTGCTGGCCTGCTGCGCGTTCTCCGGGCCGGTCAGCACGGTGAGCGCCCAGGCGGAGAAGGCGTAGAACAGGCCGGTGAAGGCGACCGCGATGTAGGTGGCCCGGGCCACGGTGCGCCGCGGGTCCTTGACCTCCTCGCTGTAGATCGCGCCGCTCTCGAAGCCGGTGAACGAGGCGATGGTGAACGCCAGCACCGCGCCGAACCCGGCCCCGAACAGGTGGGTGGGGCTGATGCCGGCGGTGGTGACGCTGCCGCCGGCCGGGTGGGCGAACGCCACCAGGTCGAAGATCAGCACCGCCACGCACTCGAGGACCAGCAGCACCGCGAGCACGCTGGCGTTGAGGTCGATGCGCAGCACGCCGAGCACGGCGATGAACATCCAGGCCAGCAGCGCCCAGACCCACCAGTCGAGGGTGAGCCCGGCCTTCGCCGTCATGAAGTCCTTCATGATCGCGCCGAACAGCCCGTAGAGGCCGATCTGGATCGCGTTGTACGCGGCCAGCGCGACCGCCGAGCCGGCCACCCCACCGGCCCGGCCCAGTCCGTTGGCGATGTACGCGTAGAACGCGCCGGCGTTCGCGACGTACCGGCTCATCGCGGCGTAGCCGGTGGCGAAGACGGCGAGCACGGCCGCGAGCAGTACGTAGCCCAGTGCGGCGCCGACGTTGCCGCTGACGGCGTACATGGTGGTGACGCCGCCGCCGAGAACGGTCAGCGGAGCCGACGCGGCGACGGTGAAGAAGACGAGGTGGGCGGTGCCGAGACGGCCACGGCGCAGCCCACCGTCGGAGAAGAACGGATCGGAGGACAAGGCTTCTCCAGGGGGAGGGGGAAGGGGTAGAGGGTGTCTACTTCGGAACAGCCTGAAGCAGGGTATTGGTGATCACGGATCGTCACAAGCCCGCTTCGATATCGATTAGGGTGCGCATGATCGACCGGAATTGAGCTGTGCGTGTTCATGCCGTACCGTCCCGTGGCGACGATCACGGCCACCGTTCGAGGATGGACCATGACCTACCCCGGGGCACAAGCCACGTACCGGCTCGCCGATGCGCTGTTCCTCATCGGACACGACGAGTTCACCGGTAAGCCGCATGTCGCCGTCGACCGGCTGGAGTGCGGACTGGCCGGCGCCGCGCTGGCCGAGTTGATGTTCGAGGGCCGCATCGCCCTCGACAACGGCGGCATCGCCGCGGTCGACCCGCGGCTGTGGCAGGAGCCGCTGACCGACCTGCTGATCACCGAGATCCTGCGGCGCGAGGGCGCGCATCCGGCCCGGCTGTGGATCCGCTACCTGCGGACCCAGCTGAACATCAACGAGCGGGTCGGCACCCGGCTGGTCACCGCCGGCGTGCTGCGCCGGGAGCAGGGCAAGCTGATCGGCCGCCAGGTGCGCTGGCCGGCCATCGACCCGAACCAGGCGGCGTCGCCGCGGGTCCGGTTGACCGCGATGCTGATGCACTCGTCCCCGGCCGAGCTGGACCCGGGGACGCTGCTGCTGGCGAGCCTGGGCGAGGCGGTCGGTCTCGCCGCGCACATCTTCGACCCGCAGGTCGGTGGCCGGATGCGGGACTGCCGGCGCTTCCTTCCGGCGCAACTGGAGGGGCTGCTCGCCGCGGTGGTGGGCGCGCTCGACGTCAGCACCACGACGGTCCGCCGCTGACGCGTCCCGCCCCGGCGGATCCGGGGCGGGACGGCGAGTCTTCTCAGGCGGGGTCGCGCCACATCGGGTAGAGGCTGGGCCCGTCCGGCAGGTCCAGCGTGACCGGGCGGCGCTGGAAGCCGAGCCGCTCGTAGAGCGCCGCGTTGCGCGGCGTGCTGGCCTCCAGGTAGCCGGCCGTGCCGGTCTGATCCAACTCGGTCAGCCGGTCGCGCAGCAGCGCCGAGCCGACGCCCTTGCCGTGGTGGTCGGGGTGCACCCCGATGAACGGCAGGTACCAGTGCGGCTCGCCGGGGTGGTTCGCGGCCATCAGCTCGTCGAGCACGGCGAACCGCTTCATCGCCTCGGGGCCGATCGCGGACTCCAGCTCGGCGAGTTCCTCGCCGTCGTCGCCGTCGTGGTCGCCGCCGACCGGCAGCCAGAGCGTCGCGCCCAGGCCGTCGCCGGCCACGTGGACCTGGCCGGTACGCAGCGCCAACGCGACGAACGGCCCGAAGAACGCGGGGTGGACCCGCGCCCGGTGGTCCTCCGCCGGGAAGATCCAGCCGCTGACCGGGTCCCGCATGAACGCCTCGGCGAGGATCCCGGTCACGAGGGCGTGGTCCGCCGTGGACGCACGCCTGATGTTGCCCTGCCACTCAGTCATTGGCCACCCGTTCTGCGCACCGCACGAGCCATTGTGGTCATCGATCGGCGTGCAACGTATCAGGTCGCTGAGTCGCGGGTCAGATCCGTTCGCGTCGCTCGCCGCTCGCGGCGTTGCTGGCTAGGCTGGCGCAGTCCGCCAACGGGGGAGGGCAGCCGGGCGTTCCCCTGCCCGCCGACAGGAGGAACATGTCCCGCACGCGTCGTGCCGCCCCGTCGCCCGGTTCCGCCATCACCTCGTCCCCGTGGATCCTCGTCGCCATCGGCGTGATCGTGATGGTGGTGCTGCTGGCGGTGGCGCTCGGCTCGGTGCGCGGTCGGCGGACGTTCCCGACGCAGGGGCCGACGGACCCGGCCATGTCCCTGCCGGGCCTGCCGGTCGCGCCGGCGACGTCGCCCACCGGCGTCGGCACGGCGTCGAGCCCGGCCGCGCGCCCGGTGGCGCCTGGGCTCTCGCCCCGGTCGACCGTGTTGCCGGCCCGGCCGACGCCGGCCGCGTCGACCGGGACCCCGCGCGGCGATGTCCGGCCCGCGTCCCCCGCGCCGCCGCGACCGGCCCCGCCGTCGGCGATGACCGGGCGGTACGGGGTGGTGAACACGTTCGACGGCGGCTTCATCGGCGAGGTGCTGCTGGTCAACACCGGTCGCTCGGCGCATGGCTGGACGGTGCGGTTGACGTTTCCGCGGGGCCGGCTGGTCACCGCCTGGGTGGAGGGCGCCGAGCAGGGCACGTTCGGCTTCGACGGCGGGGTCTTCACCTACCGCAGCGGGGTCGACCTGGCCGCCGGCGCGTCGGTGCCGGTGCGCTTCCACGTCGAGCAGGCCGGCACCCGGCCGGATTCGTGCGCCGTCGACGGCGCGACCTGCGCCGGTCTCTGACCCGCCGGTCCCGTACGCGCGGACGCCGGTTCCGGCGTTTTGCAAGATGACTGCCGTGTTGCGACGTCGTTTGCAAGGTATTGCAGAATGTTTCGGCAAGGGCTAGCGTGCGGGCGAATCAGCGACCAGAGAAAGGCCGTCGATGAAACCGACGCCGATATCCCCCAAGGCGTTGCTCGCCCTGGTCTCCTCCCTCGTACTCACCCTCGTCGGCGTGCCGGTGGCCCTCGTCGGCGTGCCGACAGCTCTCCACCAACTCGGCGCCGGAGGCGCCCAGCGCGCCGTCACCCCCGACGTCCTGGCCGCCGGCAACGCCCCCCAGTGGAACCGGGAGCCGTCCGCCGAGGCGCTGCTCAAGGCCGGGACCAACACCGCGAAGGCGGAGCAGTTCTACTTCGTGCTGCCGGACCGCTTCGCCAACGGCGACAAGCGCAACGACACCGGCGGGTTGACCGGGGACCGGCTCCGCACCGGCCTGGACCCCGCCGACAAGGGCTTCTACCACGGCGGTGACCTCAAGGGCGTCATCGACAAGATGGACTACATCCAGGGGATGGGCACCACCGCCATCTGGCTGGCCCCGATCTTCAAGAACCGGCCCGTGCAGGGCACCGGGGCGGACGTCTCGGCCGGTTACCACGGCTACTGGATCACCGACTTCACGCAGGTAGACCCGCACTTCGGCACCAACGCCGAGCTGAAGAAGCTCGTCGACCTCGCGCACCGGCGCGGCATAAAGGTCTACCTGGACATCATCGTCAACCACACGGCCGACATCATCCGCTACGCGGAGGACAAGTACGGCTACGTGGACAAGAAGACCGCGCCCTACAAGGACGCCTCGGGCCGGGCGTTCGAGGACCGCAACTACGCCGACGGCACCCGGAAGTTCCCCGCGGTGAACGCGGCGTCGTTCCCGTACACCCCGACGTTCGCGAGCCCGGCCGACGCGAAGGCCAAGGTCCCGGCGTGGCTCAACGACCCGACCATGTACCACAACCGCGGTGACTCCACGTTCGCCGGGGAGAACAGCGAGTACGGCGACTTCTTCGGCCTCGACGACCTGTGGACCGAGCGTCCCGAGGTGGTCCGGGGCATGACCGACATCTACGGCCAGTGGATCGGCAAGGCCGGCGTCGACGGCTTCCGCCTCGACACCGTCAAGCACGCCAACCTCGACTTCTGGCCGCAGTTCACCCGGGGCATCGACGCCTACGCGGCGAAGGCCGGCAAGAAGGACTTCTTCATGTTCGGCGAGGTCTACAGCGCCGACCAGGCGATCGAGTCGACCTACGTACGCCAGGGCGGCCTGCCCGCCACGCTCGACTTCTCGTTCCAGGAGGCGGCCCGCGGCTACACCGCCGCCGACGGCTCGGCCAAGGCCCTCGCCGACGTGTACGCCAGGGACGACCTCTACTCGGCCCGGGACACCGACGCCAACCGGCTCACCACGTTCCTCGGCAACCACGACATGGGCCGGATCGGCTCGTTCATCGCCGCGGCCGGCGGTGACGACGCCAGCCAACTGCGCCGCGACCAGCTCGCCCACCAGCTCATGTTCCTCACCCGCGGCCAGCCGGTGGTCTACTCCGGCGACGAGCAGGGCTTCACCGGGCCGGGCGGGGACAAGGACGCCCGCCAGGACATGTTCGCCTCACGCACCGCGGACTACCTCGACGACGACCTGATCGGCACCACCCGCACCCACGCCTCCGACCAGTACGACACCCGGCACCCGCTCTACCGGACCATCGCCGAGCTGGGCAAGCTCCGGGCGGCGCACCCCGCGCTGCGCGACGGCGTCCAGGTCACCCGGTACGCCGCCGACGGTCCGGGCGTGTTCGCGTTCTCCCGCGTCCTGAAGACCGAGCGGGTGGAACACGTCGCGGCGGTCAACAACGCCTCGACCCCGCAGACTGTCACCGTGGACACCTGGTCGGCCGGCGCCCGCTTCACCGGCATCTACGGCGGCGCGGCCACCGCCACCGCCGGCGCCGACGGCAAGCTGAGCGTCACCGTGCCGGCCATGTCGGCGGTGGTGCTCAAGGCCGACCGGGCGATCCCGCAGCCCGGCGCCGCCCCGACCGTCACGCTCACCGAGCCGGGCGCCGCCCCGGTCGCCACCACCACCGCGATCACCGCCCAGGTCACCGGCGACCCGCTCGCCACCGTCACGTTCGCCGCCCGGGTGCCCGGCGGGAAGTGGACGCTGCTGGGCAGCGCCGACCGCGCGCCGTACACGGTCCACCACGACCTGACCGGCCTGGCCGGCGGCACCAAGGTCGAGTACAAGGCGGTGGTCCGCGACGGCAAGGGCCGCACCGCCACCGCCCGCACCACAGGCACGGTCGGCACCCCGGCGCAGGGCGCGTCGCGGGACTGGGCGGTCGTGCACTACCAGCGCCCGGCCGGTGGCTACGACGACTGGGGGCTCTACGCCTGGGGCGACATCGACCCGGCGTACGCCACCGAGTGGCCGAAGGGGCAACCGTTCGCCGGTGAGGACTCCTACGGCCGCTTCGCCTGGGTGAAGCTCAAGCCCGGCGCGAAGTCGGTCGGCTTCCTGGTGGTCGACAAAGACGGCAACAAGGACGTGGCGAACGACCGCACCATCGACGTCACCCAGACCGGCGAGGTCTGGGTGAAGCAGGGCGACCCGACGCTCTACCCGACCCGTCAGGCCGCCACCGGCGAGCCCGACCCGGCCGTCGACCAGGGCACCGCGGTCATCCACTGGCGCAAGGCCGACGGCAACTACGACGGCTGGGGCCTGCACCTGTGGGACGGCGCGGCCAACCCGACCGACTGGGCCGCCCCGCTGAAGCCGGAGAAGATCGACGCGTACGGCGCGGTGTTCCGGGTGCCGCTGGCTGCCGGCGCGACCGGGCTGAGCTACATCATCCACAACGGTGACGAGAAGGACCAGCCGGACGACCAGCGCCTCGACCTGACCGGCGTCGGGCACGAGGTGTGGCTGCTGGCCGGCGTCAAGGGTCGGCTGCTGCCGGCGGCCACCACCGGCGCCGCCACGGACCTCGACGTCACCAAGCAGAAGGCGCAGTGGATCGACAGGTCCACCGTCGCCTGGGCCACCGGCCCGACCGACGGCAAGAAGTACGCGCTCGTCGCCGCGCCGGCCGGTGGGATCGGCATCGCCGACGGCGAGCTGACCGGCACGTACACCACGCTTCCGCTGCGGGCGCAGCGCAACGGGCTGACCGAGGCGCAACGGCAGGCGTACCCCCAGCTCTGGGCCTATCACGCCTTCTCGCTGGACCGCGCCGACCTGGCCAAGGTGCCGGCGGCGCTGCGCGGGCAGCTCGTGGTGACCGAGCGGGACGCCGAGGGCGCGCTGCTCAGCGCCACCGGGGTGCAGATCCCCGGCGTGCTCGACGACGTCTACCCGGCGGCCACCGGCGCGAAGCTCGGCCCGACGTTCGCCGGCCGGGTGCCCACCCTCGCGGTGTGGGCGCCGACCGCGCGGAAGGTGTCGCTGCAACTGTTCGACTCGCCGACCGCGCAGCCGAGCACGGTGGCGATGAGCCGCAACGACCGCACCGGCGTCTGGTCGGTGCGCGGCACGAAGGCGTGGACCGGGCGCTACTACCGCTACCAGGTCGAGGCCTGGCAGCCGGCGGCGCAGAAGGTGGTCACCGCGTCGGTCACCGACCCCTACTCGGTGGCGCTCGCGCCGAACTCCACGCACAGCCAGATCGTCGACCTGACCGACCCGGCGCTCGCGCCGGCCGGCTGGGCGAACCTGCGCAAGCCGGCGCCCGTGCCGGCGGCCAAGGCGCAGATCTCCGAACTGTCGGTGCGCGACTTCTCCATCGCCGACAGCACGGTCCCGGCCGAGAGGCGGGGCACCTACCTCGCGTTCACCGACCCGAACACCGCCGGGATGAAGCACCTGCGGGCGCTCGGCGACGCCGGGGTCAACTACCTGCACCTGCTGCCGGCGTTCGACTTCGCCACGATCCCGGAGAAGCGGGCCGACCAGGCCCAGCCGGCCTGCGACCTGGCGAAGCTGCCGCCGGACTCGGACCAGCAGCAGAAGTGCGTCGCCGCGGTGGCCGAGAAGGACGGCTACAACTGGGGGTACGACCCGCTGCACTACACGGTGCCGGAGGGCGGCTACGCGGTCGACCCGAACGGCGCGAAGCGCACCACCGAGTTCCGGCAGATGGTCGCCGGGGTGAACCAGGCCGGCCTGCGGGTGGTCATGGACGTGGTCTACAACCACACCTCGGCCGCGGGGACCGATCCGAAGTCGGTGCTCGACCAGGTGGTGCCGGGCTACTACCACCGGCTGCTGGAGGACGGCACGGTCGCCAACTCGACCTGCTGCGCCAACACCGCGCCGGAACACGCCATGATGGGCAAGCTCGTGGTGGACTCGCTTGTCACCTGGGCCAAGGCGTACAAGGTGGACGGCTTCCGGTTCGACCTGATGGGTCACCACCCGAAGGCGAACATCCTGGCCGTGCGGGCCGCGCTGGACAAGCTGACGCCCGCCCGCGACGGCGTGGACGGCAAGAAGATCCTGCTGTACGGCGAGGGCTGGAACTTCGGCGAGGTCGCGAACGACGCCCGGTTCGTGCAGGCCACCCAGGCCAACATGGCCGGCACCGGGATCGGCACGTTCAACGACCGGCTCCGTGACGCGGTGCGCGGCGGCGGCCCGTTCGACGCCAACCCGCGGGTGCAGGGCTTCGCCTCCGGCCTGTTCACCGACCCGAACGGCGACGCGGCCAACGGCTCGGCGGCCGAGCAGAAGGCCCGGCTGCTGCACGCCCACGACCTGATCAAGGTGGGGCTGACCGGCAACCTGCGCGACTACCGGTTCACCGACTCCGCCGGGAGGACGGTCACCGGTGCGCAGGTCGACTACAACGGCTCCCCGGCCGGCTACACCGCCGCACCGGGCGAGGCGGTCACCTACGTCGACGCGCACGACAACGAGATCCTCTACGACGCGCTGGCGTACAAGCTGCCGCAGGGCACCTCGGCGCAGGACCGGGCCCGGATGCAGGTGCTCGCGTTGGCGACCACCGCGTTCGGGCAGGGGACCGGGTTCGTGACGGCCGGCTCGGAGCGGCTGCGCTCCAAGTCGCTGGACCGGAACTCGTTCAACTCCGGTGACTGGTTCAACCAGATCCGCTGGGACTGCGCGCAGGGCAACGGGTTCGGCGCCGGCCTGCCGCCGGAGCAGGACAACAAGGACAAGTGGCCGTACGCGAAGCCGCTGCTGGCCGACGCGAAGCTGGTGCCGGACTGCGCGGCCATCGAGCTGAGCGACGCCCGCTACGCGGAGCTGCTGCGCATCCGGCGGTCCTCGCCGGTGTTCGGGCTGCCCACCGCCGAGCAGGTGCAGAAGCGGGTCGCGTTCCCGCTGTCCGGGGAGAAGGAGACCCCGGGCGTGCTCACCATGACCCTGGACGCCCGCGGGCTGGACGGGAAGTGGAAGTCGGTGACGGTGGTCTTCAACGCGACCCCGGAGACGGCGAAGCAGACCGTCACCGGCCTGCGGGGGGCGAACGTGGCGCTGCACCCGGTGCTGCGGAACTCGGCCGACCCGGCGCTGCGGACGGCCTCGTTCGACCGGGCCGCCGGCACCTTCACCGTGCCGGCGCGCAGCGTGGCGGTCTTCGTCCAGAGCTGACCGCACGTGCGGACCGGCCCCCCTGCCAGACGGCAGGGGGGCCGATCCGTACCCCGGGTCCGTCAGGTCAGTTGAAGCAGTCCTTGACGGTGTTGGCGCAGTTGGTGGGGTCGTTGTCGCTGATGAGGGATTCGTCGTCGAGCTTGACGCGGCCCTCGTTGTTG
>NZ_JBITEP010000058.1:0-13655 GCF_044455315.1 Micromonospora sp. NPDC051300 | reverse complement strand
ATCACCGCCCACGCTTCGTCGGTCAGTTCGCCTCGACGTACCACCGGCACATCGTCAACGACCCACCGCTACAAGATCGGCAGGACACGCCCTAGCTCGCGTCGCCGGACTGCCGGCCGCCGAGCAGATCAGCCCGCACAGCCTGCGGCACTCTGCCGCCACCGCCGCGCTCGATGACGGAGCGCCGCTGCGCGACGTCCAGGACTTCCTCGGTCACGCCGATCCCCGCACCACCCGCCGCTACGACCGCAACCGCGGCTCCCTGGACCGCTCCCCCGCCCACCGCCTGGGGGTGCTGTACGGCGATTGACCAGCGCTAGCGTTGTTTTCGGGCCGGAAACTACGGACGGTCCGGAATGGCCGGGCGATGCTCGACACGGCCCGGTCGGTCGCCACCGGTGACAGGAGGGCTGGTAGCGCGGTGGTAGCGCCTGCGGGCGAACCTGGCTCAGCGTTGCGGGAGTAAGGCGTCCTTGCCACCCCCGGCGAGACGGGCGCGGATAGCGGTGAGCCGGGCGTCGAGGGTGGGCACCTGGTCGCGGTGCTCGTAGGGCATGGGGGTGCCGGCGTGGCAGTGCGGGCAGTGTTCGCCGTCGCGCCAGTGTTCGCCGTCGGGGTTGGGTCGGGGGTAGGCGATCGCGCAGGTGTCGCAGATGAGCAGGTGCTCGCGGTCGTGATCGGCGCCGAGCTGGGTGGGTGTGGTGTGGCGGCGGGCCCGCCACGACAGCCGAGCCCAGACGGCGGCGACCTGGTCGTAGCGCAGCGCTTGGTGGTGCGCGTCGAGGGCGGCGTCCTGGACCTGGCGCCAGGTTCGCGGCGGTGGCTCGTTGACGTACAGGGCGCGCCCCCAGGGGGCGAGGTGCCCCTCGGCGAGAGCGGCGGCGATCACCCGGTAGCGGGGCGCGTCGCCGTGGGCGTCGACGGCGGCGAGCAGCAGGTGGGCCTGCTCGCGCCACGCGGCGTCGTGCCGGTCGACGAGCACCTGGCGACCGCGGTCGGCGAGCACAGGGTTGGTGCGGTCGGCCCACCACGTCAGGAGCGCGTCGACGAGCTGCGGGTCGTGCTCGGGCAGGCCGGGCCGGCGCGCCGGCGGGTACAGCGCGAGGACCTCCACCGCGATCGCGGCGTCCAGGAGTCGGGCGACGTCGTCGGCGGCGTCGAGCACCGCGCCGAGCTGGTCGACGCGTTCGCGGCGCGCGGCCGCGGCGTCGGCCTCGTCCCGGTGGTGTTGGGCGCGGGCCTGCGCCACGATCCGTCCGGCCAACAGGTGCGCCAGGCTCACCTGGGCGGGCGGGTCACCGGGCAGCAGCCACACCGGATCGCCGCTCACCGCGGCCGCCGGGGTCCGGACCAGACCGCACGCGGCGATCACCAGGGCGTCGGCGTCGGCGATGTCCCGCCCGGCCTGGCCGCCGTAGACCAGGTTGCCGCGGCCGGCGGCGGCGAGCTGCTTGCCGGCGACGGTAAGGAACGTGGCGGCGCGGGCCTCGGTGGTGGTCAGCAGCAGCAGCGGCGGGCAGTGCGGCCACCGGCCGGCCCACACCCGGTGGAAGGCGTACTCGAGGTAGCGGACGACTTTCTCCCGCAGCACCGTCTGGCTCATGGTTGCCAGGTCGACTTCGACCCACGCGGCCGCGGTGCCGACGACGTCGTCGTGGTCGACGTCGACGAGCAGCGCCGCGTCCGGGGTCAGTCGTCGGATCCGGGAGCCGTCGCCCGCCCGGGTGCTCTCCCATTCCTGCCAGCCGGTGCGGTCTGACCACCACCGTTGCAGGGCCAGGCCGGCGGCCGGGCCGTGGTCGCGGACCGCTAGCCACGTCTCGCCGATCGCCGCCGCGTGGGCCACGTGCAGCCCGGACGGGCGCTGCCGCCCGGGCGCGGCCGCGGTGCCGGCGACCAGGCGGGCGCCGGCGATGCGCAGCCACCAGTGCCGGGGCGCGGATCCGGCCTCGCGGCCCGGGCGGACCGCGTCGACCAGCCCGGCCCGGCGTAGCCGCTCCAGGCGGTGCCGGACCGTACGCACGGGTGCTCGGCTGGCCCGGGCCAGTTGGTCGGTGGTTAGGACACGATGCTCGTCGAGCAGCACCAGCAGCTCGTGTGACGGGCCGCCGGAGGTCCGTAGTCGCTGGACGAACGCCCGGTCGGACAGAGGGACCTCCCCACAGTCGGCTGCATGGCCACCACCACGGTGACACAGACAGTGTCAGTCGCCTGTCGACCGGAATCTGTCACGGGCGGCCTGACCTGCGCTTTGAGCGAATCCAGGGTTGCCGTTCGGGTCCGAAGCAAACGGCAACCTCTGACAGGACAGCAGGCCGTCGACCATCGAGCCGGTGGCGGCGAACAGGTGGGGCGTCTCAACGCGTGGACCGGTTCAGCGGGGTGCGGGAGGGCGGGGCCGCCGGATCCACCGGGGCGGCCGGCGGTGTTGAGGTTGATGCCGCCGTGGGGGTTGAGCTGGGCGGTTCTTCCTGTCGGCGGCAGGCAGGTAAGGACGCACACCGGGTGCGCTGATGATCGTCGCCATCACTGAAATCTGGGTCGGGAAATGCATGCTGTCACCGAGGCCTCGCGTCGTGTATAGAAGTGCGGGTGCTCCGCGCCGATCTGGCCGCCAAACCAACCCGCGCGGAGCACCCTGACCGAGCAGCCAGTCAGCACTGATCGGCACGGATCACTCTGCCCGGCGTCCGAAGTGTCGGAAAAGAGGAGCCGCTGAAGTTCCGACAACCTTCCGGTTGCCGGTCCCCCCTTCGTGTCTCAAGGACGACCCGATCATGAGCACCGCTGCTCACCGACCCACGAACCGCAACGCCCGCCCGTACGAGGTGGATTCCGCCACGATCCGCCGCCGTGTGAAGAACCCCGACGCCGCCGAGTACACCCTCTATGTGCGCAGCCTGATCAGCGACTACGTCGACGGCGGGCAGGCGCAGATCCTACGAACCGCTCACACCAGGAGGTTGACCTTTCCCGGCCTGAACCGGCAGAAATTGTCGGAGAACCTCAACGGCCGCTACCGCCTCGGCCCGAGCTGGGACATCACCGAGCTGATCATCGGCTGCCTGCCCGACAGTTGCGACACCGCCAGCATTCGCGCCCACGCCGCCGGCTGGTACCAGTGCGCCCGCAACCAGCTCCCCGACCGCTACAACGGGCCAGTCAGCCGTCCCCCGGGTAAACCCGGGCTGCGCAACGTCCCGGAGAGCGAACCAGCCGTGCCGGTGCTGCAGCGCAAACTCGCCCGCCTGCAGGAGCGGCTGCGCGACGAGACCTCGCGGCACGTGGAGAACCTGCGCGCCTCGGAGAACGGCCGCAACTACGAGATCCAGCGCGCCAACGAGATCGAGGCCCGCTTCCACGAGACCCGCGAGGAGTTGCTGCGCGTCAAAACCATCGCCGCCGACGTCGCCACCATCCGCGAGGAGTACGCCCGCCAGTGCGTCGCCCTCGAACTCATCGCCGCCCCGCTCCTGCGCGACACTCCCATCGTCGACTTCCCCGAGCTGCCCACCACCCGCCGCCGGATCCGCTTCGGGCACCTGGTGGCCACCATCGACGCACAGGCCCCGCCGGCGCGCCGGGCGCTCGCCCGCTACCTGTGCGCCTACGCCGAGTTCGCCGGAACCTCGATCACCGAGTTGGCCAGCCGCACCGACCTCGCCGCCATCGCCGTCACGGACATCCTCGCCGGCCGACTCGTCCCGTCCGCCGCAGACGCCACCCGACTGGCCGTCGCACTGCACTGCGTGCCCGACACCCTGCAGTTCCTGCGCGCCTCGGCCAACCAGGGCGCCGCCCTCGACGAGTGCTTCTGGCGCATCGCCGACGCCATCCTCGACCAAGAAGACGGCCTCCACGTGCCAGAACCCATCCCCCCATCCGCTACCGGGGAAGCTGTCGGGTCGGACTCCGACAACCGTGTCACCAGACCCGACACCAGCCCGACAACACCCACGTCGGCGACCCTCGTCGACCGGCTCCGTCAACTCAACACCGCCCACCGCGAGGGCCTGATCAGCGACGGTGAGTACGACCGTCAACGGACCCGCATCCTCGACGACCTGTAGGCACGGATTCCTGCCAGACATCGGCAATGACCGGTCAGGGGCGCGCTTTCCGCGCCCCTGACCGGGTTCCTCAGCCCTTCGTGGTGCGCCACCGGCTGCCGTCGGCGCTTCCCTCAGCGCGGATTCGCGCCATCTCGGCGCGAGCGGCCTGCTCGTCCGGGAGCTCGGCGCGCTGCGTCGGCGCGCTGGCCGGGCTGTTCAACAGCACCGTCCAGACTCCGGTGCCGTCCATGTGCTCCTCCAGCCGCAGCGACGCGGTCGCGACGAACGTGTCATGCGGCCCGTACAGCCACACCGCCTCGCGGACCTGCGGAAAACCGGGCACAGCCGCCAGCCTACGGTGGGCTGCCGTGCCGGCGCGGACCTTCGTAGTCATCGACGACACCTGGGGCAGCCCACGTCCGCTGCACACGCCACACTCAGCTTCACTACCCACTGTTCCCGGATGGCCGCCATCCGTCATCATGCGGGATGTGACAATTCCTGGCCCCCCTCAAGTCGCCCTCTCGCGGCGCGCCCTACGCTTCGCCGACGGCGCGGACCGGCCGGTCCTCGTTGAAGAGCTGTACGTGGACTGGGACGTGCAGGTCAACCATGACCTGTCGTTCCAGTCGACCAGGTCCCGCATCGCGGCCTGGTGGCCCACCCAGGGCATCGCGTGGGAGAAGTTCGGCGACGTCATCGCCGAGCACGTCGACGCGGGCCGCCTGGTGATCTGCAAGAACACCGACGCGCCTGATCACCCCGAGCATCACATCACGCAGGGGCATCACTACCCGCGCCCCAGTTCACCGTTCCTCTACGGTGACCGACCGATGGTGCTGCGATACATCACCACACCAGCCGGGTCGATAGCGTGGAAGAAGACCCTTGCCGCCAGAGCCGCTGAGGCCACGCGGCAGGCCCAGCAAGAGACGGCGGCGCAGGAGCAGCGCACGGCGCAGATGGTCATCGTGACTGATCGGGTGCTGTCGGCCGTCCGGGGAGGTGCCACCACCATCGCCGCCATGGCGGCCGCCACCGGCTTCTCAAAGGACGACGTCCAGGTCGCGGTGCACCGCCTGGTCGCCGATGGCCGCATCGTCTACGACGGCCGCCGACTCTGGGGCGGCCACCGATGGCTCCCCAGCAGCGCTACCACTAGCTGAGGGGCCGGCCACGGTCAGCGGAGTCGCTACTAGCCCGGACCGCCATGACCATCACTGTAGGTGTTCCGGCCATCCGGAAACCGTAACGAGACCCCCTGACATCACGTGCCACCTTGCGGGCCACGCTCAGCCAGACACGCGTTCGAAGATTCCTGAACTAAAGGCCGTATCTCAACGTGACCAATTCTCGATATACCAAGCTGAGGGGTACGGGGCTCGCCCGGCCGGAGGGGTCCGGCCGTGTGGCAGGCCCACGCTGAACAGGCCGGTGTCGCGGTGGTGTCGGCCCCCGCCTCGGCGGAGGCCGGTGCCATCGACATGTCACTGCTCAACTCCAGCCAGCCGAAGTCCGTGGTCCTGGACGTGAACACCGGCGCCGTCTTGTCGGTCAAGCCGCTGTCGGAGCGCGAGTTCGGCGTACTCATCTCCAACCAGCCGATCTGCGAGTTCAGCGACGCCTGTTATTACTCGGGGAAGACCCCCTACGCCAACCAGGGCTTCTTCGGCTCCAACGGCACGATCACCGGTAGCTGGCCGTACCGCAACGGCGGCAACAGCGGCGGCTGCAAGGTCAAGTTCTGCTGGACGCAGGCCTGCGGGCCGGTACTCAACCCGCAGACCACGTTCGCCCTCACCCAGCTCACGACCGGCACGTCCGTCACCATCTCGGGCCGCGTCTCCTAGACGACTCACGTGACACGCGAGAGTGGCCCTTCGTCGACCGCACGCGGGCGAAGGGCCACTCCCCGTCTGCCGATTCGCAGAATGCATAAGCATTCTGTGGAACCGGGCAGACGAGGGTCCTTCCGGGCGTGCAGCCACGGATCACCCCGGCGTCGGCGCGCGTATGCCAGGCGTCGCGACAACGCCGGTCGGCGCGCCGGCGGCGTCCCGCAGCACCGGGTGCCGTCTGGTCGACTGCAACCGAAGACGAATCATGGTGCGCCGCGAAAGCCGCACTCCAGGCGGTCAGCATCGACAGGTCAGTAGCCGAGCGTTGACACACCCTGCGCTTACGGTAACGATGCCTGACGTTGCCGACCCCTGGGAGATCCCGTGAGCCTGTTCCGCCGTCAACCCACCCCGCCGCCGGACGACGCCGACCGAGCCGTCCGGGAGCTGCTCGATCGATACCACCACCGGGCGAGCATTCCCGACGGCGCCGACCGGATGATCATCGAGCCGGGCCAGGTCCTAGAAAACTTCACCTCGGTGATGGAGCGCCTGGACGTCGACATCGACACCCCGGTCGGAGTGGGCGACGCCGCCTCGTTCGAGGAGGTGATGGGGATTATCCAGATGGGGATGGGATCCTTCCTGGCAACGCACTTGGTCAACACGGCGATGCAGATCATGTCCGCGCGCTACCCGCAGGAGTTGGTGCGGACACCGTTGCCGGAGCAGTACGACCTGCGTAAGCAGGTGCCGGCGCTGACGTTCAGCGACGAGCAGCACGAGAGCGCCCGCCGCATCTTCAACCAGCGGACCCGTGCCGCCGCCGACCTTGACGCGGACGACGTCGTCGAGGTGTGGGAGCCACTGACCGATGAGGACCAGGTCCAGGTCTGCACCGCCCTGTTCTTCATGTACGGCAACAAGATCGGCGCGTTGAAGTTCCGCACCGGCATCAAGTAGCGCAGACCCGCCTGTCAGCTTCCGCGGTGGATTGCCGCTTGGACTTGCCTGAAACCATCGCTGCTGAGCCTCCTGGGGAGATGCCCCAACCAACCCTGAGCGTCCCGAGGAGACGCAGTGAGCAACCGGACGAGCCGCTCCTCGCCCAGGGCCTTTAGGACGCGAATCGCGGCCCCTTTCAGGTGCGGCAGGACCGGTCGAAGTGCCGGCGCGGGCAGGTAGTCCACGATCTCGGCGAACTTGGGACCGGGGATGGCATCGAGCCACCCTGCTGCTCGCTCCGGATCAACCGCCAAGACCACGCGGCCCGCCAGCTCCGCAGGTGCGACAGCGAGCCATCGAGGGGCCAGCCCAGCTTGCTCGTTCACGAACGCCATCACCATGTCGAACGGCATGTGCGCCAGGAACCGCACGACCGTCTCGGGAGACACCCCGCTCTGCGACAAGACAGTGATCCACGCCGGCATCGCCGCGAAGATCGTCGCAGCAGCCTCGGGAGACAGCCGCGAGAAGATCCTGCTGCGCTGGTCGTGGCCGTTCCTAACGATCAACTCGGCGGCGGTAGCGGGGTCCATGGCAGCCAGGACCACTGCGGCGGTAGCGGGCAGCATCGCGCCCAGGATGCCGCCCGCCACCCTGTCGTCCATGTTCGTCAGGACTTCCACCACCCGCGCGGCCGGTGTCAGATCGAGTCGACGGGAAGCGTCCTGCGCGGGCATATCCGCCAACTGCTCAACCACGTCCGCCAAGGCCAGATCCTTGACCAGCTCGGCACCGCGCTGCACGGTAACCGCCCTGATCCGAGTGCCCGCGGGGGCCCTCGCCGCCGGCACGGCAGCGCGACTCACCGCGGTGTCCGGACGATCAAGGAGCCCTTGCCGGTCAAGTTCAACGCGCGACCACGCTTCGCGCCAGGGCTGGATGTCAGCCTCGTCGAGGCCGAGAGCCCGCAGCACCGTCAGCAACACCGGAAGCCTCGGCAGGCCGCGCTTCCCGCTCAGCGCGTCATGAGCGGTGGAGTGGGGCAAGGGCTGAAGCTTCTTGACCTTCGCCCGGCTTTGAAGCTCCCGCACCGACGGGTTGCCGCAGTGGACGCGCAGCACTCGCAACTCGCGGGCCAGTTCAGCTACCGTGGTGACGGATGCCGGGTTCGGCGCCCCAACGCCGGGCGCTTCACTCATCGATAGAGCCCTTCAGTCCCATCCGACCAAGTCCGAGAATGTCCGACGCTGTCCGACGGCGTCCGACAGCGTCGCGCTGTCCGACAGTGTAGGGCCTCTGACCGACTCGTTCCGGGCTCGTCCGTAGCCCTTCACCAGCGGACCGGCGATGGCCTTTGCTCGATATGCGACCCGCGCTCCTGCGGCTCGCCGGTGAACGCCGAGACAGCAACCGGAAGCGACACACGATGGACCTGCTCGACCCCGACCTCCTCCTGCGTGACCTCCTGCACGGCGGAATCCGCGCGGTAACGACTACGTTGTTCACCCGGCTGCTCGCCGGACGTAAGCCCTCGACCACGGTCACGGACAGCACCCCCGGCGGCGACGCCACGGGAGGCAACCAGGCCCGCAGCGCGCCGCCTCGTTCCTGACCGGTGCCGGCGTTGAACGGCTAGGCGAGGCACCGCGACCGGTAAGGCCAGTCGCCGAGACCAAGCGGCGACGGTCGGGCGGCGGCGGCGGCGAGGATAGGGTCGGTGCCCGGTCAAGGCGCCGCCCGCCGTGGTCATAGCGGCGGTGGCCCGGGCGCCGAGAATTCACATGCGCCGGCCCCGGATCACGGGCGGGCTATCGCCTGCGATCACACCCCGGTCTCGGTCACGCCGTACCGTCGCGGCACTCGTCCTCGTAGGCGGCGATTTGATCGCGCAGTTGGGCTAGGCGCCGGGCGGCGTGGGCCAGCCGGAGGCCCTCGATCTCAATCTGGTCGCGCAGGTCCGGCGTATCGGCGGTCCATTCGAGCAGGCTCTCGTCGTCGCGGCCGAGCCAGCCGGCAACGTCGTCGACGAGTTGCTGGCAGCCGTCGAGCATGGCGACCGGCTCGCCGGCGTGCATCATCGCGACCACCCGCTCGTGCGGGCACCAAGGCGTCATGTCCTGCGGGAGCGGGGCCCCTTCGGCGATCCGGCAGGCGCCGAGCTCGACGCCAGCCACCAGGGGCGGGTCGTAGAGCGCAATCTCACTCGGACCCCGCGAGGTGCGCGTGGTCAGCGCAGCAGGCCGTACCACCGCGAGAGTTTCTTCCTCGTCGGCGTAGCTCAGCCCGGCGGCCGCCATCGTGTACTCGGCGACGGTCAGCGGGGTGTCGGCCGGCAGCCGCGACAGCACCTCGATCAACTGCCCGATGGTGGCCACCGCGACCTGATCGGCGCCGAGCGCCGCCTCGATCGGGGCGATCACCGCTGGATCCAGGCGCGTGGGCGTGTAGCTCACCCGCCGAGTCGGCTGATCAGCATCCATCAGATGCCCAGTCGATCGCAGAGGTGTACGGCTCAATCGCCATGCCGTGGTGGTCCAGTTCGCTTGTCCACATTGACCATACCGGCGACCCTATGACATTAGGTCGTCACGCGGGTGCGCGGGCAACACCAGCGGGTAGCCGTCGATGTCGAGCTGGGCGGACCCCTCGACGAGCACATGCTCCTGGTGCCACGACAGCCCGCCCAGGCGTTGACGTCGTCGGAGCATGAAGCTGATGGTGCGGGCCGCCCGGGGCCGGTGTCGGCGGCGGCGGCGGCGAGCAGCGCCTCGGTGCCCCGCCCGCGCTCGCCCGCACCGCCCCTGGCAGGACGGGCCCTACACGGCGGCGATCCGAGAATCGATCGCCCGCTGGGACCCACCGGCCGCACCGACTGGACCCTCACCCCCGACGCCCCACCGGAGCCCGTCGTATGACCACCCCCGCCACCGATCCGAGCGCCGATGCCGTCGCCGGCCTCAGCGCACTGCTCGGCCAGCTCGCCGGCGACCCGGAGCCACCTGCCCCCGAGCCTCCCATCAACGAGCAGGTCGCTGCGGAGCCGGTGTACCGCAACGTCGAGGCGTTCGTCGGGGACTACCTCGCCTACGTCGTCGAGCGGCGCCTCGCCTCCCGGGCCGGATGCCGGGGTGAACTGGTGCCCCCGGTGGTGGGCCACCCCGAAGCGATCTCCCGCCTGTACGCCCTCTGGCGGGCCTGGGAGACGCTGCGGGTCAGCGACCTCCAGACCGGCATGAGCCTCTGGTGGCGCGACCACCTGGACCCGCACCTGTCCGCGCTGACCGCCGAGTACGGCCCGTTCAACCGGTGCAACCCGACCAAGCACACCGAGCCTCGTCCGCTTCCGGTCGAGCTGGCACCGCCGGAGGTGCTCGCTCAGCTCCCCGACGCCTGATTCCGCGGCATCACCGGTCGGCCCGGGCCGCCTCGGCCACCGGCACGGCTCCTCCGGAGATCACCGGCGGATGGTGGGTGGCGGCGCCGCAGTGGCACGTCCAGGTGTGATGGCCGCGGTGGGTGTAAGGCGGCGGGCAGGGGCAGGGCGTCCAGCCCGACCGGTACCGACCGGTGGTGAGCGGGTGCTGTTCAGGGCCGGAGCACCGCGGTGGGACGGGAGCGACGAACTCCCGGTGCCCGTCGCGAGTCGCGCCGACTTGAAGGGCGACGACGTCGTAGTGCGGACAGGTCGGCACCGGTGCGCCGTCGGTGGGGCGGATCCGCCCGTGGTCGGGGCAGGTCCAGTCGCCGGCGCGCAACGCCGGTGTCAACCGCCCCCAGTCCACGGCCATCCCCAGACGGTACGGCACGTCGGTGCATCCATGCCCTGAGCAGGCGATGAGGGCGGGCACCGTACGGTGCCCGCCCTCATCGCCACGTCGGTCGTCAGAGCACGTACTGGCCGTAGCCCAGGACGACCAGCACCACCACCAGGACGTAGATCACCACGGCCCGGGGAGCACGCAGCGAGAAGCGCAGCTCGGTCAAGTTCAACACCTCCTCGGTTCTCTCGTGCGGTGGTGACCAAAAGGTGGTCCCCTCAGGCGGCGGCTGACCTTCCGCGTTCCGAGGCGGCGAGAAAACCACCGTGGACCGGCGCTCATCCTAACGTGGGACCCCCCAATGCCGCAAAGTCGTGCGCCCATCGGCCACCCAATCCGGAGTCGCCCCGAAGAAGCGAAGTTGCGCGAACTTCGGCGAAGTTCCGGAAGGTACGGAGGCACGGAGCGATAGGTACCCGATCGGAATCTCTGCAGGGTTCCTTGCAGGATTTCCTTAGGTGCATTTATTACACCGGACCGGCCGCCGTCGGCCGCTGCGGTCACATCGGCGCGAGGGGCGCAGTCGCGCGCAGGCGTACGCAGAGGTGCAGGTCAGCATGGGGTCGGAGTGTCGGTAGCGTGTGGTATAGTCCCCGCCTTTTGCCCTCTGGCGACTTGCGTACGGTGATGTTCTGATCACTTGGCCGCCCTGCGTTGCTTCATTCCGTACGCCTTAGTAGGAGGTACACGACGCCCAAAAAGGCCGATACGAAGTTCGCTCGACTCCCCTCCGCTTACCTTGCCTCCGCATTGCAAGGAGCTGGCCTAATCCGTAATGCAGTCGGCCCGACTTGAGAATCCACAGGTCTTCGGGCTGGCTGGTAAATGGGCGCAGCGAGCGTCCACGAATCTTGATTCGAGTCTTGGAACCTTTGAGATCTAGTTTGCCATTGCGTGTTGCAGTCCTGATACGTCATGTGTCAGACTTACCCTGTAGCGTCACAGCCCTCAGAGGGGGTGTGACCTGCGACGGAACTGCCCAACGGTTCATCTCATGCGGTGGTGACCAATGGGTTGTGGCCTCTCCGCTGACCTCGGAGGGGCCACTTTTTTTGCGCTGGTCGCCTGGCAGCAGACCTGGTGTCTCAGGAGCTTCTAGTACGCCTGTCCGGCTGAGGGCACGCTGGGTTACCGGCGATCACGGTTGGTCAATTCGGGCCCCTAGAGAGCCGGGCGTCGCCCGGCAAATCGCTGCTTTGTGGGTAACCCGCAGACGGCGCTGGACCCCGGTGTAAACCCTCGTTTCCAGGTCTGCTACGACCGGTGTCCGTCAGCCGACAGTTGACGTGGTTGCCCTTCTATGCTCCTGCCCAGCCGGCTCCTCAAAGAGGGCGGGGTGGGTCACCAACACCACGAGCCTGCCGAACATCTTCAACACGCACGACGCTCTTCCAGGCAGGGTGCTGCGGCGTGACCGGGGTGGGGCGAGGGCTACCCCTGTGCGAGGGAGAGGGCAGCCCAGACTTGGCTGGCGCCGATCGGGTCGATCGCGCGAAGGTTCACTGGCACGTCAAGCACGACCAGGTGCGCGCGCTCGTTCTCGCCTCGGCCGGGCGAGATCAGGCCGTGTACTGCGTGATCGCCCTGTTCCTCGCCGATGCCGGGCTCCGGCGCCCCCAGCAGCCGCGCGGCGACCTCGGTCGGGAAGGGACCGCCCTGCCACTCAATCTCCCAGGTCCGGCCGCCGTCACCGGGCCACCAGTCCAGATGGGAGGCGCCGTTCAGCGCGCCGGTCTCGCGCAGAGCTGACATGACCCGCCCCAGCACCTCGTAGTAGCGCGCCGGGTTGTCCCGCAAGTGGTGCACATCCGCCATGGTCTGCTCAACGAACCGGGCCCAGGTCAGCTCCGCCCTGGCCTGTTGATTCCGCAGACTGCCCGTCGCCGGCGGCGGTGAGGTACGCGGCGAGGGTGTAGGCCGGTGCCCGGTCGAGGCGCTGGCCGCCGTGGTCGTAGCGGCGGGTAGTGCGGGCGTCGGCGTGCCCGAGTTGCTCCTGGACGTCCTCCAGGCGGGCGCCGGCGTCACGAGCGAGGGTGGCGCAGGTGTGGCGCAGCACGTGCGGGCTCATCTTGACCGGGATCTTCGCCGTTGCGGCGAGGCGGCGTAGCAGCCGCCACACCGCGCCCCGGTCGACGCGGGCGCCACTGGCCGTGGCCACCAGGGGCCGGCGCGGCCGGGCCCCGGCCTGCCCAGCCGGCACCGGCACCCGGGCTTCGGCAAGGTCGGGCCGGCGGGCGAGGTAGCCGTCCAGGCGGCGGGTGACCGGGGCGGGCAGCGCGACCAGGTGCTCACCGCCGCCCTTGGCGGTGAACCGCAGGACGCGGTGGTTGCGGGCGTGGCCGAGCTGCTCAAGGTCGGCGCCGACGAGCTCTCCCACGCGCAGCCCGCCGTAGAGCAGCAGGGCGACGATCGCGGCGGTGCGGGCGGCTTGGGGGCCGGTGTCAGCGTCGGCGGCGGCGAGCAGCGCCTCGGCCTGGGCGCGGGACAGCCCGGGAGTGCTCGGCCTCATCGGGTCGGTCTTCGGCTTCTGCTTGGGGTTGATGGCGGCGGGGTTGGCCCGGTCGGTGCGGTCCTCGGCGATCAGCCAGGAGTAGAACGCCGACACGGCGGCGAGGCGGCGGGCCCGGGTCGCCGCCGACGCGCGGCCGGCGGCTTCCTGGGCGCGTAGCCAGGCGTGGGTGTGCACCCGGCGGGCCTCGGTGAGCGGGTCGACGCCGGAGGCGGCCAGGAACCCGAGCCAGTGCCGCAGGTCGCGCTGGTAGGCGTCGCGGGTGTGCGGCGAGGCGTAGCCGATCAGCCACTCCCGCAGCAACTCCTCCAGGCCGTCGCCGGCGGCACCCCCCACGGTGGGGGCCTCACCGTGGAGGGCCGGGACGGCGGGCAGCACCTCGCCGGACAGGACGGTCACCTAGGGCGTGTCCTGCCGATCTTGTAGCGGTGGGTCGTTGACGATGTGCCGGTGGTACGTCGAGGCGAACTGACCGACGAAGCGTGGGCGGTGA
>NZ_JBITEP010000057.1:0-14420 GCF_044455315.1 Micromonospora sp. NPDC051300 | reverse complement strand
TACACCACCGTCATGAGCGACAGCACGAACAACCTGTTCGAGGCGGTGCAGGTCTACAAGCTCCAGGGCCAGACCCGCTACCTCATGATCGTCGAAGCCATCGGCGCGCAGGGCCGCTACTTCCGGTCGTTCACCGCCACCAGCCTGGGCGGCTCGTGGACGCCGAACGCCGCGACCGAGAGCAACCCGTTCGCCGGCAAGGCCAACAGCGGCGCCACCTGGACCAACGACATCAGCCACGGCGAGCTGATCCGCACCAGCGCGGACCAGACCTTCACCGTCGACCCGTGCAACCTGCAACTGCTCTACCAGGGCCGCGCCACCAACTCCGGCGGCGACTACGGCCTGCTGCCCTACCGCCCGGGCCTGCTGACCCTCCAGCGCTGACGCCGGCAGATCGGATCGCGGGCCGGCCTCTCCGCCCGGGGAGACCGGCCCGTCAGGCCGGGTAGGCCCGGGTCTCGGCGGCCTTCACGGCGGCCCACACCGACCGGCCCGGTGCCAGGTCCAGGTGGCTGGCGGCGGCCGGCGTGACGTCGGCGGCGACCGCGATCGGGCCGTCCAGTTGCACGCGCAGGTTGTCGCCGTGCCGTTGCAGCCCGGCGATGACGGCCGGCCACGTGTTGCGGGGGCTGCCGTCCGGCCGGCGGGGGTGCAGGGCGACGGCCGACGGGGGGAACGCGACGAACGCGTCGCCGTGCAGGGGGTCGGCCACGGTGAGGGTGAGCCGGTCGTCGACGCGTACCGCCGGGCCGTCGGCGACGCCTCGGTAGAGGTTGAGGCCGACGAGACGGGCGACGTAGTCGGTGCGTGGCTGGGCGGTGATGGTGGCGGCGTCGCCCTCCTGCACCACCCGGCCGTCCTCGATGATGACCAGCCGGTCGGCCAGCACCAGGGCGTCGAGCGGATCGTGGGTGACCAGCAGGGCGGCGCCGGGATGCGCGTCGAGGTGCCGATGGAGTTCGGCGCGGGTGTCGAGCCGGGTGCGAGCGTCGAGCGCGGCGAGCGGCTCGTCGAGCAGCAACAGCACCGGGTCGACGGCCAGGGCCCGGGCGAGCGCCACCCGCTGGGCCTGCCCACCCGACAGGTGGCGTGGCTTGCGGCGCGCCTGGTCGGCCAGGCCGACCCGCTCCAGCCACTCGGCGGCCCGCCGGCGGGCGTCGCGCCGGTCGGCGCCGTGCCGTCGCGGCCCGAAGGCGACGTTGTCCAGCGCGTTCAGGTGCGGGAACAGCAGGTAGTCCTGGAAGACCACGCCTATCGGCCGGTGCTCCGGCGGTGTCCAGCGGCGCTGCCCGGGCCGGTCCACGTCCCGCCCGGCGAGGACCAGATGGCCGGCGTTCAACGGTTGCAGGCCGGCGAGCGCGCGCAGGGCGGTGGTCTTGCCCGCGCCGTTGGGGCCGAGCAGCGCGACCACCTCGCCGGCGGCGACGCGCAGCGGCACGTCCAGGCGGAAGGCGCCCCGGTCGACGGTCAGGTGGGCGTCCACGACCGGGCTCATGCGCTGGTGATCCACTTGTCCCGGAGGCCGGCGAGGATGGCCACCGAGACGATCAGCAGGACCAGGCTGAGCACCACCGCGCCGTCCAGGTCGCCGCCCTCGATGGTCTGGTAGACCGCCAGCGGCATGGTCTGGGTGACGCCGGGATAGTTGCCGGCAAAGGTGATCGTGGCGCCGAACTCGCCGAGCGCCCGCGCCCAGCAGAGCACCGCGCCGGCGGCGACGCCCGGCGCCACCAGAGGCAGGGTGACGTGCGTGAACGTCGTCCAGCGGCCGGCGCCGAGGGTGGCGGCGGCCTCCTCGTAGCGGGCGTCCGCCCCGCGTAGCGCGCCCTCCACGGCGATGACCAGGAACGGCATGGCGACGAACGCCTCCGCGACGACCACCCCGGTGGTGGTGAACGGCAGCGTGAACCCGAACGTGCCGTCCAGCCACTCGCCGAGCAGACCACGGCGGCCGAACACCAGCAGCAGCGCCACCCCGCCGACCACCGGCGGCAGCACCAGCGGGACCGTGACCAGCGCCCGGACCAGCCGGCGGCCGGGGAACCGGGCGCGGGCCAGCAACCACGCCAGGGGTACGCCCAGCAGCAGGCACACGGCGGTGGCGGCGGTGGCGGTCTGCAACGACAGCCGCAGCGCGGTCAGCGCGCCGGGCTCGGTGAGCCGCTGCGGCAGGCTGTCCCACGGGGCCCGGACCACCAGGCCGGCCAGCGGCAGCACCAGGAACAGCAGCCCCAGCAGTGCCGGCGCCAGCAGGGCTGCCGGCACCCGTTGACGGCGGCGCGGCGGCCCGCCCGGGGTGGGGCGTACCGCCGTGCCGGGTGCGCCGGTCGGGGTCATCGCGGTCAGGGGCCCTGGAAGCCGGCGGCGGTCAGCACCGCCGTGCCCCGGTCGGAGCGGACGTAGGCGACGAAGGCCCGCGCGCCGGGCTTGTTCGGCGCGTTCTTCAGCACGACGACCGGATAGTCGTTGATCGCGCGCGCCGACTCGGGGAACTCCACGCCGTCCACGTCGTCGGCGGCGGCCCGGGTGTCGGTGCGGTAGACGAGCGCGGCGTCGACCTCGCCGAGCTTCACCTTGGACAGCGCGCCCTTGACGTCCTGCTCCAGGGTGACCGGGGTGATCCTGACCTGCGCGGCGCCCAGCGCCGTGGTCGCCGCCGCACCGCAGGGCACCTGCGGCGCGCAGAGCGCCACCTTCAGGCCGGGCCGGGTGAGGTCGGCCAGCGCCCGGACGCCCTTCGGGTTGCCCTTGGGCACGGCGATGACCAGTTGGTTCCGCGCGAACGTGGCGGGCGCGCCGTCGCCGTTGCCGGCGTCGACGACCGACTGCATGTTCTTCGGCGCGGCGGAGGCGAACACGTCGGCGGGCGCGCCCTGGTTGATCTGGTTGGCCAGCGCGGAACTTCCCGCGAAGTTGAAGGTGACCCGCACGCCGGGGTTCGCGGCCTCGAAGTCCTTGCCGATCGTGGTGAACGACTCGGTAAGCGACGCCGCCGCGAAGACGGTCACCGTGCCGGTCACCCCGGAGTCCGGCGCGGAGCCCGCCGGTTCGGTGCCGCCGCCGCAGCCGGCCAGCCCCGCCAGCGCCAGGGCGGTCGTCCCGGCCAGCGCGGCGCGGGCGAAACGGGTAGCCATCGGCTCCTCCTCCCGAGCGCGGCGGCCCGCGCTCATCCGCCGGCCCGTGGCCGGTGGGTCGGGGTGGACCGTTCCACCACGACAGTTGTCGACTTGATCACCGCGACTGCCACCGACCCGACCTCGAGGCCGAGTTCCTCGACCGCCTCCCGGCTCATCAACGACACGATCCGGAACGGCCCGGCCTGGATGTCCACCTGGGCCATCACCGTGTCCTTGGCGACGGCGGTGACGATCCCCCGCAGGCGGTTGCGCGCCGACGACTCCTCGGACCTGTCGTTCGCCTCGCCCGCCTGCTCGCGGACGAAACCGGCCAACTCGACGCCGTCGATCACCCGGTGACCCTGCTCGTCACGGCCGGCGGGGAGGCGGCCCGCGTCGACCCAGCGGCGCACCGTGTCCGCGCTGACGCCGAGCAGTTCGGCGGCCTCGCCGATCCGAAAAACCGTCACGCCAGGCACCTTACCCGCACGCTTCTGCTGGCGAGAAGACCAAAAATGGCTTGCTTCTGCGGCCAAGTATGCTCCGAATGGCTCTCAACTGCGAATGGATCTCCGGTTCGCCGGACCCGCTGTGCGGCAACGGCACGGGTGGTGACCTCGTTGCACGCGACGACAGGACGGTCCGCCGAGCCGGGGAGGCGATCAGGATGACCGAGGACGTGGGATCGCCCTTCCGTTACTCGTACGCCACCCAGGAGGCCGCGAAGGCGCACGACGTGCTGCGCCGGCTCTACGTCGGCCACGACTTCCGGCTCCACCGGGTGGGCCGCCGGTTCAGCTACCAGCAGGAGGCGGCCGGGGCCGGGCCGATCGTGGTGGGCCGGGTGCGGTACGGCATGGACGCCGACGTCCGGCTCGAACCGTTGGACCATCTGCTGATCGTCACGCCCCGGGCCCTGCAGACGGCGTTCCGTCGGCACCTCGGCATCACCCCGACCGCCTACCTGCGCCGGGTCCGCCTGGACCGGGCCCATCGGGACCTGACGGCCGCCCGGCGCGCCGAAGGGGACACCGTGGCCGCGATCGCGCGCCGCTGGGGTTACCTGCACACGGGCCGGTTCGCGGCCGACTACCGGGCGGCGTACGGACGGCCTCCCGGGGACACGCTGCGCGGCTGAGCCGGCGGTAAGAGGTTTTTCCGGTCTGCCGGTTTCCGGTGCTCCTGCCTGGAAAGGTCAGGGAGAGGAGCAGGCCCCCAGAGTCGGGAAACGTCATGCAGATCGGTTACAAGCTGTCCAGCGAGGGGTTCGGACCGCAGGACCTCATCCGGCAGGCCGTCCGGGCCGAGGAGGCCGGCTTCGACTTCGTGGAGATGAGCGACCACTTCCACCCCTGGCTGGACGTGCAGGGGCACTCGTCGTTCACCTGGACCGTGTTCGGCGCGATCGCCGCCAAGACCGAGCGGATCGGGCTGGCCACCGGGGTGACCTGCCCGACCGTGCGCTACCACCCGGCGATCATCGCGCAGGCGGCGGCCACCCTGGCCATCGTCTCCGATGGACGGTTCACGCTCGGCGTCGGTGCCGGGGAGCGGCTCAACGAGCACGTCGTCGGGCAGGGCTTTCCGAGCGTGCGGGGTCGCCACGAGCGGCTGCGGGAGGCGCTGGAGATCATCCGGCTGCTCTGGCGGGGCGGCTACCGGTCGTACGAGGGAAAGTACCTCCAGGTGGAGGACGCGCGCGTGTTCGACCTGCCCGACGAGCTGCCGGTGATCGCGGTGGCGGCGAGTGGCCCGGTGTCCGCGGCGATCGCCGCCGAGTACGGCGACGGGCTGTTCGCCACCGAGCCGAAGCCGGAGCTGGTCGAGGCGTACCGAAAGGGTGGCGGCGACGGCCCGCGCTACGCCGAGGTGCCGGTGGCCTGGGCGGCCGACGAGCAGCAGGCGGTACGGGCGGCCTGGGAGACCAGCCGGTGGGCGGTCACCGGCTGGAAGGTGATGAGCGAGTTGCCGAACCCGGTGAACTTCGAGGCCGCCTCCCGCACCGTCACCGAGGACGACATCCGGCAGCAGTTCGCGGTCGGCCCCGACCCGGACGCCCACGTGGCGGCGGTGCGGACGTACGTCGACGCGGGCTTCGACCACCTCGTGCTCCAGAACGCCGGCCCGGACCCGGACGGCTTCCTCGACTTCTACCGCGACACCCTCGCCGAGCGCCTCCGCGCCCTCGGCTGACCCGATCCGGAGGTTCACCGTGAAGGCACTTGTCTACCGAGGTCCCCGCGACGTCGCCGTCGAGGACCGGCCCGACCCGACGATCCAGGCCCCCACCGACGCGATCATCCGCATCACCACCACCAACATCTGCGGCTCCGACCTGCACATGTACGAGGGACGCACCTCGGTCGAGGAAGGCAAGATCCTCGGTCACGAGAACATGGGCGTGGTCGAGGCGGTCGGCGACGCGCTCACCCGGATCAGCGTCGGCGACCGGGTGTCCGTGCCGTTCAACATCGCCTGCGGCACCTGCCGGAACTGCCTGCACGGCTGGACCAGCTTCTGCCTGCGCACCAACCCGACCGAGGGGATGGACGGCGCGGCCTACGGCTACGCCAACATGGGCCCGTACGACGGCGGGCAGGCCCAGTACCTACGGGTGCCGTACGCGGACTTCAACCTGCTGCGCCTGCCGTCCGGCACCGAGCACGAGAACGACTTCACCATGCTGTCGGACATCTTCCCGACCGGCTGGCACGGCACCGAACTCGCCGGGCAGGCCCCGGGGGACACGGTCGCGGTGTTCGGCGCGGGCCCGGTCGGGCTGATGGCCGCGCACAGCGCGATGATCAAGGGCGCCGACCGGGTGTTCGTGGTGGACAAGGAGGCCGACCGCCTGGCCATGGCCGGCAAGCTCGGCGCGATCCCGATCAACTTCGCCGAGGGCGACCCGGTGCGGCAGATCATGGACGCCACCGACGGCGTGGGCGCGGACTGCGGCGTGGAGGCGGTCGGCTACCAGGCCCACGACCCGTCCGGTGACGAGCATCCGGAGCTGGTGCTGGACAACCTCGTCGACGTGGTCCGCTCCACCGGCGGGATCGGCGTGGTGGGCGTCTACGTGCCGCAGGACCCCAACGCCGCGGACAAGCGGGCACAGGAGGGCCGCATCGGCTGGCAGTACGGCACGTTCTTCACCAAGGGCCAGCGGATGGGCACCGGACAGGCCCCGGTGATGCGCTACAACCGGCAGCTCCGCGACCTGATCATCGCCGGCCGCGCCCAGCCGTCGTTCCTGGTCTCGCACGAGCTGCCGCTGGCCGAGGCGCCGGAGGCGTACGGGCACTTCGACCGGCGCGAGCACGGCTGGACGAAGGTGCTGCTGCACCCCAACGACTGAGTACGCGTACGGATGGCGGCGGCGGCCGGGGCGACGAGAATTCTCCGCATGCGAACCCGAATCTCGATCGCCCTGGCCGCGGTCGGCCTGAGCGCGCTGACGCTCACCGCCGGCTGCTCGTTCGAGGAGTCCATCTGCGGCAGCGGTGAATATCCGGCCATCGCGGTCGGTGCGCAGGGCGGCAGCGCCTGCTTCCCGAACGGCCAGGAGCCCACCCCGCCCTACGTCCGCTATCCCGAGGGCAAGGTTCCGCAGCACGTCGACGACGAGTGGGACGTCTACTGGCGGACCCACGGCATCGACGAGAACAACACCATCGTCGAGCGCTGAGCGCACCGCCGGCAGAGCGGTCGGATCCGGACCGGGATCGTTGCCCCTGGGTCAACGCTCGTGCCGTAGCCGCGCCTTGATCGCCCTCCGGCGGGGAAGCAGGCTGGGGGCATGTCCTTCCAGGCGTACCTCGACGCGATCGAGAACCGGACCGGCAAGACCCCACGCGTGCTCGTCCAGGAGGCCGAGCGACGCGGCTACGGAGAGGCAGGTGTGAAGGCCGGCGTCGTCGTGGACTGGCTGAAGAACGACTACGGGCTCGGGCGGGGCCACGCCATGGCCCTGTTTCACGTGATCCGGAACGGACCGCGGATCAGCGCCAAGCACGTCGGCTCCGCCGGATCGCACCGGGACGCCAGTGCCACGCTCTGGCTGGACGGCCAGGCCACCCGGCCGGCCGACTAGGCCGGGTCGAGCCCTCGGGCGAACGCCTCGACGGCGGTGCAGACCCGGCCGAGCGCCTCGGCGGAGCGGGCCAGCGGGCCCGGCACCATCAGCGCGTGGTCGGCGTCCGCGACCTCCACCACGTGCGGGGTGAGCCGGCGGGCGACCTCACCGTCCCACACCGTGTCGGCGGTGCCGCCGGCCAGCAGGAACGGCGCGGTGGCACGCGCCAACGGCGCGCGGACCGCCGGGTCGGTCAGCAACGGCGTCAGCCAGACCGCCGGGATGCCCCGGTCGGCGGCGAGCGGGGCGGCGAAGCTGCCCAGCGACTTGCCGACCAGCAGGTCGACGCCGTCGTCGAGGACCGGCGTGAGCTGCTCGGCCACGAAGCCGGACGCCGCGTCGAGGTCCAGCTCGTCCAGCCGCTGCCAGGTCACCTCGTGCACCTCGAAGCCGAGCCGGCGCAACGCCTCCCCGAGGTAGACGAAGAGCGGACCCCGGGTGTCGTAGCCGCGCCCCGGGGCGAGCACCGCCCGCCGATCCGCCATGGTCGCCTCCCTCTCGTCGGGTCGACAGTCACGCTAGCCGCTCGCCCGCGTCGGGGTGGTCCCGCGCGAACCGGCGCCGGGTCGGGACGTCACGCCCCGACCCGGCACCGCCGGGTCAGGACGCGTACGCGCCGAGGGAGTCCAGGCGCAGGCTGCTCGGACCGGTCGCGCCGCCGGGATAGAGCGACAACTGCGTGACCGCGCCCAGGTCGAGCGGGCCGGGCGTGGCCCACGGCGGCGGGGCGAAGTCGGCGAACGGCACCTGCACCACGCGCGGCTCGGCACCGGTGAACGTCAGCGTCTTCTCCCAGTAGAAGCCGGACGCGACGAACTGGACGGTCAGTTGCTGCCCGTCCGCGCCCGGCTCCACCCACATCCGCAGCCCGGTGGTGCCACGCCAGTCCTGCGCGGCCGGCAGGTTGTGGATCACGCCCGCGTATCCGCTGGCGCCGGGGGTCCAGCTCAGTCGCATGCTGTGCCCGCTGCCCTCACCGGCCGGGGCCAGCGTGGTGGTGATCGGGTCGCCGCCGCCGTTGCGCGGGTAGGCGGCGGTCAGCGCCTCGTCCGAGGGGTAGGTGTCGAAGTCGTCGACCACCACCCCGGGCAGGTCGGCACGGGTGGTGAAGGCGGCGTCCGTGGCGGTCGAGCCGTACCCGTTGGTCGCGGTGACCCGCACATGCAGGGTGGCTCCGGCGGGCCAGGCCGTGGTCGGCGTGAAACCGGGGGTACGCAGGCCGGACACCGCCACCAGCGGCGCGCTGAGGTCGGCGTGCTCGGAGACGGTCAACGAGTAGTGGGCGGCGCCCGGCGCGGTCGACCAGTCCAGCGCCGCCAACCGGCTCACCCCGGTCGAGTCCGGTGCCGGCGCGGTGAGCGTGAAGGCCCCCGGCCTGGTGCTGGTCACCGAGTCCGACCGGGCGGACAACGCGACCGAGGTGACCGCGAAGCGGGCGTCGCGCCGCCACCCGACCCGGATGCCGTCGACCCCGCGCAGGCCGGTGACGGAGAGCGCCCAGCGGTCGTGGCCGACCCGGTCGACGCGGGGCCGCACCGCCCGCCACCCGGTCGTGCCGTCGGCGGACACCTCGACCACGGCCCGGGGGCGTCCGGCGGAGGCGACCGTGACGGTGGCGGCGGTGAGGTCGTCCCGCCGGTAGCGCAGCTCGCCCGGCCGGCCGCGGGCGGGCGCGACAAGCACCCCGTCGGCGGTGGGCGTGCGGCGCAGCGAGTCGCTGTGCCCGGCGCTGACGAACCAGTCCTCCAGCGGGTCGTACGTCTGGTCGCTCGTCGGGTCGGTGCCGACCGGCACGGACACGGCCACGGCGGCGCCGCCGGCGTCGACCGCCACCACCCGGTAGGTGACCCGGCCGGCGGGCGTGGTCAGGTCGTACCAGGGCGCGTCGTCGGCGCTCAGCGGCCGGGCGCCGCTGACGGTGGCCCAGGCCCCGCCCGGGCCGCGTCGCTGCACCAGGTAGCCGGCGGTGCCCGCGGTGCCCCGCCACCGCAGTGTGGTGATGCCGTAGTCGGCGTCGACGGCGGTCAGCAGCGGACGGTCGCCGATCACCGCCGGGGCGGGACGGCCGGACATCGTCGTGGCGAAGCGGGTCAGCGCCGCGACGGCCGCCCGCATCGCCGGGGTGTCGCCCGGGTAGTGCACGGTGAAGCCGTCGCCGTGCGGCACGAAGCCGGAGTGGTCGTGGTGGCCGAAGAGCGACCAGAACAGCGCGCCGCTCACGTCCGGGTTGGCCGCGACCTGGTCCAGCAGCTCGTCGGTGGCCTGGCCGGAGCCGTACTCGCCGGCGACGTAGACCTTGCCGGCGGCGGTGGCCGCGGCGGCGTCGGCAGCGATGCCGGCGGCGGTGGGCGGATAGTAGTGCGAGTCGCTGATGTCGACGTGCGGCGACGCCAGCACGGCGGGGTCCGTGCCGTGCTGGCTGCCGGCCGCGACGAGCTGCCGGGGGGCGAGCGTCTTGACGTGCCCGGCGACGTCGTCGACCCAGTCGGCGGTCATCCCGTTGAGTTCGTTGCCCAGCTCCCACGCCATGATCGTCGGATCGTCGACGTACGCCTTCCCGGTGTAGCGGTTGACGTGGGTGAGCAGCGTGCGGACGTACTGCTTGAACGCGGCCCGCGCGGCCGGGTCGGTGTAGAACAGCGCGCCGTCGTCGTCGGTGCTGAGGCCGAGCCAGCGCAGGAAGTCGTACCGGCCGCCGTGGTAGTACTGCCAGTTGTCGGTGAGCGGGACGATCAGCCGCAGCCCTTGCCGGCGCGCCTCGGCGATCGCGTAGTCGATGCGGTCGAACGCCTCCGGGTTGACCTGGCCGAGCGCCGGTTCCAGCGACTTCGGGTGGCCGGTGGAGACGCCGAGGGTGTGCGCGCGCACCACTGTGGCGCCCATCCGCCGCGCGGTGGTCAGCCCGTCCCGGATCCGGAAATAGGTGGGGTGGTCGACGGCCGGCGGGTCGGCCGGATCGGTGCCGCCGACGTTCTCGTCCAGGCCCAGCCAGTACGCGTTGGGCCCGGCGAACCGGAACGGCCGGCCGGCGACGGTCAGCCGGGTGCCGTCGCGGACGACGAACGCCGGGTCGGTGTGCCGGGACGATGGTTCGGGTGCCGCCTGTCGACCGCCGGCGACCGCCGGTGGGGCGGACAGCGCGCCGGTCGCCAGCACGGCGACGAGCGCGACGGCGGTCCGGCGGATGCGCAGTGTCATGGGAACCTCCGCGACTGTGCCGCCGGGGCCGGCGGCGACCGAGAGGCGACGGCGTCCGTCGATGGCCGGCCGTCGCCATCGCTCACTGAACCGGTTAAGGTAACGAGCGTCAAGCGCCGGAAACAGCGCGTTATTCGAACGTTATCGATGACGTCACGAGCCCGGCCGGGAATCCACGGCCGGCTGAATCGGTTAACGGATCACCGTGGCCGCTAGGGTCCGACCATGAGCGTGTATCCCCGCGTCGTCACCGACGACTTCCCGGCCACCCTGGCCTTCTACACCGCGCTGCTCGGCGAGCCGGAGAAGGTGGTCGGCGAGTTCGAGTACGCCGGCTTCGACGTCGGCGGCGAGACCGTCCTCGCGCTGCTGGGCCGGCGGGCCGCCGAGGCCGTGCTCCCGGTCGGCCGGGGCGACGGCGGCGTGCTCGTCGTGGTCCCGGTGCCCGACGTGGACGCCGTCGTCGCCGCGCTGCCCGCCGGGACGGTCCTGGCCGAACCGGCCGACCGCCCCGGCTGGGGCGTGCGCTCCGCCTACCTGCGTGACCCCGAGGGCAACGTGGTCGAGGTGCAGACCTGGCTGCCGCGCTGACCGCTCACAACCGCTCCGGGGTCCGGATGCCGAGCAGGTCCAGGCCCCGGTGCAGCACCCGTGCCGTCAGGTCGCACAGCACCAGCCGGCTCTCCCGCACCGCTCCCTCGGCCCGCAGCACCGGACACCGCTCGTAGAACGCGCTGAACGCGGCGGCGAGCCGGTGCAGGTACGCGGCCAGGTGGTGGAACTCCAGGCTGCCGGCCACGGTGTCGACCACCGCCGCGAAACCGGCCAGCTCGATCACGAGCGCCCGCTCGGCCGGCCCGGTCAGCGCGATCGGCGCCTCCGGTCGCGCCACCACCCCGGCCCGCCGGAAGATCGACCGGATCCGGGCGTACGCGTACTGCAGGTAGGGCGCGGTGTTGCCGTCCAGCGACAACATCCGCTCCCAGTCCAGCACGTAGTCCTTGTGCCGGTCGCCGGACAGGTCGGCGTACTTGATCGCGCCGATGCCCACCGCGCGCCCGACCTCGGCGGCCTCCGCCTCGCCCAGCTCCGGATTCCGCTCCCGGGCCAACGCCGTGGCCCGCTCCACGGCCTCGGTGAGCAGCCCGACCAGCTTCACCGCCCCGCCGGCCCGGCTGCGCAGCATCCGCCCGTCCGGCCCGAGGATCGAGCCGAAACCGACATGCTCGGCCCGGGCCGGCGGGGCCAACCAGCCGGCCTGCGCGGCGGTCGCGAAGACCATCTCGAAGTGCCGCCGCTGCGGCGACCCGACCACGTAGAGCAGCCGGGTCGCGCCCAGCGTGCCGGTCCGGTGCCGCACCGCGGCCAGGTCGGTCGCCGGATAGCCGTAGCCGCCGTCCGACTTGCGCACGATGAGTGGCAACGGCTCGCCGTCCCGGCCCACCGAGCCGGGCGGGAACACGCAGTCCGCGCCCTCGCTGCGCCGCAGCAGCCCGAGCCGGTCCAACTCGCCGACGGTCGGCGCGAGCAGGTCGTGATAGCTGCTCTCCCCCCGGAAGTCGGCCCGGGAGAGCGTCACGTCGAGCAGGTCGTAGACGGTCAGGAAGTAGCTCTCCGACTGAGCGACGAGCATCCGCCACAGCCGCACCGTCGCCGGGTCGCCGCCCTGCAACGCCACCACCCGCAGCCGCGACCGCTCCCGGAACGCCGCGTCGTCGTCGAACTTGGCCCGCGCCGCGGTGTAGAACGAGTCCAGATCGCCCATGGACAGCTCCTGCGCCGCCTCGGCCTCACCGAGGTCGACCAGGTGCTCGATCAGCATGCCGAACGGCGTGCCCCAGTCGCCGAGGTGGTTGGCCCGCGACACCCGGTGTCCCAGCCACCCCAGCGTCCGGGCCGCGGCGTCCCCGATCACCGTCGACCGCAGGTGCCCGACGTGCATCTCCTTGGCCACGTTCGGCGCCGAGTAGTCGACCACCACGGTCTCCGGCTCGGCCACCACCGGCACCCCGAGCCGGGGGTCGGCGGCCAGCGCGGAGACCAGGTCGCCCAGCGCCCGGTCGGCCACGGTCAGGTTGAGGAAACCCGGTCCGGACACCTCCACCGCCGCGCACAGGTCGGCCAGCTCCGCGCGCTCCCGTACCTCCTCGGCGACCGCCCGCGGCGGCCGGCCGAGCCGCCGGGCCAGCGCGAGCGCCGCGTCGGACTGGAAGTCCGCATGCTGCGAGCGCCGCACGACCGGGTCCACCGGCACGCCGGCCACCGCCGCGAACGCCGGCGCCAGCCGGGCGGACAACACCTTTTCAAGATCCATGAGTACGCCGATCTCGCTCGATCCGCCGCGCGGATCACCGGATGGGAAGGCGGCGGAGCGAGGACGATCGACGACGACCGGCGGCTCGATCCGCCGGTCGCAGGAGAGGGAAGGCTCAGCGCAGGCGGTCGCGGGACCGCCGGCGTCGCAGCGTGCCGAGCCGGACGTCGGGGGACGCCGTCGGGTACGCCTGCGAGCTGCTCATGCCGGCAGCGTAACCGCCCGGCCCGGGGGTGGCGCAAGCGCTCAACCCTGCCGGTAGCTCTCCGAGTAGTAGGTGCCGACCCGCTCCCGGTAGTCGGCGCGCGCGAAGTCGTCCGGGTCGAACGCCGGAGACTCCTTCACCTGGTCGCGGGTTCGGTCCACGTGCACGACGCGGTCCAGGTGGTCGACCCGGGCCACCGTCCCGGCCGGCAGCAGCACCTTCTTCCCGAAGATCCACGGGCCGGTGTCGACGACCAGGTAGCGCGCGTCGGCCTCCTCGCTCGCCTCGTCGATCGAGCCGATCCGGCCGTCCGTCGCCTCCACCCGGTAGCCGGTGAGGTCGAGCGGCGTGCCCGGGCCGGGCGCGTCCATCCGGTCGTCGTGGCCCCCGGAGCCCTGGCGCGGCACGTCGTCCGGGCTCGTCTGGTCGTAGCCGCCGGCGAGCGCGGCCGGGTCCCGCCAGGCCCACGGATTGAACGGCTGCATGCTGGCACCTCCGCGATGTCGTCTCGGCACGTCGACAGTGCCCGGACGATCGACGGGGGAAACGCCGCGACCACTGCCCGGTCCCGCGCTCACCGGTGTCGGGCACGTGTCGATGCGGCCGCCCGGGCACGGTGCCGCTGGCATACTGGCCGACCATGGTCCTGTCGCGCGGTTGGTCGTTGTTCCTGGTCGGCGTCGGGGTGTGGACCTGGGTGATCTGGCCGAGGTTCGCGCTCGCGATCTGGAACGACACGCGGGCCTGGTCGACAGGCGTCGTCGGAGAGGGCGACCCGACCGGCTTCCTTTGGGTGCACGCGCTGCTCATCGCCGCGTCGCTGGCCATCGGTACGACGACAGGCGTGCTGGGCGTGCGCGGCTGGCTCGCCGCTCGTCGTGCCGGCCGGCGCTGAGCTGCGGATATAGCTGCCAGGTGATGATGTGACGCGGGACGCTACCCCTCGATTTGACGATCAAACCCGCAGACGCGTAACTTTCTCTCTGCCAGCGCGGAACGGGGCAAACGGGACGAAAGCCCGGGAGTGCCGATCCGAGCGGGTGACCGGGTTCCGACGTGGTTCGCCACGCCGAGGGCGCGGTCCGGGCGGGGCCCGTCGAAACGCCGCAGGGTGGATTTGGCGGAGCGGAACCGACCGGGTAAGGTTGTCGACCGGCAGGGAAACGGGCGAGCTCGCGGGAGACCGCAGCGGCCGTCCTGCCAAATCCGATGGTCAGACGCAGTGGTTCGCCGCTGCGTGTGCACAGCGGCGCCAACCCGTACGAAGCATGACAGACCGGGACACACGGTTTGACACGGCGGAGACGGTGCGGTAACGTAGTAAAAGTGCCCGGCGCGAGAGCGGCGGGTGCGGTGAACGAGATACCCCGGTTCGGGGGCCTCCTGGTGGGGGTTTCCGGTGCGGTGTGTGGTTGTTCTTTGAGAACTCAACAGGGTGCTTGTAAAGCCAGT
>NZ_JBITEP010000056.1:0-15300 GCF_044455315.1 Micromonospora sp. NPDC051300 | reverse complement strand
TTCGTCTTCCTCGGTCGTTCACCGGGTTACAACGCCCCGCCCCCGCCGACGATTCCGCCCCCAGGGTGCCGCCCACCACCCCCGAACCGGACACCGCACCCATCCGGGCAGATACCACCGGACCACCCCGCCCGGCCCGGCCCGCCGACTAACACCACGGGTGCATCCCGGCCCCGGACACAGCCATGACGTTCCACCCACCAGCCCACCGACGCGTCACTGGAACACCATGGGTGTCTCACGCCCTCCCAGACACCCGCAGCGTTCCACCGACGGCCCACCGAGGTGTCACTGGAACACTGTGGGTGTCTCACGCCCCCGCAGACACCCATGACATTCCACCCACCAGCCCACCGAGGCGTCACTGGCACACCATGGGTGCATCCAGCCCTCCCATACGCCAATGGTGTGCCAGCAGCGCGACTCGCGGCCCGTGGCGAGCGGAACGGCCGGCCCCGTGGAGCGGGGCCGGCCGGTCACGGGTGACGGGTCACCAGAGCTGCTGGACGATGTCCGCCGCCTGCTCCTCCCACTGCGCGTAGGCGTACGGGTAGGCGGACACCTGGACCGTCTGCGCCGCGCTGGTCAGCGGCAGGTCCCGCCAGCCGCCGACGTTCTTCAGCGCGCCGAAGAACGCCTTGCTGGCGTAGTCCGGGTCGGTGATCTGCTCGGACGTGCCCCAACCGGACGACGGGCGCTGCTGGAACAGGCCCTCCGAGTCGTGGTCGTTGTACGCGCCGAGGTGACCCAGGTTGTAGAGCTTCGACTCCTGCAGGGAGGTGGCGACGCCGATCACCGCGCCCCGCTCCCCCACACCGGTCTGCTTGGCCGCCTCGACGATGGCCTTGGCGTTGTCGAGCTGCGCGTCGTCGAGCGGAATGCGCGACTGCGCGCCCTCGACGCCGTGCGGCATGAGCTTGTCCCGGGCCGGCCGGTCGGCCTTGGCCGGCACCTTGTCGCTGCCGGTGGTCAGGCCGGACTTGGCCGCCTCGGTGGCGGTCTTCTTGCCGGTGGCGAGGTCGATGGCGGCCACGGCGCCGGCGTGCGGTCCGCTGGTCACCGGGGCGGCGACTGCGGTGGGGGCGAAGGCCAGCCCGCCCAGGGCGGCCACGCCGGCGACGGTGAGCGCGGCGCGGCGGTTCTGGGCGACGGTGGTGGTCTTCGCGTAGGCGGTCTTCGCGACGGCGGGGAGCCACCGGGTGACGTGCTGCTTCACGATGGTTGCCCTTTCGATCGTTACGACGCGCTCCGGGGTGAGCGCCCCTCGGGGGTCGGCCGGCGACCGGGGTTTCGGTGCCGGCGGTACGGGGGACACAACCAGCTCGGCCTGTCGGTCATTCCGGATATGTCAGGCGCGGCACGAGCTGCGGTCCGGGTCACCCCGGGTACCGGGCGACGGGTCGCTCAGCGGGCGGAACGGGACGGTTCGCCGAACCACACCAGGACGTGCCAGAGCTGCTTGAGGTGCTGCCGGGTGACCTCCGCCGGGCCGCGGTCGGCCCACCGCTGCGGCTCGCGTACCAGGGAGGCGGCGGCGCGACCGATCAGCTCGGCGTGCAACGGCTCCCCCGGTCGGGAGAAGTCGGCGTGCACGCGGGCGGCCAGCGGCGGGATGGCCGGGCCGCGGAAGTCGGCGTCGACGGCGTCCACGGGCAGCTCGAAGCCGGCGTGCCAGTCCAGCGCGAAGCCGTGCCGGTCGGCCGTCGCGGCGAGGCGCCGTCCCACGTCCGTGTCGCGGAACGACGGATCGGCCACCACCGCCTCGACGTCTCGGTCGAGCCTCACCTCGCCGTGCGCCTGCGCCTCGATGTAGTCGTCCAGCGCCCGGCCGGCCCGCGCGGACGCCCGTTCCCGGCCGGACAGCAGCGTCCGCAGCAGGGCGGCGGTGTCCATCCCGGACACGCCCAGGCTGGTGCCGGTGCCGGCGGTGGCGTCCAGCAGCGCGGCGAGGACCGGTTCGAACACGGCGACGGTGCCGACGTCGGTCGGGCCGAGGTGGCTGTCACCGAAGGTGAACGTGGTCCGGCTCAGCACCTCCGGGCGCAGCCGCAGGTGGCAGGAGCCGAAGCGGGGGCACGCCCCGTCGGGATGGTCGAGCAGGTTGAGGCCGCCGTACGTCGGGCGCTCGGCGGGACGCACGCCCGGACGCTGGTACGCGCCGCCGAACATCGCCATCTCCCAGACGTCGCGGTCGCCGCCGGGAAACGCGGTCAGCCCGCCGTTGGAGATGCCTGTGGTGAACTGGCTGCGGTAGACGCCCTCGGCGTCGAGCGCCTCAATCACGGTGCGGCCGTCCCGCAGCAACCGGTCCGGGTGGAAGTTGAGGGTCAGCCGGCCGTGGCCGGTCACGGTCGCGACCACGTCCTCGTACCTGATGTCGGTGCCGGACCCGGCGAGGTGGCCGGCGATCACGGCGAGGGCCTCCGGTCGGTCCCGCAGGGCGACGTCGCGCACGTGCCGCAGCGCGGCCGACTGCGCGGCGGTCAGCGTCGGTCCGGACATCGGGCGAGTATCACCGATCCGGCGCGGGTGGACCAGGCGGTTACCGGTGGCCGGCCGCGCCGAGGCGGGCCAGCAGGTGCGCGTTGCCGCCGGTCGCGGCGAGGTGGCGCAGCAACTGGTCGAGGGCGGCCTGCCGGTCGAGCGTGGACAGCGCGGAGCGCAACGCCCGCAGGCGTTGCCGCTCGGTGTCCGACAGCAGCGCCTCCTCCCGCCGGGTGCCGGAGGCCCGCACGTCCACGGCCGGGAAGGTACGCCGGTCGGCGAGCGCCCGGTCCAGCCTCAGCTCCGCGTTGCCGGTGCTCTTGAACTCCTCGAAGATGAGCGTGTCGGCGGCGGACCCGGTCTCCACCAGGGCCGACGCCAGCATGGTCAGCGAACCGGCCTCCTCGGTGGCGCGGGCCGCCGCGAGCAACTGCTTGGGCGGGGTCAACGCGGCCACGTCCACGCCGCCGGAGAGCGTACGCCCGGCGGAGCGGACGGTCAGGTTGTAGGCCCGGCCGAGCCGGGTCAGCGAGTCGAGCAGCACGACCACGTCGTGACCCAGCTCGACCAGGCGCTTGGCCCGCTCGATCGCCAGCTCGGCGATCGTGGTGTGGTCCTGCGGCGGACGGTCGAACGTGGCCGCGACGACCTCGCCCTTGATCGACCGCTGCATGTCGGTGACCTCTTCGGGCCGCTCGTCGACGAGCACCACCATCAGGTGGCACTCCGGGTTGTTGCGGGTGATCGCGTTCGCGATCGCCTGCAGCACCATCGTCTTGCCGGCCTTCGGCGGCGACACGACCAGGGCACGCTGGCCCTTGCCGATCGGCATCACCAGGTCGATCACCCGCGTGGTCAGGATGTGCGGCTCGGTCTCCAGCCGCAGACGCTCCCGCGGATGGACCGGGGTGAGCTGGTAGAAGTCGGGGCGGCCCCGGACCTGCTCGGGGGTGAGGCCGTTGACGGTGTCGAGCCGGGTCAGCGGCGCCGGTCGACCGGGCCGGGAATCCCCGGCGACCTCGCCGGTGACCAGGTCACCGCGGCGCAGGCCGTAGCGGCGCACCTGGCCGGCGGTGAGGTGGACGTCGGCGGGGGACGGCAGGTAGCCGTCCACCCGGAGCGGGAACTGCCCGCCTGCGGTGTCGAGGACACCGCTGACCGGGCGGGATGCGTGGGTCATGGGTTGCCTTTCTCAGGCGGCGTCGGTGAACACCGCCGACACGGGGAGGGACCGTGGCAGGGACCGCCCGACGGGTGGTAGCTGCGACGGGGACGACGGTCGAGGACCGGTCACACGGGAGAGAACGGAATCCGGGCGGCGCCTGGCGCCGGCATCCGGTTCCACAGGCAGGCTAACCCCTTCCCGGCGGTGCCGGCAAGCGATCACGGCACTGCTGGATCCCCGACGACCGCCGGCTCGCCCCGGGCCACGACGGTGTCGGCGGGTGCGGGGGCTGGTCATCGTGCCCGCCCTGTGCGACCCGGTCCGGGCGCACGCCGGCGCGGCCGGCACCACGATCCGGCCGCACATGCGCCGGCCCGCCCCCGGACCGGACCGATGCTCAGTGGCCCCGGGCGATCCACTCGTCGAGGTGCGGGGCCTCCGCGCCGATGCTGGTGTCGTCGCCGTGCCCGGTGTGCGCCACCGTCTCCGGCGGCAGGGTGAGCAGCTTGGTGCGGATCGACTCGACGATGGTGCCGAAGTCACTGTAGGAGCGGCCGGTCGCGCCCGGTCCGCCGGCGAAGAGCGTGTCGCCGGTGAAGACCGCTTCCAGCTCCGGCGCGTACAGGCTGCACGCTCCCGGGCTGTGCCCGGGCGTGTGCAGGACCCGCAGCGTGGCGCCGCCGACGGTGACGGTCTGCCCGTCGGTGAGGTCGCCGTCCGGCGGCGTGTCCGGATGGACCTGGTCCCACAGCACCCGGTCGGCCGGGTGCAGCAGCACCGGCGCGCCGGTGGCCCGGGCCAGCTCGGGGGCGACCCGGACGTGGTCGTCGTGGGCGTGGGTGGCCAGGATCGCCAGCACCCGGCGGTCGCCGACGACCGCCCGGATGGCGGCCACGTCGTGCGGCGCGTCCACCACCACGCACTCGTCGTCGTCGCCGATCACCCAGACGTTGTTGTCCACGTCGAACGTCTGCCCGTCCAGCGAGAACGTGCCGGAGGTGACGGCGTGGTCCACCCGGGCGGTCACGGGAAGACCACCACCGAGCGCAGCACGTCGCCGTGGTGCATCCGGGTGAACGCCTCCTCGACCTGGTCCAGGGCGATCTCCTCGGTGACGAAGGCGTCCAGGTCGAGGCGGCCCTGCCGGTACAGCTCGGTGAGCATCGGGAAGTCGCGGCTGGGCAGGCAGTCGCCGTACCAGCTCGACCTGAGCGCGCCGCCGCGGCCGAACACGTCGAGCAGCGGCAGGTCGACGGTCATCTCCGGGGTCGGCACGCCGACCAGCACGACGGTGCCGGCGAGGTCGCGCGCGTAGAAGGCCTGCTTCCAGGTCTCCGGGCGGCCCACCGCGTCGATCACCACGTCGGCACCGAACCCGCCGGTGGCGGCGCGGATCGCCTCGACCGGGTCGTCCTCGGAGGCGTTCACCGTGTGGGTGGCGCCGAACTTCCGCGCCCAGTCGAGCTTGCGGGAGTCGGTGTCCACCGCGACGATCGTGGTCGCGCCGGCCAGGGCCGCGCCGGCCACCGCCGCGTCGCCGACCCCGCCGCAGCCGATCACCGCGACGGAGTCGCCCCGGGTCACGTTGCCGGTGTTCATGGCCGCGCCGAGGCCGGCCATCACGCCGCAGCCGAGCAGGCCGACGGCGGCGGGCCGGGCGGACGGGTCGACCTTGGTGCACTGGCCGGCGTGCACGAGCGTCTTCTCGGCGAACGCGCCGATGCCGAGCGCGGGCGTCAGCTCGGTGCCGTCGGTCAGCGTCATCTTCTGCGCGGCGTTGTGGGTGGCGAAGCAGTACCAGGGCCGACCGCGCCGGCAGGCCCGGCACTGCCCGCAGACGGCCCGCCAGTTGAGCACCACGAAGTCGCCGGGGGCGACGTCGGTGACGCCGTCGCCCACCTGCTCGACGACGCCGGCGGCCTCGTGGCCGAGCAGGAACGGGTAGTCGTCGTTGATGCCGCCCTCGCGGTAGTGCAGGTCGGTGTGGCAGACGCCGCAGGACTGGACGCGGACCACCGCCTCACCCGGCCCCGGGTCGGGCACCACGATGGTGGTGACCTCCACCGGCGCGCCCTTGCGCCGCGACACGACTCCCCGGACTTCCTGGCTCAAGATGGTCTCCTTCGTCTCGGTCCCCCGCCGAACCTACCGCCGATCATCGCCGCCGGCCCAGGGTCGCGTACTCCCGTCAGGCCGGCACCGGCACCGCGGCGGCCCGGTCGTCGGCCCACCGGCGGCGGGCGGCGTTGCGGTAGCGCAGCACCTGCACCGCGCCGAGCGCCCAGAGCAGGTACTGCACGGCGAACGCCCAGCGGAACGCGGACAGCGGCGGGGCGTCCTGCCCGGTCGGGGTGGCCAGGTCCAGCACCACGCCGACGGCGAGGACGAGCGCGATCGAGGCGACGAAGCCGCCCACGTTGACGATGCCGGTGGCGCTGCCGATGCGGTGCACCGGGTTGAACGTGCGGGCGTAGTCGAAGCCGATCACCGAGCCGGGGCCGTTGACCGCGAGCACCACCACCAGCGCCACCAACAGCCAGTGCGGGGCACGGCCGGGCCAGGCCAGCACCACCGCCCAGACCGCCGCGGTGGCGGCGGTGATGGTGAAGACCACCACCGAGCGGTGGAACGGGTGCCGGGCGCACAGGTGCGCGACCACCGGGCCGCAGACCAGCGTCACCACGGTCATCAGGGTGAGCAGCCCGGCCGCGGCGGTGGGCGCGAAGCCCTGCCCCTGCACCAGGAACGGGTAGCCCCAGAGCAGGGCGAACACCGCGCCGGAGAACTGGGTGACGAAGTGCGTCCACAGGCCCAGCCGGGTGCCGGGCTGGCCCCAGGCGTCGGCGAGCTGCCGGCGTACGGTCGCCAGGGTCGGGGTGGGCGCGGCGGCGTGCTCGGCGCGCGGGGTGTCCCGGACCGCGACGAGGACCAGCAGCAGCACGGTGGCGCCGAGCGCCGCCGCGGTGAGGAACGCGGGGGTCCAGCCCGCGCGGTGCAGCAGCGCCACCAGGGGTACGGCGCCGAGCACCGCGCCGAGCTGCCCGACGGTGCCGGTGAGCTGCACGAGCAGCGGGTTGCGCCGGCCGGGGAACCAGTACGCCACGATCCGCAGCACGCTGATGAACGTCATCGAGTCGCCGAGGCCGACGAGCACCCGGGCGGCGACGGCGAGGCGGACGTCGACGGCGACCGCGAAGACGAGCTGCCCGGCGACCATCAGCGCGCCGCCGGCCAGCAGCAGCCGGCGCGAGCCGTAGCGGTCCAGCAGCACCCCGACCGGGATCTGCATCGCGGCGTAGACGGCGAGCTGGGCCACGGAGAAGGTGGCCAGGGCGGTGGCGTCGATGCCGAAGCGGTCCGCCGCGTCCACCCCGGTCACGCCGAGGGAGCTGCGGTGGAACACCGCCGCCACGTACGCGGTGACGGCCACCGCGTAGACCAGGGCGGCGGGCCGGCGGCCGGCGTTCACCGCAGCGTCCCGAGCATGGTGGCGGCGGTGTCGATGTGCCCGGCCACCGCGTCGCGCCACGCGCCCGGGTCGTCGCCGTCGAGCGCGGCGAGCTGGTCGGCGTGCTCGGCGAGGGCGACCGCGGCCCAGCCGGGTGAGAGGCGGAAGCTTGCCTCGCCCATGCGGAGCTGCCGGTCGCGCAGCCGGTGGTACAGCTCGGCCAGGATCTCGTTGCCGGCCGCCTCCACCACGGCGGCGTGGAAGGCCCGGTCGGCGGCCATCAGCGCGGTGAGGTCGCCGGCGGCGTGCGCCCGGCGCATCTCGTCGAGCCGGCCGGCCAGCTCGACGCGGAGCGCGGCACGGCGGGGCCAGACCCGCTCGGCGGCGTGCAGCTCCACCAGCCGGCGGGCCTCGACGACGTCGGCGATCTCGCGGGCGGAGACCGGCCGGATCAGCGCGCCCCGCTTCGGGTAGAGCCGCACCAGCCCCTCGGCCTCCAGCCGCAGCAGCGCCTCCCGGACCGGGGTACGCGACACGCCCGTCGCCGCCGCGATCTCGCCCTCGCTGACCAGTTGGCCGCCGGGGTAGACCTGCTCCAGGACGGCCTGCTTGAGGTGCCGGTACGCCCGCTCTGCGGCCGACGGCGCAATACTGGCCGGGCTGGGATGCGTCATGTATCTATGCTGCCCCCACCCCGGGAGGCGCCCATCCACGGCACCCCCGAGCGTGGCGCACACCACGACGCCCGCCTCCCCCATCAGGTGCCTGATCGGGAGTTGACCATGAAGTTGGCGGCGTTTCAGGTCCGAATTGTCGCCGCCAACTTCATGATCGACGCGCGGAGCCTCGGGGTCAGGTCGACCAGAGGGTGCGCAGCAGGGTTTCCACCTCGGAGGTGCGCTCGATCTGCGGCATGTGGCCGGTGTCGCGGAACAGGTGGGCGCGCGCGTGCGGCAGCCGGGTCCGCGCGTACGCCAGGTGCGCGGCGGGCAGGATCAGGTCGCGGTCGCCCCAGACCAGCAGCGTGGGCAGCGCCAGCGCGGCCACCGCGTCGAGCAGCTCGGCCCGCCACCGGGGGCGTACCCCGCGCCAGGTGCCCAGGTCGCGCACCAGCTCCCGCATCACCCGCGCCGCGTGCGGCTGCCGCGCCACCGCCAGCGCGGTGGCGATCCGCTCGTCGGTGACGTGGGCGGGGTCGACGAAGATGGCTCGCTCGGTACGGCGGGCGATCGCCGGGTGCGGGCGCAGCAGCAGCCGGGCCAGCGGCGGCACCGCCAGCAGCCGCAGCGCCACGGTCACCTCCCGGCCGAAGCCGGCGCTGTTGAGCAGCGCCAGGTCGGCCACCCGGTGCGGCGCGTCGGCGGCGAGGCGCATGGCCACCGCACCGCCGAGGGAGTTGCCGACCAGGTGGGCCGCGCCGGTCACCCCGGCGGCGTCCAGGAACCCGGCCACCGCGCCGGCCAGCGCGGGCAGCGTGTGCGGGCTGTCCAGCGGCGCGGAGCCGCCGTGGCCCGGCAGGTCCACCGCGAGCACCAGGTGGTCGCGGGCCAGCGCGGCGTGCAGCGCGGTGAAGTCGTCGAGGGTCCGGCCGATGCCGTGCAGCAGCACCACCGGTGGCCCGTCGCCGCTGATCCGGCAGCGCATACGCCGCCCGGCCACGGTGCGTTCGTCGGCCGGCGGCAGCGCGACGGTCACGCCTGACGTCCGGACTCCGGCGCGACCGCCTCGCCGTCCGACCGCGCGCCCACCCCCGGCTCGCCAGGTACGCCCACCGCCGGGCCGGAGCCGCCGGGCGCGGCGGACCCGGCAGGCGGAGCCGACTCGGCGGACGCCGGACGCGGGGCGGGCACCCGGGCCGGGCGGGGGCGCATGCCCAGCGCCAGCACCCGGCCGTAGCCGGCGGGGGCGATCCGGGCGAGCAGGTCGGGCAGCTTCGCCGACCAGCCGATCAGGACCCGGCCGCGCCGCCGCCGCGCGCCGTTCAGGATCGCCTCGGCGGCGGTCGCGGGGTCGATGGTGAGCAGCTTCTCGAACTGCCGGCGGCCGGCCTCGTACTCGGCGAGCGGCACGCCGCTGCCGACCCGGGCGCGGGCGGCGATCCGGGTCCGGATGCCGCCGGGGTGCACCGAGGTGACGCCGATCCCGTCGTCGACCAGCTCGTGCCGCAACGCCTCGGTGAACCCGCGCACGGCGAACTTGCTGGCCGAGTAGGCGGCCTGCCCGGCGGGGGCGATCAGGCCGAACAGGCTGGACACGTTGACCAGGTGGGCGCCGGGCTCGGCCTTGAGCGCGGGCAGCAACGCGTGGGTCAGCCGCACCACCGCCCGGAAGTTGATCTCGATGACCCAGAGGAACTCGTCCAGCGTGACCTGGTCGAACCGGCCGCCCAGGGCGACGCCGGCGTTGTTGACCAGCAGCCGGATCCGCGGGTGGGCGCGGTGGATCTCGGCGGCGACCCGGTCGGTCGCCTCGGCGTCGGCCAGGTCGACCACGTAGGTGTCGATCTCGCGGGGCAGGTGCCGGGCCCGGATCGACTCGACCACCGCGGCCAGTCCGTCGGCGTCGCGGTCGACCAGGACCAGGTCGCAGCCGCGCCGGGCCAGGCCGTCGGCCAGCGCCGCGCCGATGCCGCTCGCGGCGCCGGTGAGCACCGCGACACCGCCGGGGAACTCGAGGTCACGCATCGCCGCCTCCGGAGGTGGCCGCCGCCGCGGTGGCGGGCGCGCCGGCCCGGGCGAACCGTACGCCGTCGGTGAGCGGCCCGTGCCGCATCAGGCGTACGTCCCGGGGATAGTTCTGGTGCAGCCGCCACGGCGCGTGCGGCCCCTGCTTGGGCAGTTGGTCGACGGCGCGCAGCACGTAGCCGGACTGGAGGTCGATGATCGGCACCAGGTCGTCGGTCTCCGGGGCGACCGGGGTGACGATCTGCTGCCCGGTGTCGTCGAGGTGACGCAGCAACCGGCAGACGTACGTGGCGACCAGGTCGGCCTTCAACGTCCAGGAGGCGTTGGTGTAGCCGATCGTCATGGCGAAGTTCGGCACGCCGGAGAGCATCATGCCCTTGTAGGCGATGGTGCCGGCCAGGTCGACGTCGGCGCCGTCGACGCTCAGCGTCATGCCGCCGAGCGCGAGCAGGTTGAGGCCGGTGGCGGTGACCACCACGTCGGCCGGCAGCTCGTCGCCCGAGGCGAGGCGGATGCCGCGCTCGGTGAACGTGTCGATGGTGTCGGTCACCACCGACGCGCGCCCCTCGGCCAGCGCGGTGAACAGGTCGCCGTCGGGCACCACGCACAGCCGCTGGTCCCAGGGGTCGTAGCGGGGCGAGAAGTGCCTGTCGACGTCGTACCCGACCGGGAGCCGGCCCTTCGCGGCCCGGCGCAGGAACCGCTTCACCAGGCCGGGCGCGCGCCGGCTGAGCTGGAAGTTGGCCACCCCGAGCGCGACGTTCTTCCACCGGGCGACCGCGTACGCGGCCTTCGGGGGAAGCCAGCGCCGGGCGGCGTCGGCGAACGCGTCGCGTGAGGGCAGCGAGATCACGTACGTCGGTGAGCGCTGGAGCATGGTGACGTGGGCGGCGGTGTCGGCCATGGCCGGGACCAGGGTGACCGCGGTGGCGCCGCTGCCGATCACCACCACCCGCCGGCCGGTGACGTCGAGCCCCTGCGGCCAGTGCTGTGGGTGCACGAGCGTGCCGGCGTAGCGCCCGACGCCGGGCAGCGGGGGCGTGTAGCCCTCGTCGTAGCGGTAGTAGCCGGAGTTGGTGAACAGGAACGCGCAGGTAAGCGTCGTGTCCTCGCCGGTGTCGTCGCGGTGGGCGTGCACCGTCCAACGGGCGGTCGCGCTGTCCCACTCAGCGCGCGTCACCCGGTGGTGGAAGCGGATGTGCTCCTGCACGCCGTATTCCCGGGCGGTGTCGCGCACGTAGCGGCGGATCGACTCGCCGTCGGCGATGGCCTTCGGGTCGGTCCACGGCTTGAACGAGTAGCCGAGCGTGTACATGTCCGAGTCCGAGCGGACGCCCGGGTAGCGGAACAGGTCCCAGGTGCCGCCGATCGCGCCCCGCGCCTCCAGCACCACGTAGGTCTTGCCGGGGCACTCGCGTCCCAGGTGGACGGCGGCGCCGACGCCGGACAGGCCGGCGCCGACGATGAGGACGTCGACGTGCTCGGAGGCCATGGCTTCTCCCGTTCTCCCCCGGCGGTGGACCGGACACTATCCACCGCCCTCGACCCCAGTCAACACCCTGTCGAGTCCGATCGACAGGGTGTCGAGCGGGTGTAGCATCGGCCGACATGAGCCCCGCCCGTACGCCGACCGGCGCCGCGCCGACGCGCGGGCGGCGGGCCGGTCGCTCCACCGGAGACGACCGGGAGGGGGCGATCCTGGCCACCGCCGAGCGGCTGCTGCGCGAGCGCGCCTTCGGCGACATCTCCATCGACGACCTGGCCCGGGGCGCGGGCATCTCCCGGCCCACGTTCTACTTCTACTTCCCGTCCAAGGACGCGGTGCTGCTCACCCTGCTCGACCGGGTCACCCTGGAGGCCGACGCCGCCGCCGGCGACGTGCTGGACCGGCTCGCCGAGGACCCGCGCGCCCGGTGGCGGGAGCTGATCTCCCGGTTCCACGCCACCTTCGGCGGCCACCGGGACGTGGTGCTGGCCTGCGCCCAGGTGCGCGGCACCAACGCCGAGGTCCGGCGGCTCTGGGCCGAGGTGCTGGAACGCTGGGTGCGCGCGGTCCAGGCCGCGATCGAGCTGGAACGCGCCCGCGGCGCGGCCCCGGACGGGCTGCCCGCCCGGGACCTCGCCATCGCGCTGAACTCGATGAACGAGCGCGTCTGGTATGCCACGTTCGCCGGCGACGGGCCGGCGGTGGCCGAGCGGGACGTGGTCGACGTGCTGCTCGACGTCTGGCTGACCGCGATCTACCGCACCACCGCGCCCCCGGTCACGCCACCCGGCTGAACTCCATGATCCAGTTGGTCTCCCAGGTGCGTTCGCCGTCGGTGGAGAACGCCTGCTCCCAGCGGCAGGAGGTCGCGGTGATCGCCGACCAGACGAACCGGCAGCGCACCGGCCGCCCCTCGTCGGAGTCGTCCGCGAAGAACGTGCCCACGCCGTCGGCGAAGCCGCCCACCACCGGCGGCACCTCCACCACCCCACGCCGGCTGTTCATCCAGTAGATCGACCACAGCCCGGTCGCCGGGTCGCGCAGGCGCACGGTGGAGCCGGCGAAGCCCCGGGTCGGGAAGCGGATCTCGTCGAAGCTGCCGGCGCCGTCGAAGAACGACCGCGCCTCGCTGACGCCGGGGAACTCGTCCCAGTCGTCGCTGCCCACGTGGCGCTCGCGCAGCCGCCGGTTGGTCACGTCCCAGGTGCCGACGAAGAAGTCGAAGTCGCCCATCAGCGTCCCACCGGCCCCTCGGCGCGGGTGTCGGCCAGGTAGCCGGCCAGGTCGGGTCGCTCCGGCGCGAGCAGGTGCCGGATCCAGGCGGCGCGCTCGTGCTCCAGCACGCCCAGCTCCCACACGCAGCCCACGCCGGGCCGCGTCAGGTCGACGAAGTGCGCCGGGTCGTCGTCCGGGCAGTCCAGCGCCGGCTGCCCGGCGATCGCGATCCGGCACTCGACCACGTTGTCGAAGAACCAGCTGTACGCCAGCAGGTACGCCCCGGTGTCCGCGCCCCGGTGCAGCACCACCCAGCTCGCCGGCGGGGTGCCGCCGTCCGGGCCGGGCAGCAGCGCCGGCAGGTACGCGTAGGCGGCGTCGACCACCTCCGGTTCGAGGCGGCATTCCGGCTGGTCGATGTGGTAGCGCTTGACGTGCCGGCCGGCGACCTCGACGGTTCCCGGCACGGTCAACTCCTTGTCGTGGAAGGCCATGCCGGGACGGTAGGACCACTTCCCTGACAGCTAGTGTCAGCGGAATGCGGGCCAGTCGACTCCTGTCCATCCTGCTGCTCCTGCAGGCCCACGGCCGGCTCACCGCCGCCGACCTGGCCGCCCGCCTCGAGGTGTCGACGCGCACCGTCTACCGGGACGTCGAGGCGCTGCACGCCGCCGGCATCCCGCTCTACGGCGAGGCCGGCCACGCCGGCGGCTACCGGCTGGTCGAGGGGTGGCGGACCCGGTTGACCGGCCTGACCGGCGAGGAGGCCGACCGGCTGCTCTTCGCCGGGCTTCCCGGGCCGGCCGCCGAACTGGGCTACCAGTCGGTCGTGGCGGCCGTGCAGCTCAAGCTGCGCGCCGCGCTCCCGGCCCCGCTCGCCGACCGGGCGGCCCGGCTGGAGCAGCGGTTCCACCTGGACACGCCGGGCTGGTACTCCGACGGCGACCCGTCACCGCACCTGGCGGCGGCGGCCGAGGCGGTGTGGCGGGAGCACCGGGTGCGGGTCCGCTACCGCAGTTGGCGCGGCGAGGTGACCCGGGTGCTGGAACCGTACGGGCTGGTGCTCAAGGGTGGCCGCTGGTATGTGGTCGCGGCCCGCCCGGACCGGACCGAGCCGGCCACCTACCGGGTCAACCAGATCCTCGACCTCAGCGCGCTGGACGAGCCGTTCGACCGGCCGGAGTTCGACCTGCCGGTGTGGTGGCGGGCGCACGTGGTGGCGTTCCGGGCCGGGCTGCACCGCGACGAGGCAACCGTGCGGCTCTCCCCGAGTGGGCGGGCACGCCTCCGCGAGGTCGGCAGCGACGTGGTGGTCGCCGCCGCCGACGCGACCGCCGGCCCGCCCGACGCGGACGGCTGGGTGTGGGCGGTCCTGCCGATCGAGTCGCTCACCCACGCGCACGGCGACCTGCTGCGGCTCGGCGCCGACGTGGAGGTCCTCTCCCCCGCCGCGCTCCGCGACCGGCTGGCCGAGACCGCCGCCGCGCTCGCGGCGCTCTACCGCCGGCCGCCGGCAGCCGGCAGCCTGATCGCGGCCGGCGGTCAGGAGCGCGGCGCGGGTCCGGGGCGATCGGACTCCTGAGCCGTCGCCTCGCGCGGCCCGGTCGCGTCGCGCGGCTCGCCGTGCAGGTCGCGCAGGGCGTCGGCGAGCTGCGCGTCGGCGGCGTCGCCGGCGCCCCACCACCGCCGGGCCAGCTCGACGGTGCGGCCGAGGCTGTCCTCGCCCGGCCGCTCCACCCGCAGCTCGGCGCGCATGATGCGCAGGAAGGTCACGGTCACGGCGTCGGACTCATCGGCGATCACGTCCGTACCCTAACCACCGGGTACGACGACGCCGCGGCCCGGTGGGGACCGCCGCCCGGTCGAGGGGCACCGGGTCGGCATGCCCCAGCGGTACGAGAACCGGCGTGCGCGAGCAGCGCCCGGCTCGGCTCGTGGCACGCGGCCTGCGCAGGTCACTAGGCTGAGGCGGTGATTCGGGCCGTGATCGTGGACGTCGACGACACCCTGTGCCTCACTCAGGCCGCCTCGCTCGCCCTGGAGAACGAAGTTCTGACCGAGATGGGCCGGCAGCCGATGCCGCGGGACGTGCATCTGTCCACATGGGGTGAACCCCTCCTGGACGCCATGCCCAGAAGGTCGCCCGGCGTCGACCTCTCGCTGTTCTCGGCGCTTCATCGACGCGCGCTGGAACGGCACATCGCCGACGGTCGCCTGGACGTCATTCCGCCGGAGAACCTGCGCGCGCTGGACGAGTTCGTGCTGGCCGGCCGGTCGGTGTTCCTGCTGACGTCCCGAACCGAAGACGAGATGCGGCACATGGTGGAGCCGGATCACATCCTGGCCGGGCGCGTCAGTGGCATCTACCACGCCGGCAACACCCGCTTTCGGAAGCCGGATCCGCGCGTCTTCGACGAGTTGCTGGCGGCCACGGGGATACCGCCTCAGCAGTGTGTCTACGTGGGGGACTCACCAGGCGACGCGGTGGCCGCCGGCCGCGCCGGCATGAGTTTCGTCGGCTGCCTCCAGAGCAGGGTACGAAAGCCTGAGGACTTCCAGCTCCGTTACGTCACCACGTTCATCGACGCCTTCCCCGATGTGGTCGAGGCAGTCCGGCAGCTCGACCGGTTGACCGCTGCCGACGTCCACCACTGGCCTGAGCCGCGTGTGGGCGAGGACGGCGTGGACCGCTACAGCTCGCCTCCCGCCGCCCCGAGTTCGGGGGGAGTGTGTCGATTTCCGTGTTTGGGCCTGTGGTGTGATCGAGATTGTTAGATGGCGATCCGGTCGCCGTAGGCGAGGATAAGGGCGTTGAGGG
>NZ_JBITEP010000055.1:0-15706 GCF_044455315.1 Micromonospora sp. NPDC051300 | reverse complement strand
AGCCGTCTGGGTAACGTCAGCCCCGACACCTACGAGAAGATCCACCGAGAGTCCCTGACAGACATCGAGGTGTCCGGCCGATAGGGGTCACTTCAGTCCACTCGTACCTGCTGTCCTGCCCGTACGCCCAGGTCCAAGCCCGATGCCGATGCCCGCTCCACCTGCCCGAGCCTGTTGGTCGGCGATCACCGCTGCGGCCCTGTTGCTGTGGATGTGTCGTTCGGCACGCTGTGGCCGGGTGAGCGCACAGCAGCTCCTGCGCGCGCTGGGCTGGCCCCCGTCACACCGTCTCGACATTCAGCCGGTCCACGGCATGCTCATCGTCTGCTCGGCCGGCGACGGCCGCCACCAAGTGGGCACCGAGGTGGCCGTTGATCTGCTGCATGAGGCGAAGGTACGGCCGGAATCGTTCGGCGGCGGCCGAAAAGTGCTGTTGACGGCGGTCGTTCCCACTCACCGCGGCGGGGCGGGCCCGGATTCTCACCGGGTTCCCTCGTACGACGCTCGGCTGGTCCGGCCGGGCGAACCCGCGCCGTCCGGCAGCGTGCCCGCCGCCCGTCACGGCTGCGCTGGTCGCGAGGTCGGGTGTGAGGTACCTCCCGGGGCGCCGGTGGCGGCTGGTCGCGGGTCGGACGCGACGGGGTTGGCCGGGAGCGGGTCGGGTTCGGCGAAGGTGACCGGTGCGCCGAACGCTGCCCGCCGGGCGGCGCGGCGCAGCGCGGCGAGTACGGCCGGGCCGGCGAGGACGATAGCCACGGCGGTGGTGATCGCCCGGCCGGTGTCCCAGCCGAAGGTGGAGGTGACGGCGGTGAACACGGCCAGGCGGTGCAGGTTCTCCAGCACCGGGGCGCCCGGCAGGTAGGACAGTTGGGTGTCCGCGCCGGTGCTGAACGGCCAGAACCACAGGTTCATCAGCAGGCCGTAGCCGTAGGCGGCGAGCACGCCGTACCCGGCGAGCACGACGGTTTCGGCCCGGCCGCGCAGCCGGGACGGAAGCAGCCCGGCGCCGAGGCCGATCCACGAGGCGCACAACATCTGGAACGGCAGCCACGGTCCGACGCCGGCGGTGAGCAGGGCGGAGGCGAACAGCGACGTGGAGCCGAGCAGGAACCCGAAGCCGGGGCCGAAGACCCGGCCGGCGAGCACGAGCAGGAAGAAGACGGTCTCGATGCCGGCGGTGCCGGCGCCGAGGGGGCGCAGCGCGGCGTTGACGGCGGCGAGCACGCCGAGCATCGCCAGGGCCTTGCTGTCGATGCCGCCGGAGCTGAGTTCGGCCAGCACGAGCGCCACCAGCACCGGCAGCATGATGACGAAGACCAGCGGCGCCTCGCCGGTGCGGGCGGTGGTCTCGGGCTGCGCGGGAACGAAGAACGGCCAGGTGAAGGTGGCCAGCGCGGCGGCCGAGGCGAGTGCCAACACCACGGCGGTGCGGGGCGCGACCCGCAGCACGCTCACGCCCGCGTCCCGGCAGGTCGGAGCGCGGTGGCCACCTGGTCCACGGTCAGCCACGGTTGCGGTGCGAGGACCTTGGCGACCTGGGGCGCGAAGGCCGGTGAGGCGAGCATGACCTCCGCGGTGCTGCCCTCGGCGACGATCTCCCCGTCGGCCATCACGATCACCTGGTCGGCCGTCGTCGCGACGAGTTCGACGTCGTGGGTGGCCAGTACCACGCTGCGGCCGGTGGCGGTCAGCCGCCGTACGAGCGCGCCGAACTGCTTCTTGGCGTGGTAGTCCAGGCCGCGGGTCGGTTCGTCGAGCAGGATCACCGGTGGGGCGGCGGTGAGCTGGACGGACAGCGCGAGGGCCAGTCGTTGTCCCTCGGACAGATCGCGGGGGTGCCGGTCGCCGGGCAGGTCGGGGACGAGCTGGTCGAGGATGGCTCGGCAGGTGCCGGTGGGTGCGCCGCTCTCCCGGTCGGCCTGGTCGCATTCGGCGTCCACGGTCTCCAGGTAGAGCAGGTCCGCCGGGCTCTGCGGGACCAGGCCGACGTGCCGGCGCGCCTTCGCGGCCGGCAGAGCCTTCGTGTCGACTGTCCCGGCAGCGCCGGTGACGGCGACGGTGCCGCTCTGGCGGGGGCCGCTGCTCTGCACCGCCCACAGCAGGCTGGACTTGCCGGACCCGTTGCGGCCCATGAGCGCGACAACCCGGCCGGGATGCAGGTCGAGGTCAACGCCGGCCACAGCCACCGTTCCCGGATATCTCACGACGATCTTGCGTGCGGTCAGCATCGGGGAGGTGACGGGGACCGGCGGTGGCGGGGTGGGGACCGCGTCGGCGAGTCGCTGGCGCAACTCGGCGGCGCGTCGACGGGCGTCACGCACCGACAGCGGCAGCGGCGTCCAGCCGGCGAGCCGGCCCAGCTCGATCAGCGGCGGCGCGAGGTCGATCCCGGCGAGCACGTCGGCAGGTTCGCCGTCGCGCACGCGGCCGTCGCCGCGCAGGTAGAGCAGCCGGTCGGCGTACTGCACGACGCGTTCGAGGCGGTGCTCGGCGAGGACGACGGTGACGCCGAGGTCGTGCACCAGCCGGGTGATGGTGGCGAGGACATCCTCGGCGGCGGTGGGGTCCAGCGCGGAGGTGGGTTCGTCGAGGACCAGGACCCGTGGGTGGGCGGTGAGCACGGCACCGATGGCGACCCGCTGCTGTTGCCCACCGGACAGGGTTCGCAGCGGCCGGTCGCGTAGTTCGGCGATGCCGAGCAAGTCGAGGGTCTCCTCGACCCGTTTGCGCATGACGGCCGGCGGCAGGGCGAGTTGCTCCATGCCGTACGCCAGTTCCTCTTCGACGGTGTCGGTGACGAAGCCGGCCAGCGGGTCCTGGCCGACCACGCCGACGACGTCGGCGAGGTCGCGCGGTGGGTGCCGGCGGGTGTCCCGGCCGGCCACGGTGACGGTGCCGTGCAGGGTGCCGCCGGTGAAGTGCGGCACCAGCCCGTTGATCGCCCGCAGCAGGGTCGACTTGCCGGCTCCGGTGCGGCCGGCGACCAGGCACAATTCCCCCTCCTCGACGCGGAGGGAGACGTCGCGCAGCGGCGGCGGCTCGTCGTCGGTGTAGCGGACGGTGACCCGGTCGAACTCGATCACGTGCGGCCTCCCGCCGTCGCAGCCACCTGTCGTGTCGGCGGGGCAGCGGTGCCCGCCGGATCGGTCGACGCACGTGCGGTCGGGGGTGGCGGTGCCAGCCAGGCCGGCGCCGCCGCGACCGCGACGGCGAGCAGCATCAGCGGGGTCGGCTGCGGCCAGGTGAGCGGACTGACCGGCGGGTAGAGCAGGTCCGGATCGACCGAGCCGGCCAGCGCCGTCAGCGCGGCGGTGGCGATGCCGCAGCCGGCTACCGCGAGTTCCGCGGGCCGCCAGCGGTCCGGCCGGTAGCGGCTGCGACGGACCCGACGCCCGGCCAGCAGCATCCCGGTCACGGCGGTGGTCAGTCCGGCCAGCAGCATCGGCAGGCCCAGCGGCCCTGTTGCGGTGCCGTCGAGCAGCCCGTAGGTGCCGGCGCAGACGCCGACGAGTCCGCCGAGCACCAGCGCGCCGGTGGCGGTGCGCTGCCCGGCCGGTACGGCGGCGGTGCGGCCGTAGCCGCGGGAGTCCATCGCCGCGGCGAGTGCCAGGGACCGGTCCAGGGCGTCGGCCAGCACCGGCAGGGCGACAGCGCGCAGCGCCCGCTTCCCGCGCGCGGATGCGCCGCGCAGTCGTCGTGCCCGGCGTACCCGCAGCACGCTCTCGACGAGTTGCGGGGCGACCGACAGCGCCACCACCACCGCGGTGCCCACCGCGTACAACGCGCCGGGCACGGCTTTGAGCAGCCGCTTGGGGTTGGCCAGAGCGTTCGCGGCGCCGAGGCAGACCAGCATGGTGGCCAGCCGCAGCCCGTCGTAGAAGCCGCCGAGGAGCTGTTCGGCGGCGACCGGCCCGAGCAGCCGGATGCCCGCCGCCCAGGCCGGCAGTGGGATCTCCGGGAGGCGGACCAGCACGTGGTCGCCCTGCCCGCCGCCGAACACGATCCGGAAGACCACCCGCATGCCCACGATGATCGCGGCCAGCCACAGGTACATCCGGAACGCCAGGGCCCACGGGGCGTCGCCGCGCCGCCGGGCGACCACCAGCGCGGCGACCGCGACGAGCAGACCCAGCGGCAGCGGGTTGGTGGTGTGGCTGGCCGCGGTGGCCAGGCCGAGCGACCACAGCCACCACGCGCCCGGGTGCAGCCCGCGCGGCAGCCGCCCTGGGGCCCACCCCGACCGCCGCCGGCCGGTCCCGGCAGGGGGATCCGGGCGGTTCCCGCCGGCGACGGACCGGTCAGGCATCCGGATCGGCGGTACGCCGTCGCCGCGCGGCGATCAGCCCGCCACCGGCCAGCACAACGAGCAGCAGGATCCCGGCGATCGTGCCGATCGGTGGACCTGCGCCGCTGCGGGGAGCGGCGACGTCGGTCAACTCCGGGCTGACGGTGTCCGTCGATGGCGCGCCGGTGGCATCACCGGTCGGGGTGCCGTTGACCTGGCTCGGCGTCGGCGACAGGGCGCCGGTGGCCGTACCCGTGGGGGTGGGGAGCCCGTTGGCGCTGATGGTCGGTCCGGCCGCGCCAGGCCGACTGCCCGAGGACGGCGGTGGGCCGTCGACCTGCGCCGGCGGCTCGACCGTTCCCCCACCGCCGGTGGCTGGTGGAGGTGCTGGCGGCCCGCCGCCGCCCGTCTTCGGTGGAGACGGTGGGGGCGGAGCCGGTGGGGCGGGTCGCTTCGGGGTGGCGCCCGGCCGGGGCGCGTCGTTGGCGTTGCGGTTGAGCGAGAACGACCAACCTTCGAAACTGCCGGCCGGTGGTTTGCGGTTGGCCACGCCCTTGTCGCTGTAGGTCCAGCTCCCTCCGTTCGAGGCGTGCCAGTACGACCAGTAGGCGCTGGCCGGTGGTGTGTCGACGCACTTCTCCGTGGCTGCCGAGGGTTTGCCGTCGATGCGGCAGATGAACCCTTCCCCCCAGCGCAGGGTGCCGGTGATCGGGAAGCCGGCGTTCTTCAACGCCGCGAGGCCGGTGCCCTGGTCACCGCGGGCGCAGCGGATCACCGTGCCGCCGCCGAGCTGGTGGAAGTCCACCACGACGGTGACCCCGGAGGCGTCCGGGCAGTAGCCGGCCGTGCCGGCGGCTGCCGCAGGGGCGGCCGGCGCGGTCAGGGTGCCCGCCACGGCCAGGGCGAGGACCATCACGGCCCGCGCGTACCGGGCCGTCACGTCGCCCGCCTGCGGCCGAGCAGCAGGAGCAGCACCCCGCCACCGAGCATCAGGACCGCGACCAGCACGTAGCCGGCTATCGCCGGGCCGGTGGTCGGCAGCCCGGCAAGCCCCGGCGCGGGAGGTGTCGCACTCGGCGCGGCGGTCGCCGCCGGCGGCGTACTCGGTTTGGTGGCCGACGGGGTCGCCCCCGGAGGGCTCACGGTGTCGTCGGGGCTCGGGTCGACGGTGGCGGTCGGGGTGGCGGTGGCGCTGATGGTCGGATTCGGTGATCCGGTGGGGGAGATGGTGGGCGAGGCCGTGCCGGACGGGGTGGGTCCCGGCGATGACGGTGGCAGGTCGACGCCGATGCGGCCCAGCGGCACCTGCGCGAGCCCGAGCAGCGCCTGGGCGGTGGCCCGGCGCCACTGGTCCCGGTCGGTGTCGGAGATGCCGGCCGACACGGCGGTCGTGAAACCGTCGGCGTTGTAGGCGATGGCGCCCGCGTCGGCGGCTGCCTTGCCGCCGTTCGCGCCGGTGAGCTGCAGCGCGGTCAGCGCGGCGGCGGCGCGGGCGGCCTCGGTGTCGAGTCCGGCGGCGGCGAGGGCCTGCCCGGCCAGGCCGGTGCTGTTGGAGTTCGCACCGGTGGTCGGCCCGGAACCGCCGAAGGAGCCGTCGGTGTGCTGCTGGGCGACCAGCCAGTCGGCTCCCTTGCGCGCCGCGCCGGCCGCCCTGTCCGCGCCGTCGTCGGCGGCGCTCAGCAGCGCCTGCACGGCCATCGCGGTGGAGTCGACGTCGAGGACGGCGCCGGGTTGCTCGTCGCAGGACGGTGACGGGCCGTCCGCGGTGTCCGGGTAGAGCCGGAAGCCGCCCGACGCGCACTGCTGCCGGATGAGGAAGTCGACGGTGTCCTGCGGGACGGCACCGCCGCGGGCCAGGCCCAGCACGGCGAAGGACTGGTCGAAGGTGTTGCTGGCGTCCGGGCCGCTGTCGGTGGTGACCCGGCTGGTGACCCGACCCTGCTGGTTGCCGGTGTCCGCTCCGGAGATCAGCGACAGGGTTTCGGCGCGCAGGTCGTACCCGCCGAAGTGGGTGGGGTCGGCGCCGGCGGCGGAGGCGGCGTAGAGCAGCTTCGCGGTGGCGCCGCCGTCGGTGAAGCCCTCGATGCCGTAGTCGTCGTAGCTGTTGTAGGCACGCACGTGCGCCGCGACCTGCGCTGTGGCGGCCTGCCGGGTCAGGGTGTCCACGCCGGTGGCGGACAACGCGACGAGCCCGTCGATGGTCAGGCCCCAGTCCGGGCCGCCGAACGGTCCGGGCAGGACCCCGTCGGTGAACTCGCCACCCAGCCAGGTCGCGGCGTCCCGCGCGGCAGCGGCGTCGACCGTGGCGGGGGCGGCCAGCACGGTCATGGGTGCGGTGAGTGCGGTCAGGGTCGCCGCGGTGGCGGCGGCGAGACCGGTGCTGAGTCGCCGGGATGGGGGCAGGGGCATGGGGGTGCCTTTCGCGGAGCGGTCGGTGAGAACTCCGGAAAGCACCCGAGACAAACGACACCCCGCTCCGCGAGCTGCGGTGAGCGGGGTGGAATCGGACCTCGGCGGTCCGGACTTCACCCTGTAGACCTCGACAGAAGAAGCCGCTCGTCCCAGGCGAGGCATTCCGGCTCGCGAGAAGGCTCTCGCTCACGGTTGCGGGTCAGCGCCGGCTCCTACCGGCTTTCCCCCACACGGGACGTATGCAGTTGTGTGCCCGGCGTACGCCGGGTGCGGTCACCGTACCGCCCGGGCACAGTCCGGCGCCAGGGCGGTGGCCGGCATCCGCTGCGACGCCGGTCACCGCCCTGGCCCGGGTGATCAGGGGGCGGTGATGCCGGGCGCGGCGCCGGCGCCGAACGACCAGCCCTCGACGCTGCCCGGTGCGGGGTTGTAGCTGGACGCGCCGGAGGAGCTGTAGGACCAGGGGCCGCCGTGCGGCGCGTGCCAGTAGGACCAGTAGGCGGTGGCCGGTGGGGTGTTGACGCACGGGTCCGCCGCGGCGGTCGGCTTGCCGTTGATCCGGCAGACGAACGCCAGACCCCAGCGCTTCGTGCCGGTGACCGTGAACCCGGCGCCCTGCAGGGCGGCGAGCCCGGTGGCCGGGTCGCCGGGAGCACAGCCCACCTGGATGCCGCCGCCGAGGGCGGCGTAGTCGACGACGACGGTGACGCCTGAGGTGCCGGTGCAGGCCGCGGCGTGCGCGGCCTGCGGCGCGGGCTCGACGGCGGTCAGGGCGACGGCGGCCAGCACGGCGGTCAGCAGACCGGCGAGCCGGGCCCGGATGGTGGATGGACGAAGAGACACGGATCCTCCTGGAGGTGGTCGGACGGTAGGCCGCTTACGGGCAGGCGAGGACGGGTGCGCCGGGGGCGGCGCCGGCGGCCGACAGGTCGGCGTAGCCGGTGCCGGTGAAACCGAGGACAGCCTGGGCGGTGGCGCGGGCGGCGGTGTCCGGGTCGAACGCGCCGCCGTCGAAGTCGACCGCGCCCCGCCGGGCCGGCGCCGACGCGCAGCCGACCTGGAGCCCGGCCAGGAACCGGTGGGCCCGGGCCCAGGCCAGCGGCCGGCCCGCGCTGTGCAGCGCCTGCGCGGCGAGGCCGGTGCTGTTGGCGTTCGGCACGCCGTCGGCGTTGGCGAACCCACCGTCGGGTCGCTGCACGGAGACCAGCCAGCGCAGCCCGGCGGCGGCGTCACCCCTGCGGCCGGTGGCCTGAAGCGCCTGTACGACCAGGGCGGTGGCGTCCACATCGGAGTGGCACGTCGGTTGGGCGGGCAGCACCGGGTAGCCCCCGTCGGGACACCGGGTGCCGGCCAGCCAGGCAGCCGCTACCGGCGGTGCGCCCCGCGGGGTGCGATCCAGGGCGAGCAGGGCGAATGACTGGCTGAAGGCGTTGCTGTAGTCGCCGTAGGCCGACCGGTCGGAGAACCGCCCGGTGGGCGCCTGGAGCGACCGCAGCCGGGCGACCAGGTCCACCCCGCCGACATCGGTCGGGTTCCCGCCGCGCACCTCGACGGCGAGGGCCAGCTTGGCGGTCGCCCCCGCGTACGCCTCAACAGTGCCGTCACCGAGGTAACCGTCCCGGACCTCGGGTCGGGTGACCCAGGCCAGTGCCCGCGCGGCGGAGTCGTCGGCGACACCGGCGGCGGTGAAGGCGAACACCGCGTCCAGGGTCAGCCCTTGGTCCGGGTAGGCGACGCCGTCGAAGACCGCCTCGAGGCGTTCTCCGTCGACGAGTTGCCGAGCCAGCCAACCGGCGGCGGCCTCCGGGCGACTCACCCCGGCGTTGCCGGGTGTGGCCGCGGCGGATGTGGGTGTGGTGAGGGTGAGGGCGGCCAGTGCGCCGCAGAACAGGGCGAGCAGGCGGTGCCGGCTCAGGCGGACGACCATCGGAAGCGCCTTTCCGGCCCGGCGGTCGTCAGAACCCGGCCGACCGGCGGTGCGCGGAGTCGACCGGGACTCCGACCCGTGGGCCACGACGGGTGGGGGAGCGGATGCACGCGTACGCCGGGTATTCGGGCTCACCGCCAGGGTGGGTGGATGCCACCTCGACGGTCTACCGTTGCGGGCCAGCGCCGGATTTCGACCGGACTTCCCCCGCACGCACGCGCGGTTGGTTGAGTTGTGGCGACAGTCTGGCCGGCTGCGACTACGCATGTCAATCCGACGTCGGCCGTGAGCGGACAGTCACCGCCCTGTGCCCACCGCAGGTGGGGATCGACAGGTGCCGCGCGTCGGTCAGATGCCGCGCACCTCGGCCCCGGCAGCGACCAGGCGTCCCAGCGACGCCGCGATCCGGGCCCGCGCCGCGTCGTCGCGCCAGGCTTCGGGGATGGGCGGCAGCGGCTCGGGCGGTGTCGTGGCGCCGTCGCGCAGGGCCCGGTCACTTGACTATACGTCGATCATCTGCTTATGTCGACGGCATGACCCGATCGTCGGCGCCAATGCGCGAACCCACCTATTTCATCTTGGCCGCCCTGCAGGAGGACGCCCTGCACGGCTACGCGATCGTCAAGCGGGCGCAGGAGTTGTCCGAGGGGCGGGTACGCCTCACGACGGGCACCCTTTACGCCGCTTTGGATCGGCTGACCGGGGAGGGCATGGTGAGGGTGGCCGAGGAGGCGGTGGTCAACGGCCGCGCCCGGCGCACCTATGCGCTCACCCAGCGGGGCATGTCCGCGCTGCGTGCGGAAGCGGAGCGGATGGTCGCGGCGGCGAGCGTCGTTCGTGATCGGGCTATCCGTTCGACGCCGGCAGCGGCGGCGTGGGGGATGCCGGCATGACGGAGACAGAGCGCCGCTACCGATGGCTGCTGCGGGCCTACCCCCGTGCCTACCGACAGTATCGAGCTGACGAGATGCTGGAGACCCTGCTCGCCACGGCTGAGGACGCGCAGCGGCAGCGGATGAACGTTCGAGAAGCGGCGGCGCTCGTGGTCGGGGGGCTGCGAGCCCGTACTGGCATCGACCGGATTGGCTCGCGGTCGGCGCTGGGATACTCCGCGCTGCGGCTGTCCGCGCTTTCCCTGCTGGTGTACGCCTTGACGTACTCGGGCGGGGGGCCGGTCTCATTCCTGATGACGGCGCTGTCGGAGGGCCTCTACAACCCGGGCTCCTGGTGGTACATAGTCGTTCCGACGCTATTGACGATCGCGCTGTTCGCCGCAGCTTGGGGTGGTTACCGGCTGGCGTTCGCCGGGGCGATCTTGACCGTGGTCGTGCAACACTCGGTGGCCAACGCGTGGGAGCTGTCGGCCTGGTTGTCGTCGGTCTACGACCTCCAAGACGCGATGGTCCCTCAGTTCTGGCCGGCGCTGCTGGCTTCGCTGGCGTTGCTGCGGCTGATTCGCGCACCCCGAACGTCCAATACCCGGCCGGGGATCTGGCCGGTCCTCGGGGTGGCAGCCGTCGCTCTGGCGGCGAGCCCGATCAATTTCTGGTGGGACGCGCCACTGGTGTCCATGTGCGCGCTCGCCGCTCTGGCCGTCGTCGCCGCGCCGGTGGATGCCCGGATACCCATCGTCGCCTCGGCGCTTCTCTTGGCACCAGCACTTGCTCAAGTCACCCATGTGCTCCTTTCCAGACGAGCGGGATGGCCGGTGGAAACCTCCCTCAGCGCAACCCTGATCCTCGCCGCGATCACGGTGATCACGTTTGCGGCCGCCACGATCGCGGGCCGCCGCCAAGCCCGCATGTAGCTACCCGAGCGCCTCGGCAGCCTCCCGGGGATGGCCGACCCCGGGAGGCTGAGCGTCCGGAACGCGCGCCGAGCTCGACCGAAAGCGGTCGACGAGATCGACCTCACGCTCATTGTCGGCGGTGACGCGGGAGTGCTTTTGGCAGGCCAAGAACGATCGTGATCTCGACGAGCGCCAGGTCCGCCCCTCCACGGACCTGGCGCTTTCTCATCGCCCTCGAAGGCGCGGCTGTCCGCGGTCGGGTGCCGCGCCGCACGTAAGGGATCACGATGCGCCGACCGGTGTTCGCCCGGTGGCGGCTCAGCGCAGCGGACTCGAGTGCTACTTGCGCCAACAGGTTTGTAGAGTAAAGTAGTTGGCACAATACCATTGTGGAGGCCATCGTGTCCGACCGATCTACTCCTGCGCCGAAGAGTGGGGACGCCCCCGAGGAACTCCTTGCGTCCGTGGTCGCGCTCCGGCGCCGCACCCGCGCCCTCCGCCACGCCTTCTGGTTCCCGCTCCTGCTGTTCGGTCTCCTCACGGTGATGGCCGCGCCGCTCTACATCGAGTCGGCGGACCCTTTCGGCATGCGGGCTCCGGCCCAGAACCCGGTGCTGACCAGCCTCGGTGGTGATTTTCTCGAGCGCTCGGCGACCCTTGGCTGGTACTGGCTGGTGGCGCTCGTCGGCGGTTATCTCATCAGCCTCTGGTGGTACCGGCGACACGGCGAACGGGTGGGTGTGCAGACCCGGACTCGCGCCTATCTCGTCTCCGGCGTCGTGGGCACCCTGGTCGGGCTCCTCCTGCCGATCGCGTTGCGGTTCCTGTTGCTCAACTCGGCAACGACGGTATCGAACGAAACCAGATGGCTCACGGTCCCGCTGATGGGCATCGCCAACCGCGGTATGCTTCCCCATCTCGTCATCGCAGTGGGACTGATGGTCCTGGCTCGACTGGAACGCAGCCGGGTCCTGGCGGCTGTCGCGGTGGGCTACGGCGTCGCGGTGCTCCTCGTGAACCTCTACTTTCACGTGATGGAATTCCAGCCGGGAGACCTGCACCGCCTCAGCCTTATGCTGGCCGCTCTGATGCCGTCGCCGGTCCTGATCATCGGTGGCGCCGTCGCCCTGCGCGGGACGACGGAGGCCGAGAGAGGTGAACGTGAGCAGCGACGATGACGCCCACTCCTCGACCACCGCATCCGGCGGCCGCGAGTACCCGACGAACACCCTCGACGACACCGTCCACCAGCGGCACAGGCTCGGCATCCTCACCATCGCCGCAGAAGCCCGGCGAGTAGAGGTTTCCTACCTACGCGACGCGCTGGCACTCACCCCCGGCAACCTCTCGCGGCACCTCACCGTGCTGGAAGCGGCGAACCTCATCCAGATCGAGAAGGGCTATCACGGTCGCCGACCGAGGACCTGGATCAGCATCACCCAGCAGGGACGCAGCGCGCTCGCGGTCGAGATCAACGCGTTACGGGAACTCCTCCGCCGCCACCAGCAGCAGTCCGAGCCGACCGTCTGACGACAGGTCAATACGCGCCCATCGACGGATGGGAAGCTGCGAGGGTGGCAGGGCGTCGCCGCGTGCGCCTGCAGACCTGATCAACTGGGATCGCCCCAGCGGCCGAAGACCCGCACGTGGAGCGCCCTCCGCTGAGTTGCGGGGCGGCGTTACGGATTCGCCCCGGATGGGTAGGCTCCCGCTGCTCGAAGGACCGCTGAGATGCCCGTCTCCATGGCCCGCGTGCTCGGTCGAAGCGTGGAGACGGAAGGAGTCGGCATGGTGAGCGGACGTGAGGCCGGCGCGGTGGTCCGTGGAGGCGACGACGAGCCGAATGGTGCCGCGCGGCCGCCGGGGGGACCGGCGGGCGAGGCGGGGTTGATGGTGCCCGAGTGTGTGGACACGCCGGGGTCGATCACACCCCCGGCAGGGCAGGTAGCGCGGTGGTTGCTCCGGCATCGGGTGCAGCCGGCCGGCCCCGAGTCGGGGGAGTCGCACGCCAGGCCGCACTCGTGGTGGAAGGTGATGTGCCTGACCGGAGTGGACTACTTCTCCACCCTGTCGTACCTGCCGGGCATCGCGGCCCTGGCGGCGGGTGCGCTGTCGCCGTTGGCGACGTTGCTGATTGTGGCATTGACCCTGTTCGGGGTGCTGCCGATGTATCGGCGGGTGGCGCGGGAGAGCCCGCACGGACAGGGGTCGGTGGCGATGCTGGAGCGGCTGCTGCCGTTCTGGCGCGGCAAGGTGTTCGTGCTGGTCCTGCTCGGCTTCGTCGCCACGTCATGGATCATCACGATCACCCTGTCGTCGGCCGACGCGACGGTGCACCTGTTGGAGAACCCGGTCCTGCCCGACGGGTTCCCGCACGGCACGACCGCGGCAGTGGTGGTGACCGTGGCGCTGCTGCTGATCCTCGGTGGGGTGTTCCTGCTCGGGTTCAGCGAGGCCGTCGGGGTCGCCATCCCGCTGGTGGCAGTATTCCTGCTGCTGAACGCCGCGATCGTGGTCGTCGGCCTGGTCGAGGTGATCCGCGATCCGGCGCTGCTGTCGGGCTGGACGAGCGCGTTGACCGCCGGCACCGGCGGCGTCGGTGACGTTGTGGGCCCGGCGGTGCTGGCGTTCCCACTGCTGGTGCTGGGCCTGTCCGGCTTCGAGACCGGCGTGAGCATGATGCCGCTGGTCAAGGGCGATGGTCCGGACGGCGAGGCGCGCCTGCGGGCGCGGATCGCCAACACCCGCAAGCTGCTCACCACCGCCGCGCTGGTCATGTCGGGCTACCTGCTGACCACGACGTTCGTCACCACCCTGTTGATTCCCGCCGAGGAGTTCGCCCCCGGTGGTCGGGCCAACGGACGGGCGTTGGCCTACGTCGCCCACGAGTATCTGGGTGAGGCGTTCGGCACGGTCTACGACATCAGCAGCGTGCTGATCCTGTGGTTCGCCGGCGCGTCGGCGATGGCCGGGCTGATCAACATTGTGCCGCGTTACCTGCCGTCGTACGGAATGGCGCCGGAGTGGGGTCGGGCGGTCCGCCCGGTGGTGATCGTCTACACGCTGATCAGCGTCGCGATCACGGTGGCGTTCCGCGCGGACGTCAACGCGCAGGCCGGCGCGTACGCCACCGGCATTCTCGCGATGATGGTGTCCGGCGCGGTGGCGGTGACCATCTCCGCGCTGCGCCGGCGGCAGCGCCGCGTCACCGCCGGCTTCGCGGCGCTGACGCTGGTGCTGGTGTACGCGCTGGTCGCCAACGTGATCGAGAAGCCGGAGGGGATCGCCATCTCCGGCCTGTTCATCGCCGGGATCATCGTCGTGTCCCTGGTCTCGCGGGTGTCGCGCACCACGGAGCTACGGGCGGAGCGGATCGAGTTCGACGAGCCGGCCCGCCGGTTCGTCACCGACTCGATCGAGTTCGACGGCCGCCTGGACATCGTCGCGCACCGTCCGGACGCCGGGACCGGCGCCGAGTACGGGGCGAAGGAACGCGCGCAGCGGGGCATGAATCCGGTGCCCGGCGCCGCGGACGTGGTGTTCCTGGAGGTCCAGGTGATCGACCCGTCGGAGTTCAGTGACGTGCTGCGGGTGCGCGGCGTCGAGGTCGACGGCTACCGGGTGTTGCGGGTGCAGAGTCCGGCCGCACCGAATGCCATCGCGGCCGTGCTGCTGGCCCTGCGCGACGCCACGGGTCTGCGTCCGCACGCGTACTTCGAGTGGTCCGAGGGCAACCCGATCGCGCATCTGCTGCGGTATCTCCTGCTGGGCCGGGGCGACACGCCGCCGGTGGTGCGGGAGATCATCCGTAAGGTGGAACCGGACCCGGCCCGTCGTCCCGGCATCCACGTTGGCGGGTGACTCGCGTCCCTCCGCGCTGACGGGCATCTCAGGACACGAGGTCTGGCTGGATCGGCGGGCGGGACGCGGCCGGGACCGGGAATCGCATCCGGCAGACGATGGCGTCGGTGTGCCGGCCCACGGCGTGTTCCAGCACCGCGCCGCGGTTGTTGCAGGATCCGCTCCCACCGCCAGGCCGGGGCTACCTCCGGAATGACCACGAAGATGTGCCGTCCGGCGTGGTGCCGGCGCAGGTGCTCGGCGAAGGGCCGGGGTGAGAGCCCTGATCCGGCCGCACACGCCGCAGCAGACCACTCCGGCCAACACGTAGTAGCGGGGGATCGGCGACGAGGATTTCGGGGCTTGTCCGGCGACCGCTCGTCCCGAGTGTGCCCTAACGGTGCGACCACGACGACGGTCGGGCTGGCGCCGCGCTCGGCGTTCGCCGCGATCCGACCGATCTGCCACGGTGATCACGATCTATGGACGATTCGCGCGTGAGTCGTACCTGATCGATGATGTCGTGTCCCACCGACGCGGCGACGCCGGTTGTCCCGCGCCCCAGCAGAGAGCCATGATGCAGACAACCGGAACGGCCGTGGCCGTCGATCGCGGATGGACCATGGGGATCGACTTCGGCACGGACCAGATCTCCGCGGTCCTGATCGCGCCGGACGGTCGGGCGCTGCCGCTGCTACCCGCGGGTGATGTCGCACCCGGGAAGCCCTCCGCCGCCATGCCGGGCCGGCCGCCGTTCCGTGTACCGGCGACGTTCGCGCTGGTGTCGGCGGGCGGACGGTGCGCGACGCCGGATGAGCCGCGTGACGAGGACGAGACACCTGTGCGCCTGCGCACGTGTTCAACCGACCCCGCGCAGCGGTGGCGGAGCGCCGATCTCGGCGGCGGAAGCTACGTACTGGTCAACGTGGGCACCGGCAAGTGCCTCGACCTGAACACCGCCCCCGGCACCGGCGGCGGCCTGGTCCAGCAGTGGCTGTGCAGGGACAACGACCGCCAGAAGTGGTGGATCTCTCCGGCAGCCGACGGCCTGGTGACGCTTCAGGTGCGGATCACCGCGGAATGCCTGGCGGTCCCGGTCGGACCGGACGGTCCGAGCGACACGGTCCAGAAGGACGCGTGCCGGCCGTCGTCATCGTGGTAGCAGTGGCGCCTGGTCGAGTACGGGCGACACCCCTGGCGCTCGCTCAGGAATGTGACCTGTCGCCGGTGGCCGGATTGGCCCGCTCCTGGCCGACCAGGATGTTCCGGACGACATCAGCGAGCGCCGTCGGACCGCCCACGTTCCGGGGAGCACGGTGGTGGGAGGCATCGCCGGAGCCGCCAGGGACTGACGCCGGGGGGGGGTGTCCCTATGGGTTTCGTCGAGCGGCGATCGGCGTGGCTGGGCGGGGCTGGTAGGGGATCTTGTCGCGGAGCATGGCGAACAGGACAT
>NZ_JBITEP010000054.1:0-16829 GCF_044455315.1 Micromonospora sp. NPDC051300 | reverse complement strand
GGTGCCCGTGCCAGTGGCCCCCCCCGCGGCGGCCCGGCGGCTCTAACCGCCGGGGCGCCGCCGCTTTCCCCCCGCCCCTCCCCCACCCCGCGGTGCCCGCAGAGCCCGGCGTCACCCGTGTGGCGGGTGACGCCGGCTGAGGAGAAGGACTCCTGATGAGCCTCGACCTGCACGCCACGGCGCCGCCCGAGCCCCGCCCGCCGCGCGCCCGCACCTCGCACCGCCGCGCCAGCTCGGCCACCAAGCTGGACCTGAAGTACTCGCCGTACCTGTACGTGCTGCCGTTCTTCCTGATCTTCGCGGTGTTCAGCGCGTACCCGATCGCCTACACGGTCTGGATCGCGCTGACCGACCGGTCCCCGCTGAACGCGACGATCTCGTTCGTCGGGCTGGACAACTTCGTCGAACTGATCACCGAGGACCCGCAGTTCTGGAACGCGGTGGTGAACACGTTCGGCATGTTCGTGCTCTCCACCGTGCCCCAGCTCATGCTGGCGCTCATGCTGGCCAACGCGCTGAACCGGAAGCTGCGCGCGCAGACCTTCTTCCGGATGGCCATCGCGATGCCGATCATCACCTCCACCGCGGTGGTCGCGCTGATCTTCTCGATGATCTACGCCAAGGACTTCGGCCTGGTCAACTGGCTGCTCGACAGCGTCGGCCTGGACCCGATCGACTGGCGGGCGAACCGCTTCGCCTCCTGGTTCGCCATCTCCACCATGGTCGACTGGCGCTGGGTCGGCTACAACGCGCTGATCTACCTGGCCGCCATGCAGTCGATCAGCAAGGACATGTACGAGGCCGCGGCGCTGGACGGCGCCTCCCGGCGACGCCAGTTCTGGTCGATCACCGTCCCGCAGCTACGCCCCACGATCATCTTCACGCTGATCATCTCGACCATCGGCGGCCTCCAGCTCTTCACCGAGCCGCTGCTGTTCACCAGCGGCTCCGGTGGCCTCTCCGGCGGCTCCGAGGGCCAGTTCCAGACCATCACGATGTACCTGCTCGACGTGATGAACCAGCGCTTCCGGTGGGGCTACGCCGGGGCGGTCGCGCTCGTGCTCTTCGTGCTCATCGCGTTGATGTCGACGGTCAACTACCTGCTGGCCCGACGCATCAGCTCCGACAAGTGAAGGTGACGAGATGACGACCACCACGCTTCGTCCGCCCACCCGGCCGACCGCGCCGGCCAGGGCCACCCACCAGGCCGAGCGGCTCTGGAAGGCCAGCCCGCTGACCTGGTTCGGGCTGGTCCTCGGGGTGATCCTGTCGCTGTTCCCGTTCTACTGGATGATCGTGATCGCCTCGCGGACCAACGATGCGGCCAACTCCTGGCCGCCGCCGTTCCTGCCCGGCGGCAAGCTCGGCGAGAACATCGAACGGGTGCTGGCCAACGGCGACGCCAACGTCGTCAAGGGCCTGATGAACTCGTTCCTGGTCTCCGGGACGATCACCGTCGCCACGGTGTTCTTCGGCTCGCTCGCCGGCTTCGCGTTCGCCAAGCTCCGGTTCCGGGGCAAGAACGCGCTGCTGCTGATCATCCTCGCCTCGATGATGGTGCCGATCCAGCTCGGCGTGCTCCCGCTCTACATCCTGATGGCGAAGCTCGACTGGCTGAACACCATGCCGTCGGTCACCGTGCCGTTCCTCATCGGCGGCTTCGGGATCTTCATGATGCGCCAGTACGCCGAGCAGGCGGTACCGAACGAGCTGATCGAGGCCGCCCGGGTGGACGGCTGTTCCACCTGGAAGGTCTACTGGCACGTGGTGATGCCCGCGCTGCGTCCCGCCGCCGCGGTGCTGGGCCTGCTGACCTTCATGGAACAGTGGAACCAGTTCTTCTGGCCGTTCGTGGTGCTGGCCGACCCGTCCAACCCGACGGTCCAGATCTCGCTGCGCAGCCTGAACACCGCCTACTTCGCCGACAACTCGCAGATCTTCGCCGGTACGTTGATCGCGACCCTGCCCCTGTTCATCGTGTTCGTTCTGTTCGGCCGCCAGATCATCGGCGGCATCATGGAAGGCGCCGTCAAGTCGTGAGCAACCCAGCCAGCCCGCCCGCCGTCGGCGTCCTCGACGAGGGCCCGGCCGTGACCTTCCCGCCCGGCTTCCTCTGGGGCGCGGCGACCGCCGCGTACCAGATCGAGGGCGCCTCGGCGGAGGGTGGCCGCACGCCGTCGATCTGGGACACCTTCAGCCACACCGAGGGTCGGACGGTGGCCGGGCACACCGGCGACGTGGCCTGCGACCACTACCACCGGATGCCGGACGACGTGCGGCTGATGGCCGACCTGGGGCTGCGGTCCTACCGGTTCTCCATCTCCTGGCCCCGGGTGCAGCCGGGTGGCTCCGGCGCGGCCAACCAGGAGGGGTTGGACTTCTACCGCCGCCTGGTCGACGAGCTGCTCGGTCACGGCATCGAGCCGTGGGTGACGCTCTACCACTGGGACCTGCCCCAGCCGCTGGAGGACGCCGGCGGCTGGCCGGCCCGCGACACCGCCGGCCGGTTCGCCGAGTACGCGCAGCTCATCGCCGACGAGCTCGGCGACCGGGTGAAATACTTCACCACCCTGAACGAGCCGTGGTGCTCGGCGTTCCTCGGCTACGGCTCGGGCGTGCACGCGCCGGGCCGGTCGGACGGCGCGGACGCGGTCCGGGCCGGGCACCACCTGATGCTCGGGCACGGCCTGGCCGTGCAGGCGGTGCGGGCGTCCCGCCCGCAGGCGGAGCTGGGCATCACGGTGAACCTCTACCCGGTCACCCCGGCCACCGGCTCGGCGGCCGACGCGGACGCGGCCCGCCGGATCGACGCGCTGGCCAACCGCTTCTTCCTCGACCCGGTGCTGCGTGGCGAGTACCCGGCGGACCTGGTCGCCGACCTGCGCGGCGTGACCGACCTCGGGCACGTCCGCGACGGCGACCTGAAGACCATCTCCACGCCGCTGGACATGGTCGGGGTCAACTACTACAGCCGGCACGTGGTCGCCGCGCCGGTCGAGGGCGGCGAGCCGGAGCCCTACTGGCGGGCGCCGTCCTGCTGGCCGGGCAGCGAGGACGTGCGGTTCGTCACCCGGGGCGTCCCGGTGACCGACATGGACTGGGAGATCGACGCTCCCGGCCTGACCGAGACGCTGGAGCGGGTCCACCGGGAATACACCGACCTGCCGCTCTACGTCACCGAGAACGGCTCGGCGTTCGTCGACGAGCTGGTCGACGGCCGGGTCGACGACCCGGACCGGCTGGGCTACTTCGCCGCGCACCTGCGCGCGGCGCACGCCGCGATCGAGGCCGGGGTGCCGCTGAAGGGCTACTTCGCCTGGTCACTGATGGACAACTTCGAGTGGGCCTGGGGCTACACGAAGCGGTTCGGCATGGTCTATGTCGACTACGACACTCAGGCCCGGATCGCGAAGTCCAGCGCCAGGTGGTACGCCGACGTGATCCGACGCAACGGCCTGGCCGCACAATAAGCTGGGCCAGCCAGTAACGGGCGGCCCCGGCACCGGAGCCTCAACCGGTGCCGGGCCCGCCCGCCCGTCGGAGGAGCACAGACGATGACAACGCAGCGCACCCGCTCGCTCGGGCGCCCGACCCTCGACGCGGTCGCGGCCCGCGCCGGCGTCGGGCGCGGCACGGTCTCCCGCGTGGTCAACGGCTCGCCGCAGGTCAGTCCGGAGGCCCGGGCCGCCGTCCAGCAGGCCATCGCCGAGCTGGGGTACGTGCCCAACCGGGCCGCCCGGGCGCTGGTCACCCAGCGCACCGACTCGGTGGCCCTGGTGGTCTCCGAGTCGGGGGAGCGGGTCTTCACCGAGCCGTTCTTCGCGGCGATCGTCCGCGGCGTCAGCTCCGGGCTGCTGGAGACGCCGATGCAGCTCTGGCTGGCCATGGTGCAGTCGCCGATCGAGCGGGAGCGGGTCGAGCACCACCTGACCAACCAGCACGTGGACGGCGTGCTGCTGCTCTCCCTGCACGACTCCGACCCGCTGCCCACGCTGCTGGAGGAGCGCGGCCTGCCCGCGGTGCTCGGTGGCCGGCCGGCCCGGATGCTGCACCCGAACGCCCAGCCGGCGTGGTTCGTCGACGTGGACAACGTGGGCGGCGCCCGGCGGGCGGTGGAGCACCTGTTCGTCCAGGGGCGGCGGCGGGTCGCCACCATCGCCGGCCCGCAGGACATGGGCGCGGGCCTGGCCCGGCTCTCCGGCTACCGGGAGGCGGTGCGGGCCGCCGGCAACGCGGTCGAGTCGGGCCTGATCGCGTACGGGGACTTCAGCGAGGGCAGCGGCACCGCGGCGATGCGCCGGCTGCTGGACGCCTGCCCGGACCTGGACGCCGTCTTCGTCGCCTCCGACCTGATGGCCTTCGGCGCGTTGCGCGCGCTGCGCGAAGCCGGCCGCCGGGTGCCGGAGGACGTCGCGGTGATCGGCTTCGACGACGCCCCGATCGCCCGCCAGGCAGAGCCGCCGCTGACCACCGTGTTCCAGCCGGTGGAGGAGATGGGCCGGCAGATGGCCCGCCTGCTGGTCTCGCGCATCCGCGGCGACGAGGTGCCCTCGCCGCACGTGCTACTGGACACCGAGCTGATCCGCCGCGCCTCGGCCTGAGCCGCCGGACCGGTCAGGACCAGCGGCGCAGCTCCCGCCGGGCCAGCGACGCCCGGTGCACCTCGTCCGGTCCGTCGGCGAGGCGCAGCGTGCGGGCCTGGGCCCAGAGCGCGGCGAGCGGGGTGTCCTGGCTGACGCCGGCCCCGCCGTACGCCTGGATCGCCTTGTCGATCACCCACTCGGCCATCGCCGGCGTGGCGATCTTGATGGCCTGGATCTCGGTGTGCGCGCCCTTGTTGCCGACGGTGTCCATCAGCCACGCGGTCTTGAGCACCAGCAGCCGGGCCTGCTCGATCCGGACCCGGGACTCGGCGATCCACTCCCGCACCACGCCCTGCTCGGCGAGCGGGCGGCCGAACGCGACCCGGTCGAGGGCACGCCGGCAGAGCAGCTCCAACGCCCGCTCGGCCATGCCGACCAGCCGCATGCAGTGGTGGATCCGGCCCGGGCCGAGCCTTGCCTGGGCGATGGCGAAGCCGGTGCCCTCGGCGCCGACCAGGTTCTCCGCCGGCACCCGGACGCCCGAGAAGTCGATCTCGGCGTGCCCGCCGTGCGGGGCGTCGGAGTAGCCGAAGACGGTCATCCCGCGCCGTACCGTCACGCCCGGGGTGTCCCGGGGGACCAGGATCATGCTCTGCTGGCGGTGCCGGTCGGCGTCCGGGTCGGTCTTGCCCATCACGATGAAGATCTCGCAGCGCGGGTCCATCGCGCCGGACGACCACCACTTGCGGCCGTCGACGACGTAGTGGTCGCCGTCGCGGGTGATCCGGGTGGCGATGTTCGTCGCGTCCGAGGAGGCGACCTCCGGCTCGGTCATGCAGAACGCGGAGCGGATGTCGCCGGCGAGCAGCGGCGCGAGCCAGCGGTCCCGCTGCGCGTCGGAGCCGAACTCGGCCAGCAGCTCCATGTTGCCGGTGTCCGGCGCGGCGCAGTTCAGCGCCTCCGGGGCGAGGTGCGGGCTGCGCCCGGTCAGCTCGGCCAGCGGCGCGTACTGGAGGTTGGTCAGGCCGGCGCCGTAGCGCGCGTCCGGCAGGAACAGGTTCCACAGGCCGCGGGCCCGGGCCTCGGCCTTCAACTCGTCCATCACCGGCGGGCGGGCCCACGGGTCACCGGCGGCCAGCACCTGCTCGTGGTGCACCGGCTCGGCCGGGAGCACGCACTCGGTGAGGAACGCCTCCAGCCGCTGCCGCAGCTCGACCGTCCGGTCGTCGTACGCGAACTCCATCTATCTCTCCCTCACCGCGTGCAGACCGTGCGCGACAAGCGGCGCCACCATCTCGCCGATCCGGTCGAAGCCCTCGCCCAACGTCTGCCCGAGGGTGTGGCGGTAGTGGATGCCCTCGCAGATCACCGCCAGCTTGAAGCAGCCGAGCGCCACGTGCCAGTGCAGCGGGCCGACGTCCACGTCGCTGCGCCCGGCGTAGCGGTCGATCAGCTCGGCCCCGGTGGGGAAGCCGGCGCGGGGGCCGATGCCGTCGGCCACCGGGTTGCCCTCGGCGTGCTCGCTGTCGCCCAGCACGTCCCAGTAGGTGAGCAGCAGGCCGAGGTCGGCGAGCGGGTCGCCGAGCGTGGCCATCTCCCAGTCGAGCACGGCCCGCACCGCCACCGGGTCGACGGCGGCGAGCAGGTTGTCGAGCCGGTAGTCGCCGTGCACGATCCGGCCCGCGTTCGCCCCCTCCGGCACGCTGCCGGCGAGCGCGTCGCGCAGCTCGTCGACGCCGGGCAGCGGGCGGCTGCGGGAGCGGTCGAGCTGGCCGGCCCAGCGGCGGACCTGCCGGGCCAGGTAGCCGTCCGGGCGACCGAAGTCGGCGAGCCCGACCTCGGCGGGCTCCACCCGGTGCAGCGTGGCGAGCGTGTCCATCATCGCCAGGGCGAGGTCGCGCCGCTGCTCGGCGGTGAGCGCGTCGGTCTGCGCCCGCCGTCGGTAGACCTCGCCGTCGACCTTGGCCATCAGGTAGAACGGCGCGCCGATCACGCTGTCGTCGGCGCAGAGCAGCAGCGCCTCCGGGACCGGCACGCCGGTCGGGGCCAGCGCCGAGATCACCCGGTGTTCCCGGGCCATGTCGTGCGCGGTGGCCAGCACGTGCCCGAGCGGGGGCCGGCGCAGCACCACCTCGCGGTCGCCGGCGCGCAGCAGGTAGGTCAGGTTGGACTTGCCGCCGGCGATCAGCCGCGCGGACAGCGGCCCGGCCAGCTCCGGCCGGTGCGTCGCCAGGTGAGCGGCGAGCCGGTCGAGGTCGAGCCCGCGGGGGGCCGGACCGGTCGGGGGCCGGGCGGCGTCGACGGCCGGATCGGTCATCCGGATAGTTGATGGCAGCTCAGCTTTGTTGTCAAGGTCGGATTTTCCCGGCGGGACATGGCGCGGCAACGGGGACGAAATGGTCAGCCGGCAGGCTGGGCCCCAGCCTGCCGGCCGTCGCCGGCCCGCCGAGCGGAGGGGATCAGACATGTTGCTGAGAGTTCGGGTGACCCTGCCGGACCGACCGGGCACGCTCGGCCAGGTGGCCCGGACACTCGGCGTCTCCGGCGCCGACATCGTCCAGGTGGTGGTGCTGGAGCGGCTCGGCGGCCGGGCGGTGGACGACTTCACCGTGGTCTGGCCCGGCGCGGCGCGGGTGGAGCGACTGCTCGCCGGTCTGGCCGCGATCCCCGGCGTCCGGGTGGACGGGGTGTGGCGGGCGATCGGCGCGCCGACCACCACCGGCCAGGACGCGGAACTGCTCGCCCAGGTGGCGGCGAACCCGACCGACGGGGTGGCCACGCTCGTCGACGCGGTGCCGGGGCTGCTCGCCGCCGACTGGGCGGTGGCCGCGATGGTCCCGCTCGACTGGGCCTCACGCAGCGGTGAATGCGGCTCGGCCACCGTGGGGCACGCGAGCTGGCGGGCGCCGGCGCCGCCCCGGCTGCCCGAGGTGACGCCGCTGCGGGCCCGTGCGATGACCAGCCCGGACGGGCACCACTACGCGGTGGCGCCGTTCGGCCGGGCCGGCCTGGTGCTGGTGGTCTCCCGCGACCACAGCGAGCCGCTCTCCGCCGCCGCGTTCCACTCCACCGAGGTGGACCGGCTCGCCCAGTTGGTCCGCGCCAGCGCGGTGATCCTCGGCGACCGGCTCGACCTGGTGGGCGCGCCGCCGGTGACCACGATCACCTGAGCCGACGGCGGCCCGTCACCGGGGGGCAACGGGCGCGCAACAGCCGACCGGCATGGTCGGTGGTGAGGAAGGGAGACAACCATGACGCTGTGGCGGATCCGGGCCACCGTGGACGACCGACCGGGCTACCTGTCGGTGCTCACGGCGAGCCTCGCGTTGCGCGGGGTCAACATCCTCACCGTGCAGGTGCACACCACCGAGGTCGGTGCGGTCGACGACTTCCTGGTCGACGCCCCGGAGCAGGTCACCGAGGCCGAGCTGCGGGCGGCGGTGGAGCGGGGCCGGGGCCGGGACTGCTGGGTGGCGCGCAGCGAGGCGCGCGGGCTGGCCGACGAGCCGACCCGGGTGCTCGGGCTGGCCGCCCGGCTGGTCCGCGACCCGGAGGCGGCCGGCGCGACGCTGCGGACGCTGCTCGGCGCCGACACGGTGACCTGGCGGCCCACGTCCGCCGCCGAGCCGGGTGGCGTGGGCGGCACCACCATGCTGCTCGCCGATCCGGCGGGCGGCGCCTACGAGCTGCGCCGCCGGGAGCCGAGCTTCACCCCGGCCGAGTACGCCCGGGCGCAGGCACTTGTCGAACTGGCGGCGACACTGGGGCGCCGGGACGTCGACCGGGAGACCCTGGTGCTGCCGGACGGCGCCGAGGTGTCCGTGCGGCAGGCCACCGCCGACGACGTGCCGGCCGTACGCGAGCTGCACGCCTGCTGTTCGGCGCGGAGCCGGCAGCGGCGTTACCTGAGCGGGGCGGCGGACCCGTCGCCGGCCCGGCTGCGCCGGCTCCTGGAGCCGGCCCGGGGGACGACGCTGCTCGTCACCACCGGCTCCGGCGGGGCGGCGGAGCCGGTGGTGGCGATGGCCAACCTGCTCGGCGAGGGCGACGAGGCCGAGGCGGCGCTGCTGGTCCGCGACGACTGGCAGCGTCGGGGTCTCGGCTCGGCGCTGCTGCGCCGCCTGGTCGGCCACGCCGACCGGGCCGGCTACGCCGCGGTGCTGCTGCACGTGCAGGCCGAGAACACGCCGATGCTGCGGACGCTGCGCCGGCTGGACCGGCCGGCGACCGTGGAGCGCGACGGCGCCCTGCTGACCGCGACCGTGCCGCTGGCGCCTGTTCCGGCGTCCCCGGCCGGTCACGTCGCGGGGCCGGCGCCGGCCGGTCAGGGCTTGCCGAGCCAGCGGTCGGGTCCGATCTGATCTCACGGCCGTCCGGCCGGGCCCCCGGGGCGAGCCGCAACGGCGCGGCACGTCGCGGGACCGGGCGGAGGGTCGCAACCGGCGCCTCCCGGCGCCACCCTGACCGACCTCCGATGCGGGGGACGGTGACACGAACGGGGCCTCCGGTGCGGGGGCCCCGTTTGTGTACCCGGGCGGGAGGTGGACGACGGTTCGTCCGCCGCCACCCGCCCGCCCGCCGGATGCCGGTCGCCCGACACGGGAGAGCGCCCCGGGCCGCACGGGTCCGGGCTCCCTTGTGGCCGATCAGGTCAGCCGCGCGCGGCGACCTGGGCGACGAACGCCTGCCGGCACGCCGGTTCGACGGCGGGCGTCGGCTCCTTCGAGTCCCGCACGCTACAACGCCGGGAAGGCGAGGGCTCCGATGGGCGATGAGCGGCAGGACGGTGAGATGATCATGAAGTTAGCGGCATCAAGGGAGATCGACATCGCCGTCAACTTCATGATCAACCGCTCGACTTGGAAGTGCGGCGGGCTTGAGTTGTGGGCTTCGTCGATCCTGGACTTGTGGGGCCGGAAGAATATCGATTCGCGTGAATCGGAGGTGCTGCAAGTCCCGGATCGGCAAAGGTTCACCCTGGGCCGCACGGTTCCGGGGCGCTCTCCGGGGTCGGGTGGGGTCAGCCGTGCGCGGCGACCTGGGCGACGAACGCCCGCCATGACGCCGGCTCGAAGGCGAGCGCCGGGCCGGTCGGGTCCTTCGAGTCCCGCACGCCGACGACGCCGGGAAGGTTGTCGGCAACCTCCACGCAGGCCCCGCCGTTGGTGGACGAGCGGGACGACTTCCGCCAATGAGCACCCGTCATGTGGTCCATGTCTTCGCCGCTTCCTTGAGTATGTCGAGTGTCTGCCCGAGCGGGAGGGCTTCGCCCCGGACCACGTCCCACGACAATCCCAGGCTAGCAACCGGGTCCGGCTGCCCTGCGATCTGCGCTGCCAACTGGTTGTCGACGTAGCCGGCACGTGATCCGTCGGGTAGGTCAGCCAGGATGAACGCTCCGGCCAGCCCGGAATAAATGCCAGCGGACAGCGGCACGATACGCAACTGAATATGGGGCTGCTCCGCGCAGGTCATCAGGTGCTCGACCTGCTCGGCCATCACATCAGGCCCACCGCAGGCCCGGCGGACGACCATCTCGTCCAGCACCACGAAGAGCCGTGGGGCTGGCACGCGGTCGAGGACTGCCTGTCGCTCCAACCTTGCCGCCACGCGCTGGTCAAGTTCCGGCAGCGGCACTTGCGCCGCGCGGAATGTCGCCTGCGCGTACGCCTCGGTCTGAAGGAGGCCGGGCACGAAGGCGTGTTCGTACCAGCGAAACGCCGTCGCTTCGCGTTCGATCTCGATCCACTCGCGGAGCCATACCGGCGCAGCATCGCCCTTGACCAGTTCTTCCCAGAGCGTCGCGAAGTACCCACCCGTAGCCAGCGCCTTATCTACGGCGGCAAGAAACGGCAATGTCGGCGGCTTCGTTCCTGTCTCGATCGCGCTCACCTGAGAGTCCGAGCAGAAGACCCGCTCGCCAAGTTGGGCTCGGGTTAGCCCGGCGGCCGTGCGCCGACGCCGTAGCTCGCGAACAAGGTACTCGGACGGCGAGATTCCCACGACTTCCACGCCCTTCCACAATGCTCCACACACTTCTTGGGGAACCCGCGTCCGCCCCCCACACTCCGCAATCAGGCAATCACTGTTCCGAGCGTAAGGGGCGTTCGTCCAGGGTGGGGGGACAGACGGCGCGGCCGGCAGGGACCACCCGAGACCCGGCGGCCGTGTCGGTCAGGGGACCGCCTCGTCAGGCAGGCACCAGCGCGGGGCGGTTCCCCTCCCATTTCCACGCGAGAGGAGGGCGTGTCCGTGCCCGAGGAGAAGCCGATTCCCGACGACGCCCGTCCCGCGACCGGGCGACGGCCGAAGACCGCTCCGTGCCGCCGCCGGCCGGAGGCGCCCGCGCTGCGTGCCGGCGACGTCCTGCACCTGACCCGGGAGGCGTCGCCGCAGTTCGCCCGCCCGATCAGGGTCCGGCTGATCCGGGTGCTGGACTGGACGACGTACGACGGTTGGTGGTGGGCCGACGTCTACCAGCTCGGCCCGGACGGCAACGCGACCGCCCGCCGGTCCGTGTTCCTGCGGCGGAGCGGGGTGCGGGTGCTGACCCCGCCGCCGGTGTCGCAGCGCCGCCCGCGCGTCGGCGCTCTCGTGTGATGGCCCGCCGCCCCGGCCCCGCCGACCACGTCCCGTCGCGGCCCACCTGGCGCTGCCGCGCGTGCGGGGTGGCCTGGCCGTGCTCGACCGCGAAGCTGACCCTCCTCGCGCGCTACCGCGAGCGGAAGGCCGAGCTGAGGGCGTACCTCCTGATCCTGCACGAGACGGCGGCCGGGGAACTGACCGAGCTGGACGGCGGCCGGCGTCCGGCGGACCTCGAGGACCGCTTCACCGCCTGGGCCGAGCCTCGCGGCTGACCCGCCCGACCGACGCGCCCCGGCGGCCGAGCGGATGTGCGTCGCCGCCAACCCCGGCTGCTGAACCATGCCGCGTGTTAAGAAGGGGCCCCTCTTCTACGCGAGGCGTTAACAGGGGGCCCCTCCTTACACCGATCAGGTGCTTGGGTAGCTGCTGTGGTCGGGGAAGTTGCCGTAGAGCCGGTCGTCGCCGCCGACGGTGACGGCCTGCACCAGCAGGTCCCCGCCGACGAAGGCGCCCTTCCAGGAGGCGCCCCGGCCGCCGAACGGCTCGTCCCGGTCGCCCCGGGAGCGGGGCTTGTTGATGCCCACCTTGAACGCCTGGAGGTCCACCGCCAGCTTGCCGGCCAGCTCCTCGTCGTCACAGGCCAGCGACGCGACGAGCGCGCCGTTGGAGGCGTTCATCGCGGCCAGCAGCTCGTCGGTGGTGTCCACCACGACGATGGTGTCCACCGGGCCGAACGGTTCGGCGTGCATCAGGCGGGACCGGCCGGGCGGGGCGAGCAGCACGGCCGGGGCGACGTACGCGGAGGTGTCCTGCCCGTCCAGGAACGGCGCCCCGTCGAGCTTGCCCCGGTGCAGCGGCACGGCGCCGCCACGGACCGCCTCGTCCACCTTGCGCCGCAGCTCGTCGGCCTTGGCGGCGCTGATGAGCGGGCCGAAGTCCAGCTCGGGCAGCGGGTCGCCGGCGGCCCAGTCGTCGCCGACCGCGAGCGGGTGGCCGAACCGGATCGAGCGGACGACCGGCAGGTACATGTCGAGGAACTCGTCGACCAGGTCCCGCTGCACCACGAACCGGGGGTACGCGGTGCAGCGCTGCTTGCCGTACTCGAAGCCCTTGCGCAGGTGCGCGGCGAGCGTGTCCCACTGGGAGAAGTCCCAGACGCCCCAGGCGTTGAGCCCTTCCTGCTCGATGAAGTGCCGCTTGTCGGAGTCGAGCAGCGCGGCGGCGACCTTGCCGCCGTTGGAGCGCCCGCCGACGAACGCCACCGCGCCGATCTCCGGCGCGCGGACCAGCACCTCGGACAGCTCCTCGCCGCTGCCGGAGAGCAGCGTGGCGGGCAGCCCGGCGCGGCGCATCAGCGCGTGCGCGACGGTGAGGCAGACCGCGCCGCCCTGCGACGGGGTCTTGGCGATGACCGCGTTGCCGGCCAGCAACTGCACCAGTTCGGCGTGCACCAGCACGCTCATCGGGTAGTTCCAGGAGGCGATGTTGCTGACCGGGCCGGGCAGCGGCTCGCGGCCACCGCCGAGCATCCGCTCGATCTCCCCGACATACCAGCGCACGCCGTCGAGCGCCCGGTCCACGTCGGCGCAGGCGAGCCGCCACGGCTTGCCGATCTCCCAGACCAGCAGCAGGGCGAGCAGGTCGCGGTGGGCGGTGAGCGCGTCGAGCGCCTCGACGACGCGGGCGGTCCGGTCGGCGAGCGGGGTGCGGGCCCAGTCGCGGTGCGCGGACGCGGCGTGGGCGACCGCGGCGCGTGCCGCGTCGGCGTCGAGCCGGGCCAGGTTCACCAGGACGGTGTTGTCGACAGGGGTGCGGACCGCGGTGGGCGTGCCGGTCGCCCGCCACTGCCCCTCGACGAGGTTGTGCAGCGTGGCGGTGCCGTCGTCGGCGGTGGTGATGGCCTCCGGGGCGGCGGTCACCGCCCGGTTCAGGGTGTCGGACCAAAAGGTGCCGTCGGCGAGTCTGAGAGCCATCGCGATCTCCTCAGGGTTGTCCGGGGAGCGGCGGCGTCGATGACGCCGCTGGATGTGGCGACTGTCCCGTGCCGGTCGCGCGGCGGGCAACAGTGCATAGATGTGATCTAAGTTACCGGCGAGTATCGCGCGGCGTGGTGCGGCGGTCGTCTTCCCAACGGGCGGGCGCGAGATTACATTGTCAACCATCCATGGGAGCGCTCCCGCGCCCCCGCGGTCCACCCCACCACCACCGCCGCACGGCGGCCCGACCGGCACCGTCCGACGCCGATCGCGCCGCCGTGCGGCAGCCCATCCTCCACAGGAGCTCGCCATGCCCCGACCGATCCCGCCGCCGCGCGGTCGCCCGTCCCGCCGGCTGCTCGCCGCCGGCGCCGCGCTGGTGGCCGCGCTGGCCACCGCCGTGCCGCTCCCGGCCGCCGCCGCGCCGGCCGCCGCCGCGCCGGCCGCCGCCGCGCCGGCCGCCGCCGCGCCGGCCGCCGCCCCGGCCGGGGCGCAGGCCGCGCCCGCGTTCAACTACGCCGAGGCGTTGCAGAAGTCGCTGTTCTTCTACGAGGCGCAGCAGTCCGGCCGCAAGCCCGCCTGGAACCGGGTCTCCTGGCGCGGCGACTCCGCGCTCACCGACGGCGCTGACGTCGGCGTCGACCTCACCGGCGGCTGGTACGACGCCGGCGACCACGTGAAGTTCGGCTTCCCGATGGCGTTCAGCACCACCATGCTGGCCTGGGGCGCGGTCGAGTACCGCGACGGCTACGTCGCCTCCGGCCAGCTCAGCTACCTGCTCGACAACCTGCGCTTCGTCAACGACTACTTCGTCAAGGCGCACCCGGCGCCGAACGTCCTCTACGGACAGGTCGGCAAGGGCGACGACGACCACAAGTGGTGGGGGCCGGCCGAGGTGCTGCCGATGGCACGACCCGCGTACAAGATCGATGCGAGCTGTGGCGGCGCGGACCTGGCCGGCGAGACGGCGGCCGCGATGGCCGCGTCGTCGATGGTGTTCCGGCCGACCGACGCCGCCTACGCGGACAAGCTGCTCGGCCACGCCAAGCAGCTCTACACGTTCGCCGACACGGTGCGGAAGGCCTACAGCGAGTGCATCACCGACGCGGCCTCGTTCTACAAGTCGTGGAGCGGCTACCAGGACGAGCTGGTCTGGGGCGCGATCTGGCTCTACCGGGCCACCGGTGACGCGACCTACCTGGCCAAGGCGGAGAGCGAGTACGACAAGCTCGGCACCGAGCCGCAGTCCACCACCCGCTCCTACAAGTGGACGCTCGCCTGGGACAACAAGCAGTTCGGCGCGTACGTGCTGCTGGCCAACCTGACCGGCAAGCAGAAGTACGTGGACGACGCCAACCGGTGGCTGGACTACTGGACCGTGGGCGTGAACGGGCAGCGGGTGCCGTACTCGCCCGGCGGGATGGCGGTGCTCGACTCCTGGGGCGCGCTGCGCTACGCGGCGAACACCTCGTTCGCCGCGCTGGTCTACAGCGACAAGACCGCCGACGCGACCCGTAAGGCCCGCTACCACGACTTCGCGGTCCGGCAGGTCAACTACGCGCTCGGCGACAACCCGCGCAACTCCAGCTACATGATCGGGTTCGGCAACAACGCGCCGAAGAACCCGCACCACCGCACCGCGCACGGCTCCTGGTGGGACAGCCAGACCGTGCCGGTCGAGACCCGGCACGTGCTCTACGGCGCGCTCGTCGGCGGCCCGTCGTCGGCCAACGACGCCTACACCGACAGCCGGTCGGACTACGTGATGAACGAGGTGGCCACCGACTACAACGCCGGCTTCACCTCCGCGCTGGCCCGGCTGACCAACGAGTACGGCGGCAGCCCGCGCGCCGGCTTCCCGACCGCCGAGACGCCGGACCTGGACGAGCTGACCGTGGAGACCACGGTGATGCAGGCCGAGCCGCGGGCCACCGGGCTCAAGGCGATCATCTACAACAAGTCGGCCTTCCCGGCCCGGGCGCTGACCACCGGTAAGTTCCGGTACTACTTCCGGCCGGACGGCACCGGCCCGGTGACCGTCACGCCCGGCTACACCCAGGGCTGCCCGTCGCCGTCCGCCGCCAAGCAGTTCAGCGGCGACATCTGGTACGTCGAGGTCGACTGCACCGGTTACACGATCGCGCCGGCCGGGCAGTCGCAGCACCGGATGGAGGTGCAGTTCAAGATCGGCGTGACGGAGGGCGGCACCTGGGACCCGACGAACGACCCCTCCTACCAGGCGACCGCCGGGCCGAACCGCAAGGTGCCGCTCTACTCCGGCGGCGTGCGGGTCTGGGGCGACGAGCCCGGACCGGCCACCCCGGACACCACCGCGCCGACCGCTCCCGGCACCCCTGTCGCGTCCGGCGTGACGGCCACCGGCCTGACCCTGACCTGGCCCGCCTCCACCGACACCGGCGGCAGCGGCCTGGCCGGCTACGAGGTGACCCGGACCTCGACCGGAACCGACCCGGTGGTCGCCGCGGCCAGCGGCGCCACCCTCGCCGTCACCGGGCTGGCGCCCGAGCGGACGTACCAGTTCACCGTGCGCGCGCTCGACGGCGCCGGCAACCGGTCGACGGCGTCGGCGGCGCTGACCGTCACCACGCCCGCGGCCCCGGCGCCGGACACCACTCCGCCGACCGCGCCCGGCACGCCCACCGCCTCCGCGGTCGGCGCCACCGGCCTGACGCTGACCTGGGGCCCGGCCACCGACGCCGTCGGGGTCACCGGGTACCGGGTCTACCGGGGTGGGACGGTGCTGGTCGGCTCCACCGCCGGCACCACGCTCGCGGTGACCGGGCTGACCGCCGCCACCACGTACACCTTCACCGTGGTCGCGGTGGACGCGGCCGGCAACGTGTCGCCGGCCTCGCCCGGCGTCACGGTCACCACCACGACCGCCCCGGCCGGCGGCGGCTGCGCGGTGACCTGGACGACGAACAGTTGGGACACCGGGTTCACCGCGAACGTTACCGTCACCAACACCGGCACCACGGCGCTCAACGGCTGGACGCTCGTCTTCACGTTCGGCAACACCGGGCAGAAGGTCGGGCAGGCCTGGTCGGCGAACGTCACCCAGACCGGCACGACGGTGACCGCCTCGAACCTGTCCTACAACGGCTCGTTGGCGGCCGGGGCGTCGACGAGCTTCGGCTTCAACGGCACCCACACCGGCGCGAACCCGAGGCCGACCGGCTTCACCCTGAACGGGGCCGCCTGCACCGTCTCCTGACCGCCGATCGTCGGCGTGGCGTGGCCGGTCGCCCGGGTGCGGCGGCCGGCTCCGCCACGCCCTCCCGGGCCCAAAACATTTCCGAAACTTTTCCGAAACGCTTTGTTCGGGCCGAGGCTCGGTGTAAGCATCGACACAGCTAGATATTCCAACCACGACGTCCAGTCGTCCTCGCCCAGACGGCTCGGGTGTTGGCCAGCAAGGAGGCCAAGATGGCAACAAGCCCATCCGTCCCGCGCGGTGGGAGTCGGTATCGGCGGTCGCCCGCCGTCCGAGCGCTGCTCGCCGGCGCGGTCAGCGCCGTGACCGTCGCCGCGGTGGCGGTGATGATGCCGTCGGCGAACGCCGCCGCGAGCACCCTGGGCGCGGCGGCGGCGCAGTCCGGTCGGTACTTCGGCACCGCGATCGCGGCGAGCCGGCTGAACGACTCGACGTACAGCACCATCGCGG
>NZ_JBITEP010000053.1:0-17148 GCF_044455315.1 Micromonospora sp. NPDC051300 | reverse complement strand
GCCCCCGCGCCGCGCCCCCGCCCCCCCCCGGGGCCGGGGGCGCCCGCCCCCGCCCCCGGGAAAACCCCGCCCCGCCCGGCCCGGGGCGCGGTCGCCCCCGGCCCTCGACCGCGACCACTAAGGCGAGGTGACGAAATCGATCAACCGCTCCATCGCGTTGATCAACGGCGTCTCCACGTCGGCGAAACTGTCCACCCGGGACAGGATGTGCCGCCACATGTCCGCCGGCTCGGCGACCCCGAGCGCCGCGCAGACGCCCTCCTTCCAGGGTCGCCCGGGCGGCACCACCGGCCAGGCCGCGATGCCCAGCGCCGCCGGGCGTACCGCCTGCCACACGTCCACATAGGGGTGCCCGGTGACCAGCACGTGCGGCGAGGTCACCCGGGCCACGATCCGGCTCTCCTTGGAGCCGGGGACGAGGTGGTCGACGAGCACGCCGAGCCGCCGCTGTGGGCCGGGGGCGAACGCGCGCACCTCGGCGGCCAGTTCGTCGATGCCGTCGAGCGGCTCCACCACCACGCCCTCGATCCGCAGGTCGTCGCCCCAGATCCGCTCGACGAGCGCGGCGTCGTGCACGCCCTCCACCCAGATCCGGCTGGCCTTCGCCACCTGCGCCCGTACGTCGTCCACCGCGATCGAGCCGGAGGCGGTGCGCCGCCGGGCGGCGGGAACCGGGGCGCGGGCCGGGCGGCGCAGCGTGACCGGGCTGCCGTCGAGCAGGAACGCGGCGGGCAGCAGCGGGAAGTTGCGCCGGCGCCCGTGCCGGTCCTCCAGCACCACCGCGCCGGAGTCGAACCCGACCACCGCGCCGCAGAACCCGGAGTCGGCGTCCTCGACCACCAGGTCGGGCTCGGCGTCGACCTCGGGGGTCACCTTCCGCCGTCGCCAGTCGCCCGCCAGCACGTCCCCGTCGTATCGCCCTGCCATGCCGATCACGCTAACCACAGCGGCCGGCGTGTCGCCCGCCGACGCGCCGGGTGGCTCCCCACCCTCCGGCACGAACCGGTGCGAAGGGGGTAGTTCGGGGCAGGCCACGCCACCGGTGCGGCAGCCGAGACAGCGGCGGCGGCCACCACGTACCCTTTCCGCATGTCCTCCCCCGCAACGGGCGCGGCCACGCTGGCCCCGCGCCGGTCGAGCCGGTTCGTCGCCTGGGTGCGCGCCTGGCGCGCCGGGCTCGTGCCGTTCGACGAGGTCGCCGACGCCATCGCCGGCGACGAGGAGCACCTCGTCGCCGACGCCCCCGGCACCTGGACCGACGTGTCCCTGCGGGAGGCGCTGCCCAGCCTGGCCAAGCACTCCCCGGACGAGATCCGCCTGGTGCTGCCCGCGCCCGGCGACCCGCGCGGGCTACCCGGCCCCGGCGCGTTCGCCGGCGCCGCGCTGCTCGCCGGCGAGGCGGTGGTGGCCAGCGGGCTCGGGCTGGTGCCCGAGGTCCGCACGCACACCTCCGGCTCCGGGACGACCTGGGAAACCGTGCTGTGGCGGGTGCACCCGCTGCCGCCGGACGCGCCGAAGGCGTCGCTGATCACGCCCGGCGCGGCGGAGGCCGAGGCCGAACTGGCCGCCGCGCTCGCCGAGACGACCGCGGCGCTGACCCGGCTGGACGTGGCCCAGTGGCGACCGGAGCTGGCCGGCGCGCTCGCCGCGCTGCGCCGCCCCGACGGCGGCACCGACCTGCCGCCCGGCTTCGACCCGCGGTCGCGCCGGCTGTTCGCCCGGGCGGCCGTGCTGGACCGGGTGCTCGCCCTGGCCGGGGAGAGCGCGCCGGGCGGCGCGGTGAACACCCACGAGGCGCAGCAGCGCGACGCGGCGTTGCGACCGCTGACCACCGCCTGCCGGCAGGCCCTGGTGGCCGCCTGCAACGCCCCGCTGCGGCTGTAGACCGACCGGCTCAGACCTCGTCGATCAGGTCGGCCACCGAGTCGACGATCCGGGACGGACGGTACGGGTAGCGCTCGGCCTCGGACCGACTGCTGATGCCGGTGAGCACCAGGATCGTCTCCAGCCCGGCCTCCAGCCCGCACAGGATGTCGGTGTCCATCCGGTCGCCGATCATCGCGGTGGACTCCGAGTGGGCGTCGATGGTGTTCAACGCGGAACGCATCATCATCGGGTTGGGCTTGCCGACGAAGTAGGGCTCCACCCCGGTCGCCTTGGAGATCATCGCGGCCACCGAGCCGGCCGCCGGCAGCGCGCCCTCGACCGAGGGGCCGGTGGCGTCCGGGTTGGTGCAGATGAACCGGGCCCCGTCGTCGATCAGCCGGATCGCCTTGGTGATCGCCTCGAAGCTGTAGGTGCGGGTCTCCCCGAGCACCACGTAGTCCGGGGCGAAGTCGCTGAGCACGTATCCCACCGCGTGCAGGGCCGTGGTCAGGCCGGCCTCACCGATGACGTACGCGGTCCCGCCCGGCCGCTGGTCGGCCAGGAACTGGGCGGTGGCCAGCGCGGACGACCAGATCGCCTCCTCCGGCACGTCCAGCCCCATCCGGGCCAGGCGGGCCTGCAGGTCGCGCGGCGTGTAGATGGAGTTGTTGGTCAGCACCAGGAACGGCTTGCCGGAGGCGCGCAGCTTCTTGACGAACTCGGGGGCGCCGGGCACCGGCTGGCCCTCGTGCACCAGCACGCCGTCCATGTCGGTGAGCCAGCTCTGCACCGGCTTGCGGTCATGCATCGTGTCGTCCCCAGGGTGTCGGTGGTCGGTCGGGCTCAGGGCCGGCGGGCCGAGGGTACGCAGCACAGCGCCGGGCAGGTGTCCCACGCCGGCAGCTCGCCGAGGCGGCGGCGCTCCCCGTCCGCCGCGGTGCGCTCCCGCACCAGCTCCCGGACCATGGCCACGAAGCGCGGATCGGTGCCCGGGGTGCCGGCGCGGACGAAGTCCAGGCCGAGCTGCTTCGCCGTCTCCAGGGCCTCGGTGTCGAGGTCCCAGACCACCTCCAGGTGGTCGGAGACGAAGCCGATCGGGCTGACCACCACGCCGGTGACCCCCTGCTCGGCGAGGGCGGTCAGGTGGTCGTTGACGTCCGGCTCCAGCCACGGCACCTGCGGCGGGCCGGACCGGCTCTGCCAGACCAGCTCGTACGGCAGGTCGGGCGCGGCCGCGGCGTGCACCAGGCGGGCGGTCTCCTCGAGCTGCGCGGTGTAGCGACCGCCGTGCGGGCCGGCGGTGGCGGCGGCGGAGACCGGGATCGAGTGGGCGGTGAACACCAGCCGGGTGCTGTCCCGCTTCGCCGGGTCGAGCTGGGCCAGCGCGGCACGCACCGCGTCGGCGTGCGGCTCGACGAAACCGGGGTGGTCCCAGAACTGGCGCAGCTTCTCGATCACCGGGGCGTCCGGGCCGACCGCGGCCCGGGCCGTGGCGATGTCCTCCTGGTATTGCCGGCAGGACGAGTAGCCGCCGTAGGCGCTGGTGACGAACGCGAGCGCCCGGGTGATCCCGTCGTCGCGCATCTGCGCCACGGTGTCGGCGAGCATCGGGTCCCAGTTGCGGTTGCCCCAGTAGACCGGCAGGTCGACGCCGTTGGCGGCGAAGTCGGCCCGGATCGCCGCCAGCAGGTCGCGGCACTGCTCGTTGATCGGGGACACGCCGCCGAAGTGCAGGTAGTGCTCGGCGACCTCGGCCAGCCGCTCCGGCGGCACCCCACGCCCCCGGGTCACGTTCTGCAGGAAGGGAAGAACGTCCTCGGGCCGCTCCGGGCCACCGAAGGAGACCAGCACCAACGCGTCGTACGCCATGGCCCTATTCTTCCCCGCCCGCCGTGACGTTCGTGCGACGCCCCCGGCTCACGGCGGTAACGCCCCGCCGCCAGATGAAAGGAGGGGCCCCTTCTTAACGCATTCTGCATAAGAAGGGGCCCCTCCTAACACCTCAGGCGCCGAGGGCGTGGTAGCCGCCGTCGACGTGGACGATCTCGCCGGTGGTGGCCGGGAACCAGTCGGACAGCAGCGCCAGGCAGGCCCGCGCGGCCGGCTCGGAGTCGGTGAGGTTCCAGCCCAGCGGCGCCCGCTCGGTCCATGCCTCCTCGAACTGGTCGAAGCCGGGGATCGACTTGGCCGCGATGGTGCGCAGCGGACCGGCCGCGACCAGGTTGCTGCGGATGCCCTGCTTGCCCAGGTGCAGCGCCAGGTAGCGGGAGGCGGACTCCAGCCCGGCCTTGGCCACGCCCATCCAGTCGTAGACCGGCCACGCCTTGGTCGCGTCGAAGGTGAGGCCCACCACGGCGCCGCCGGAGGACATCAGCGGCAGCGCCGCCATGGCGAGCGACTTGTAGGAGAACGTGGAGACCTGCAGCGCGGTGGCCACGTCCGCCCACGGCGCGTCCAGGAAGCCGCCGCCGAGGCAGCTCTGCGGGGCGAAGCCGATCGAGTGCACCACCCCGTCCAGGCCGTCGACGTGCTCGCGTACCCGGTCGGCCAGGCCGGCCAGGTGCTCGTCGTTGGTGACGTCCACCTCGATCACCGGCGCCGGCTCGGGCAGCCGCTTGGCGATCCGCTCCACCAGGGAGAGGCGGCCGTAGCCGGTGAGCACGACCTGGGCGCCGTTCTCCTGGGCGAGTTTCGCCACGGAGAACGCGATGGAGGCCTCGGTGATGACACCGGTGACCAGCAGCCGCTTACCGGCCAGGAGTCCGGACATTGCGCAGTTCCTCCGTGCTCTCTCAGTGACCCATGCCGAGGCCGCCGTCGACCGGGATGACGGCGCCGGAGATGTAGCCGGCCGCGTCCGAGGCGAGCCAGGTGACCACGCCGGCCACCTCCTCCGGCTCGGCGAACCGGCCGGCCGGGATGGCCTTGCGGTATTCGGTGCGGCGCTCCTCGGGCAGCGCCGCCGTCATGTCGGTGTCGATGAACCCGGGCGCCACCACGTTCGCGGTGATGTTGCGACCGCCCAGCTCGCGGGTGATCGAGCGGGCCACGCCGACCAGGCCGGCCTTGCTCGCGGCGTAGTTGACCTGACCCGGGCCGCCGTAGAGGCCGACCACCGAGGAGATGAAGATCATCCGGCCCCACTTCGCCCGGAGCATCTTGGTCGAGGCGCGCTTGGCCACCCGGAACGAACCGGCCAGGTTGGTGTCGACCACCCGGGTGAACTGCTCGTCGGACATCCGCATGATCAGCGTGTCGTCGGTGATGCCGGCGTTGGCGACAAGCACCTCGACCGGGCCCAGCTCGGCCTCGACGGCGGCGAACGCGGCGTCCACCGACTCGGCGTCGGTCACGTCGCAGCGCACCCCGAACAGCCCCTCGGGGGCCTCGCCGCTGCGGTGCGTCACCGCCACCCGGTCGCCCTGCTTGGCGAAGGCCTGCGCGATGGCCAGCCCGATTCCCCGGTTTCCGCCGGTCACCAGCACGGTACGGGCCACGGGTCCCCCTCTGCTCAACTGATCTCCCGGTCGGTCGGAGCCTAGGGGTTACCGGCAGGTAAGCGCTAACCCGCCCAGCTCACCGCCGGGCACCGACCACGCACGCCACCGCCCGGACCGGTCCGGCCGCCGGCCCCGCGCCGGACACCCGGCCCGGCCGCGCGGTCCGCGCACTGCCGGTGTACGCTGATCACTGTCTGCGGGCCGGTCTGCGCCCGCGTTCCGGGCCCCGCCGACCGCAGGAGGTGATCGCTGTGCGAGATAGCGATCCTCCCAGTCGTGGCCGGGCCCACCGTCAGCCCCGCTGAGCCACGGCTCGGTCGACGCGGCTGACCCGCTTCCCGCCCTCCGCACCGCATCCACTCCCCGGCCGGCATCGCCGGGGGTGGCCCTGCCGCGCGGCGGAGCACCCGGTCACGACTTCGTGTGCGTCTTTCCTGGTCCCCCTCGCGGCCCACGTCACCGGGCCGACGCCTCGCCACGGAGCACAACCATGAGCCGTTACGCCGCACCGCTTGGCTTCACCCTCGCCGCCGTCTGGGTGGCGGTCCTCTTCGTCCTGGCCGGCGGGGGTCACTGACTCCCGCCGGCCCGGTCCGGCTCAGACCAGCCGCGACGTCCAGAGCAGGCTCAGGCCGCCGGCGCAGAGCGCCAGGAGCAGCGCGATCCCCGCGTACCACTGGGTGATCTCACGCGGCTCCGTGCGGTAGCCGATCGAGCTGCCCATGTCCTGGTAGACCTGCTTCAGCTCGCTCACCGAGGCGGCCTCGTAGAAGAAGCCCTGGGTGGTCTCCGCGAGCTGCGACAACGCGGTGCGGTCCACCGGCACCCGCTGGAGCTGGCCCCCGATGTCCACCTGGCCCGAGTCGGTGCCGAACGCGATGGTGGAGACCGGCACGTTCGCCGCCTGCGCCGCCGCGGCGGCCTCCTCCACCGAGCGGCCCGACGTGCGGTAGCCGTCGGAGAGCAGCACGATGCGGGCCGGCGGGATGCCGGCGGCGCCGTCCGCAGGCACCGACCGGATCGCCTCCAGGCAGGTGAACACCGCCTCGCCGGTGGCGGTCGCCTCGGCCAGCACCAGCCCGTCGATGGCGGCGGTCACCGCGCCCCGGTCCTTGGTCGGCGCCACCAGCACGTTCGCCGACTTGGCGAACGAAACGAGCCCCAGGTTGTAGCTCTCCGGCAGCTCGCCGACGAACTGCTTGGCGGCCTCCTGCGCCGCCTCCAACCGGTTCGGCGCCACGTCGTCGGCCTGCATGGACAGCGACACGTCGATGGCGAGCATCACGGTGGCCCGTTCCAGCGGCTCGCGGGTGTCGATCGCCGGCCGGGCCAGCCCGGTGGCCAGCACCAGCAGGCAGAGCAGGAACGCGGTCGCCGCCGCGTGCCGACGCCAGCCGAGGCCCTTGGGCGCGACCGTACGCAGCAGGTCGACGTTGGTGAAGCGCAGGGCGTACTGCCGGCGGTGCAGTTGCCGCCAGACGTACGCGGCGGCGAGGGCGAGCACCGGCAGCACGGCCAGCAGCCACCACGGTTGCAGAAAACGGATCATCGGGTCGTCCCTCGGGTACGGGCGTGCCGCTGCGCGGCCACGAAACGCACCATGTCCAGCAGCCAGTCTCGGTCGGTACGCAGGCGCAGGTGGGCCGCGCCTGCGGTGCGCAGCTCGGCGGCGATCGCCTGGCGTTGGGCGGCCGCCGCCTCGGCGTACCGGCGGCGGAGCCCGGGATCGGCGGTCTGCACCTCGTGCAGCTCGCCGGTCTCCGGGTCGACCACCGGCAGCACGCCCACGTCGGGCAGTTCCAGTTCACGCGGGTCGACCACCTCGACGGCCAGCACGTCGTGGCGGACCCGCAGCTTCCGCAGCGGCCGGCCCCACTGCGCAGGCGGCGACAGGAAGTCGGAGATGACCACCGCGACGCCACGTCGGCGCGGCGGCCGGTTGAGCATGTCGACGAGCGCGCCCAGGTCGCTGCGGCCGGGCTGGATGTCGGTGCCCGCGACCGCCCGCAGCAGGCCCTGCGCCTCCTTCCGGCCGGCCCGCGCGGGCAGCCGGTGCAGCGAGCCCGGCCCTGCGGGCGGGGAGCCGCCCCGCCACCGGCCGGGCGGCGTCGGCGCCCCGGTGCCGACCACCGCGCCGATCCGGTTGCCGCCCCGCACGGTGAGGTGGGCCAGCGCGGCCACGGCGGCGACCGCCACGTCGCGCTTGAGCCAGCGCCCGGTGCCGAAGTCCAGGCTGGCCGACAGGTCGACCGCCAGCCACGTCTCCAACTCGCGGTCGGCCACCGTACGCCGTACGTGCGGCATGGTGGTGCGGGCGGTCACCGGCCAGTCCATCCGGCGCACGTCGTCGCCGGGGCGGTATTCCCGGGACTCCCCCGCCTCGCTGCCCGGGCCGGGCAGCAGGCCGGCGTAGTCGCCCTGCAACAGCCCGTCCAGCTTCCGGGTGACCATGAGCTGCAGCCGGGCCAGCACCGCGCCGGAGCGGTCGCCGGTCGCCGGCAGGCGGGTGGGCGGGGTCACGGCCGCTGCCCGGGCCACCCGTGTCCTCCGACCGCCGGCGGCGGTGGCGTGGCCTGTTGGCGGGGCGCGACGGCGGGCAGCGGGATTGTCGACATCACCCGGTGCACGATGTGGTCGGCCGGCACGTCGTCGGCGAGCGCGTCATAGCTGAGCACCAGCCGGTGCCGCAGGATGTCCGGCGCGATGTCCTGCACGTCCTGCGGCAGCGCGTAGTCGCGGCCGCGCAGCAGCGCCAGCGCTCGGGTGGCCCGGACCAGGCCGAGCGAGGCGCGCGGGCTGGCGCCGTACTGGATGAGCTGGGCGACGTCGGGCATGCCGTGCTCGGCCGGGGCGCGGGTGGCGAGCACCAGCCGGACCGCGTAGTCGACGAGCGCGTTGTGCACGAAGACCTGGTCGGCCTTGCGCTGGAGGGCGATCAGGTCGGGGGTGTCGAACACCGGCGCCGGCTCGGGCGGCGCCACGCCCATCCGGTAGACGATCTCGCGTTCCTCGGCGTCGGTCGGGTAGCCCACCACGATCTTCATCAGGAACCGGTCCCGCTGCGCCTCGGGCAGCGGATAGACACCCTCCTGCTCGATCGGGTTCTGGGTGGCCATCACCAGGAACGGGTCCGGCACCCGGTGCGTCTCCCCGCCGATGGAGACCTGCCGCTCGCTCATCACCTCGAGCAGCGCCGACTGCACCTTGGCGGGCGCGCGGTTGATCTCGTCGGCGAGCAGGAAGTTGACGAACACCGGGCCCAGCTCGACGTCGAACTTCTCGCTTGACTGCCGGTAGATCCGGGTGCCCATGATGTCCGCCGGCACCAGGTCCGGGGTGAACTGCACCCGGGCGAAGGAGCCGCCGACGACCCGCGCCAGCGTCTCGACGGCGAGCGTCTTGGCGACGCCGGGCACGCCTTCCAGCAGGCAGTGCCCCCGGGCCAGCAGCGCGACGAACATCCGCTCGACCATCCGGTCCTGACCGACGATCACCCGCTTGATCTCGAACAGCGCCCGCTCCAGCAACGTGGCGTCCTGCGCCGGGGTGGTGGTCGCCGGCGGCGGCGCGTCCGGTGGCGCCTCGGTCGGGTTCGGCACGTCGGGCGTGGTCGGCTGGGCCACCGGTCCTCCACAGCTGGGTCGTCGTCGCGTCGTGGTGCGTGTCAAGACTGTCATGCCTTGCTGAGAGCCGACGGTGGGAGAGGCACGATTTTCCGGCGCGTCCCGGCCGGTCCCCGGAAAACGCTGAACACGGGTGGACAACTGGGGGTCCGGCGCGTGTACGATTCACCCCGTCGCCGGGCGGCTCCCCCCGTGGCCGCCCGGCGCTATAACTTCCGGCGTGCGGCCTAGACTCGCCCCGGTGACCACTCCCAGCCCCGACGAAGCGCCGATCTGCTCGGCGCGGGGGTGTCGTGCCCCCGCGCGGTTCCAGTTGCGTTGGCAGAACCCCCGCCTGCACCCGCCGGAGCGGCGCAAGACGTGGCTGGCCTGCCCGGAGCACCGGGCGTCACTCGGCGACTTCCTCGACGCACGCGGCTTCCTGCGCGAGGTGGTGCCGCTGCCCGGATCGCCTACGCTCGGATCGTGAGCGAGCAGACGATCAGGCCCCACGCCACCGGCGGACCCGGCGGTGCCACCCGGTGACCGGCGACGACCTCGCCGGCCGACCGGTCACCCCGCCCGGCCCGCTGGAGCCCTGGCCGGACACGGTCCGCTGGCAGCCGATCTCGCGCGACCTGATCTGGGTGGAGCTGATCCGGCTCGGCATCGGGCTCGCCGTCGCGCTGGTGGTGCTCGGCGCGGCGTGGGCGCTCTCCGGGCACTGGCTGCTCGGGGCCGCCGTCGGCGCGGCGCTGCTGCTGTCCGCCTGGCGGACGATCACCATCGTGCGCGCGGTCCGCGCCTGGGGGTACGCGGAGCGCGACGACGACCTGCTGGTGCGCCACGGCCTGCTGGTGCGGCGGCTCTCCATCGTCCCCTACTCACGGATGCAGTTCGTCGACGTGAGCGCCGGCCCGCTGGAACGCGCCTTCGACCTGGCCACCGTGCAGTTGCACACCGCCGCGGCGGCCAGTGACGCCCGGGTCCCCGGCCTGCGGCCGGCCGAGGCGTCCCGCCTGCGCGACCGGCTCACCGCCCTGGGCGAGGACCGGGCGGAGGGCCTGTGAGCGCGAGGAGCGAGCCGGTCCTGCGAGCCCCGCAGTCGCGAACGACGACCCGCCCTGTGAGCGCGAGGAGCGAGCCGGTCCTGCGAGCCCCGCAGTCGCGAACGACGACCCGCCCGGTGAGCGCGAGGAGCGAGCCGGTCCTGCGAGCCCCGCAGTCGCGAACGAAGGCTGCCCGGTGAGCGCTCCGGGGGCGCCGCCGCCGGAGGAACGGCCGACCCCGACGGCCGACCCGGGACCGGTGACGAACGGACAACCGTGGCCGCCGGCGCCGGGGTACGGCCCCGGCCACGCCGCACCGCCCGGTCTCGCCCCGCCCGGCTACCCGCCGCCGCCCGGTCAGCCGGCTCAGCCGTGGCCAGGGCCGGTGCCGACCGGAGCCTGGGGACCGCCGGCGGCCGGGCAGGCTCAACCGTGGGGGCCGCCGGGCGGCGAGGAGCCCCGGCAGCGGCTGCACCCGTTGAGCCCGGCGCTGCACGGCGCGAAGTCGTTGGTCGTGGTGATCGCCGGTCTCTCCTGGTCGACCCTGTCCCGGGTCGGCTTCGGCTGGTTCGCCGTGCTGGTCGCGGTCTTCGTCCTGGGCGCCACGGTGCTGTCGGTGATCAGTTGGTGGAACACCGGCTACCACGTGGTCGGCCGCGAGCTGCGGGTGTACGAGGGGTTGCTGTGGCGGCGCACCCGGGCCATCCCGCTGGAGCGGTTGCAGGCGGTGGAGGTGGTCCGGCCGCTGCTGGCCCAGCTCACCGGCCTGGCCGAGCTGCGGCTGGAGGTGGTCGGCGGGGGCAAGACCGAGGCGCCGCTGGCGTACCTCGGTGTGGCCGAGGCGACCGCGTTGCGGCAGCGGCTGCTCGCGGTGGCCGGTCGCGCCCCGACGCCCATGCCCGTGCCCGCCGACGGCGGCAGCGCGCCGGCCGCACCGGCGTCGGTTCCGGTCGGACGCCGGCTGCACGCGGTGCGCAACCATGACCTGCTGGTCAGCCAGTTGCTCACCCCGCAGGCGTTCCTGCTGCCGCTCGGCCTGGCCTTCGTGGTGGCGCAGTTCCTGTCCGAGGGCTCGTGGTCGTTCATCGCGGTGGCCAGCACGCTCACCGCGATGGCCGGGGTGGTGCTGCAACCGATCCGCCGGGTGCTCGACGACTGGAGTTTCCGGCTCGACGCCGACGGCGGCACGCTGCGGGTGCACAACGGGCTGCTGGAGACGCGGATGCAGACCGTGCCGCTGCACCGGGTGCAGACGGTCGGCGTGACCTGGCCGCTGCTGTGGCGGATGAAGGGCTGGCTGCGGCTGCGGTTGGAGGTGGCCGGCTATTCGGCGGGCGAGCCGGACGACCGGAACCGCCCGGACCGGCTGCTGCCGGTCGGCGACGCCGGCACCGGCGCGATGGTGGTGGCGGAGGTGCTGCCCGGGGTCCGGCTGGACGCGCTGCCCGGCACGCCGCCGCCGGTCCGGGCCCGCTGGTTGCGCCCGCTGAGCCGGGCGGCGGTCGGCGCCGGGCTCGACGAGCGGGTCTTCGTGGCCCGGTCCGGGCTGCTGACCCGCCGGGTGACGCTGGTGCCGTACGCCCGGATCCAGAGCGTGCGGGTCACCCAGGGTCCGGCGCAGCGGCGGCTGCGGCTGGCCACGGTGCACGCCGACACCGCCGGCGGCGCCGGCGCGGCGGCTGTCGACCGGGACCTGGGCGACGCGTGGAACCTGGCCGCCGAGCTGACCGCGCGGGCGCGGGCCGCCCGGCGCGCCGACCGGCCCGCGTAAGGAGGGGGCCCTTCTTGACGCGTCCGGTAGCGGCGGGGCCCCTTCTCAACCACCGCCGCGCGTCCGGCCGGGCCGGTCAGCGGCGTTCGGCGGGCACCGCGTCCGGGTCGGCGGCGAGTGCGGCGTCCGGACCGGCGGCGGGCGCGGTGACGCCGGTCACGGCGGCCGGCGTCCCGTCCCGGCAGGCGCGGCGGGCCCGCCACCAGCGCTCGGCCAGGCCGACCACCAGGAACGTCATCCCGACGTACGCCCAGCCGACCAGCACGTCGATCAGGTAGTGCTCGCCGCTGTACATCAGCGTGAACGTCATGGCCAGCGGGTAGGCCAGCAGCAGCGGCCACCAGCGCCTGCGCACCGAGCGCAGGAAGAACAGCACCACGAACAGCGCGAAGGCGGTGTGCAGCGACGGCATGGCGGCGACCGGGTTGGAGGCGATCTGCCCGGCGTTGAGCAGGTTGCCCGCGCCGTGCATGCCGATCTCCTTCCAGCCCCGGGTGGAGATCCGGGCCACCTCGGTGAGCAGCCCGTTCTGCGCCGCCCACCACGGCGGCGCGGCCGGGTAGACGAAGTAGGTGACCAGCCCGGCCGCGCACAGGAAGCCCCAGCGGGCCATGTAGCCGAGCCAGCGCTCCCGGTTGCGCATCCAGAGCACCGCGGCGGCGGCGAGCGTCGCCACGAAGTGCGAGAAGTAGATCCAGCTCACCAGCACGTCCCACCAGCGCACCTGGTCGGGGTCGTAGAGGTGCTGCTGGAGCCAGACGGTCGGCACCTCGCCGCCGGTGGCCCACCCGGTCAGGAACCGGTCGGCGACGATCAGCTCCATGGCGTGCGGGGTGGCGCCGTTGTCGGCGAACCCGCGGGAGAGGTTGTACGCCGCGAGCAGCAGCACCACCGGGATCCAGTCCCGGGCGAAGCGCAGGTGGCTGCGCCACGGCCGGTTCGAGTTCCAGGCGACGGTGCCGGCCCAGATCCACAGGAACGCGTACGCCGGGTCGGTCGGCAGGCCGATGGCGAACCAGGCGGCGACGAAGGCGACGCCCCAGACGGCCATCGCGATCACGCGATGGCGTCCGCCGTCGGGGGACGCGGTCGGTCCGGCGGGGGCGGGGGGCGGGGGATCTGTCAGCACGGCCATCGCGGTCAAGGTTAACGGCGGGCTACGAAAGGGCCGACGCCGACCGTCGGGGCCCGGCGCGTCGGGCGCCCGGGGCCGGCCCGGACGCCGGACGGCTCCGCGGTCGCTGCACTAGGCTCGGCCGCATGCAGGAGCAGCCGGACTCGCCCTTCGTGCCGGGCCTGACCGCCCGGGTCGAGCTGACCGTGACCGACGCCGACACCGCCCTGGCGCTGGGCTCGGGGGACGTGCCGGTGCTCGGCACCCCCCGGGTGGTGGCTCTGGCCGAGGCGGCGACGGTGGCGGCGCTCGACCCCCGGATGCCCGCCGGCGCCACCACCGTCGGCGTCCGGGTCGAGCTGGAGCACCGCACCGCCACACCTGTGGGGCGGGCCGTCTCCGCCCACGCCGAGCTGGTGAAGGTCGACGGCCGCCGGCTGGTCTTCGAGGTGACCGTCAGGGACGGGAACGCGGTGGCCGCGCAGGGGCGCGTCGAGCGGGCGCTCGTCGACCGGGAGCGCTTCGTCGAGCGGGCCGCACGCGCGTGACGGCCGCCGGCTTCTCCGAGATCGCCGCCGGCGTGCACCTGCTGCGCGAGCCGCTGCTGCACGTCAACGTGGTGCTGGTGGTGGGCGACGGGGCCGCGTTGCTGGTGGACACGCTCTCCACGGCCGGGCAGGCCCGGGAGCTGGCGACCGCCGCGCGGGCGGTCACCCCGCACCCGTGGACGATCGTCAACACCCACCACCACTTCGACCACTGCTTCGGCAACGCCACCCTGGCCGGGCCGGAGACCCCGGTGTACGCGCAGGCCCAGGCCGTGGCCGTGCTGCGCGACCACCCCGACGAGCTGCGCCGGGCGGCGTACGAGGAGATGCGCGCCGAGCAGCCGGCGCTGGCCGAGGAACTGACGCGGACCGAGCTGCGGGTCCCGACGCACGCGGTGCACGCCGAGACGGTGCTGGACGTGGGCGGCCGGCGGGTGCTGCTGCGTCATCCGGGGCACGGGCACACCGACGCCGACCTGGTGGTGCACGTGCCGGACGCGGACGTGCTGGTGGCCGGCGACCTGGTGGAGCAGAGCGGGCCGCCGGCGTTCGAGGAGTCGTACCCGTTGCGGTGGCCGGACGCGGTGGCCGACCTGCTGCGGCTGACCACGCCGGCCACGGTGGTGGTGCCGGGCCACGGCGAGCCGGTCGACGTGGGGTTCGTCCGGGAGCAGCACGACCGCCTCGCGCGGCAGGCGTGGCTGATCCGGGCCGGTCACTCCGGCAGCGCCCCGCCGGAGCGGGTGGCCGCCGAGTCGCCGTTCGGCGCCCGGCCCGGCCTGATCGCGGCCCGCCGGGGCTACGCTGAGCTGGACGGCACGGCGTGAGCGGCCGGCCGGCTCAGTCGGCGTCGGCCACGATCGACCGCAGCCGGGCGCGGCACTCGGCGACGAACGCCGGGAAGGTGTGCCAGTAGTACGAGACGCCGCCGGCCGCCGCGGCGATCGCCCAGGCCCGGGCCCGCGCCCAGGTCTCGTCGTCCACGCCGAGCGCCGCCCGGTAGGCGTGCCGGGCCTCGGGCGGCAGGTCCCAGGTCGGGGCGTGTTCCGCGTCGGGGTGCCCGACGGTCAGGCCGCCGAAGTCGATGACCGCGTGCAGCCGGCCGTCGCGGGCGAGGAGGTTCGTGGGCTTCAGGTCGCTGTGCAGCCAGACGTGGGGGCCGGGCGGCTCGGGCCGGGCGAGGCCGTCGCGCCACAGCCGTTCCAGCCGGTCGACGTCGACCTCGTCGGCGATGGTGCGCCGGCAGTCGTCGAGGGCCCCGCTGATCCACTCGTCGCACGGGTGCAGGCTGCCGCCGCGGTAGCCGCTCAGCTCGCCCGCGCGGGTCGCGCCGCCGAGGTCGAGCGCGTGCAGCTCCCGTACCGCGGCGGCCAGGTCGGCGCCGAGCGCGGCCCAGTCGGTGACGGTGTCGGGCCGGACCTCGTCGCCGTCGATCCAGCGGTAGACCGACCAGGGCAGCGGAAACGCGGCGGACGGCGCGCCGGCGTGCCTCGGCTGCGGCACCCGGTACGACAGCCGCGGCGCCAGGCGCGGCAGCCACCGCTGCTCCTTGCGCAGGGAGGCGGCCTTCTCGGCGGTGCGGGGCAGGCGGACGAGCAGGTCGTCGCCGAGCCGGTACATGGTGTTGTCGGTGCCGGCCCCGGCGGGCCGCAACGGCAGCGCGGCCCAGTCCGGGCACTGCTCGGCCAGCAGCGACCGGACCACCGACTCGTCGGCCGGCACCTCGTCCTGGTGCAACGTCACGTGGTGATCATCGTGCCGGGGGCGGTCGGGGGCCACCGATTTTCGCGCCCGGGTCGGTCAGGGGCGCGCGCAGCGCGGTGAGCAGCGCGTCCAGGTGCGGGGCGGCGGCGAGCACGGCGGCCCGGGCCGGCGGGTCGAGACGGGCCAGCGCCTCGGTGAGCAGCGCGGCGCGGTGGACCTCGTGGTCGGCCATCCGCCGGTGGGCGGCCCCGGTGAGGCGCAGCCGCACCACCCGGCGGTCGGCGGGGTCGCGGTCGCGGTCCAGCAGGCCGGCGTCGGTGAGGTCGCGCACCAGCGTGCTGACCGTGTTGGGCGCGGTACCGAGACGGGCGGCCACCTCCTTGCCGCTGATCCCGGGCGCGGCGCGCACCAGCAGGAGCACCTCCACCTGCGCCTCGGGCAACGGCTCGCGGTGGGCGCGGGCGACGGTCCGGCGGCGCAGCAGCCGGTGCAGGTCCCCCAGGACCGCCCCGAACCGCGCGATCTCCTGGTCGGTCGCCACCGGGTCACCTGCTTCACATCGCAACAGTTCTGACTACAGAGTTAAGGTAACCCGGAACACCGATCCTGGGGGGACCTCTCGTGAGCCACACCGTGCGGACCTCCGCGCGCCCGCCCGTCGACCGACCCGCCGCGCGCGGCAGCGGCGCGACCCTGCTGGTGCTGCTCGGCACGCTCACCGCGATCGGCCCGCTCTCACTGGACATGTACCTGCCGGCGTTCCCGGCGATGAGCCGCGAACTCGGCGCCGACCAGGCCGGCATCCAGCTCTCGCTGACCACCTGCCTGGTCGGCCTGGCGCTGGGCCAACTGGTCACCGGCCCGCTCAGCGACCGCTGGGGGCGGCGCCGCCCGGTGCTGGTCGGCGTCGTCGCGTACGCGGTCCTGGCGCTGGCCTGCGCCGCGGCGCCCACCGCCCCGCTGCTGGCCGCCGCGCGATTCGCCCAGGGCCTGGCCGGCGGCATGGGCGTGGTGGTGGCCCGCGCGGTGGTCCGCGACCTCTACGCCGGCCGGGACGCGGCCAAGTACTTCTCCCGGCTCACCCTGGTCTTCGGGGTGGCGCCGGTGGCCGCGCCGAGCGTCGGCAGCCTGGTGCTGCGGTTCGGCTCCTGGCGGGCGGTCTTCCTCACCCTGGCCGCCATCGGGGTGGTGCTGGCCGTCGCGGTAGCGCTGCGTCTGCCGGAGACGCTGCCGGCCGAGCGCCGCAGCACCGGCGGGCTGGCCACCACCGCCCGGACCATGCGGTCGCTCGCCGCCGACCGGGTCTACCTCGGGTACGCGCTGACCCAGGGCTTCGCGTTCGCCGGGCTGTTCGCGTACATCTCCGGGTCGTCCTTCGTGTTCCAGGACGTCTTCGGGGTCTCGGCGGCCGTGTTCAGCGTGCTCTTCGGCGTGAACGCGCTCGCGCTGGTGGCCACCGGGCAGCTCAACGCCCGGCTGCTCGACCGGTTCAGCCCGCGCCGGCTGCTGGTCACCACGCTCGTGGTCGGCGTGGTGACCGCCGCCGGCGTGCTGACCGGCGCGCTCGCCGGCAGCCTCGCCGTCACGGCGGTGGCGCTGTTCGCGTTCGTCGGCTCGCTGGGCATGGTGATGCCGAACAGCACCGCGCTGGCGCTTGACGCGCACGCCCGGCACGCCGGCACCGCCGCCGCGCTGATGGGCGGCATCCAGTCGGTGGTCGGCGCGCTCGCCGCGCCGCTCGTCGGCCTCGGCGGCGAGGGCAGCGCGCTACCGATGGCCGCCGTGCTGGCCGGCGCCGCCGCGCTCTCGCTGACCGCCGTCCTCACCCTCGCCCGCCGCTGACCGCCCGGCGCGGCGCGCGGCGCCGGCGTTAAGAGGGGGCCCCGCCTCTACCGGAGGCGTTAAGAGGTCCTAACTTAATGATGTTGGGCGTAACCGACTGGACGTGAGGGTCGTTTCGTCTGAACGTGAGGAGGGGTGAGCAGCCGCCGTGG
>NZ_JBITEP010000052.1:0-17211 GCF_044455315.1 Micromonospora sp. NPDC051300 | reverse complement strand
GTCGCAGAACCAGATACCGGAGACCTCTTCAGTTGTCGATCACCGCCACGCCGAGACCTTCACCGGCCACCACGACTTCTGAAACACGCCTTAGGGCCGACCCTGCCGGTCGAGCGGTAGGGAGAAGGCCCCGACCGGGACTCGCGTCCTGGGCAGGGCCTTCACGCTGGAGCGGGTGACGGGAATCGAACCCGCACTGTCAGCTTGGGAAGCTGATGTTCTGCCATTGAACTACACCCGCAGGCGGCACCACTCTACCTGAGGTCACCACCCCCGTGCACCCAGGTACCCCCGGCGGAGTTGATCTAGCGATGTTGCATGCCGGCAACACATGGCCGTTCTCAAATCCGTCGATGCGATGTAACGTCTGCTCCACGTTTCCGACCCGGCGTGACACACCCCCGGTCACGTCGTCAGAAAGAGGTGGGCCCATGGGACTCCGTCCCAACCTGCTGACCCGGCGTACCGCCGGTGTCGCGACGTCGACCCTCGCGCTGCTGCTCAGCACCGCTGCCGTCGGCGTCGTCCCCGCTGCTTCGGCCTTCTCGGCCGCCCCGGCCGGCGTCTGCGCCGAGCCGGCCGACGCCAACGCCGACGCCCGTGTCGCCAAGGGCGGTCAGGCCAAGCTGGACCCGAACCACCTGACCGCCAAGCAGGTCCGCGACCGGGAGGCCGACCTCGCCGCCGCCCAGCGCGAGCGGGCCAACTTCCGGACCGGCGCGGTCGCCCCGCTGGCGACGGTGACCATCCCGGTCGTCGTGCACGTCATCCAGGAGAACAGCACCCGGGCCGGCGGCAACATCCCGGACTCGCTGATCACCCAGCAGATCAGCGTGCTCAACCAGGCGTACGCGGGCTCGACCGGCGGCGCGCCCACCGCGTTCTCGTTCCAGCTCTCGAAGATCAACCGGGTGACCAACGCGTCGTGGTACCCGATCGTGCAGGGCTCCTCGGCGGAGCGGTCGATGAAGACCTCGCTGCGCACGGGCGGCAAGAACACGCTCAACATGTACCTGGGCGAGCTGAGCGACGGCCTGCTCGGCTGGGCGACCTTCCCGAAGCGGACGCTGGACAAGATGGACGGCGTGGTCGTGCTCAACGAGTCGCTGCCCGGTGGCACCGCCACCAACTACAACCAGGGTGACACCGGCACCCACGAGATCGGCCACTGGCTGAACCTCTACCACACCTTCCAGGGCGGCTGCTCCGGCTCGGGCGACAGCGTCTCCGACACCCCGGCCGAGGCCTCCCCGGCGTACCAGTGCCCGACCGGTCGGGACACCTGCTCGGCCACGGGCAAGGACCCGATCACCAACTTCATGGACTACACCTACGACTCCTGCATGTACCAGTTCACCGCCGGCCAGGCGAGCCGCATGCTCACCGCGTGGAACGCCTACCGCGCGGCCTGACCTGCCGCACCGCGTACCGGTGCCGGCCCTGTCCTCGGACGGGGCCGGCACCTGTCGTTTCGGGCCCGGTCGGGCGGCGGCCTTTCCCCGGCCCGGTCAGGCGGCCGGACGGCGGGTGTCGAAGCCGTGCCGGCCGCGTCGCCCCTCCGCGACGAGCGGATCGCGTCGCCGGACCGGCGTGGCGTCGTGCGGATCGAGCCAGAGCCGCACCTGCGGCCGGCCGGCGCCGGGGCGGGCCACCTGGTCGCGTCGGGTGAGCATGGCGACGTCGACGGTGAACTCGAACAGCCGCCAGTCGCCCTGCGGCGCCGCCCGGCCGAGGCGGGCCAGCCGGGCCACCGTGGCCGGGTCGGCGACCGGACGGGCCCGACCCGCCACGTAGGCCTCGTCGTCGCTCTCCTCCGGCGGGAACGAGTGCAGCGCGTAGCGGCCGTCGCGTTCGAGGTCGCGGCGCTTCGGGGAGTCGATGACGAAGCACCAGAGCCCGTCGTCGGTGATCAGCGGGGACACCGGGTGCACCCGGGGGCCGCCGTCGGCGCGGACCGTGGCGAGGTAGCCGAAGCCCGGCCCGTACTGCTGGAGCAGAAGGCGGATCTCGGCGGCGAGGCGGGGCTCGTCGGCGGCGAATTCGGACCAGGAAGCCATGCCGACATTCTATCGAACAGGTGTACGAGAGCGCAGTCCGACACGCAGGTCACCCGTACCGGTCGCTATGGTGTTCCGATGCTGCTCTCCGACCGCGACCTGGTCTCCGAGATCAAGGCGGGCACGCTCGCGCTGGAGCCCTTCGAGCCCACGCTGGTGCAACCGTCCAGCATCGACGTACGCCTGGACCGGCTGTTCCGGGTCTTCAACAACCATCTCTACACCCACATCGACCCGTCGGTGCAGCAGGACGACCTGACGTCGATGGTGGAGGTGCCGGAGGGGCAGCCGTTCGTGCTGCATCCCGGCGAGTTCGTGCTCGCCTCCACGCTGGAGGTCATCTCGCTGGGTGACCAGCTCGCCGGGCGACTGGAGGGCAAGTCGTCGCTGGGGCGGCTCGGCCTGCTGACCCACTCCACCGCCGGCTTCATCGACCCGGGCTTCTCCGGCCACGTCACGCTGGAGCTGTCCAACGTGGCGAACCTGCCGATCACGCTCTGGCCGGGCATGAAGATCGGTCAGCTCTGCATCTTCCGGCTGTCCTCGCCGGCGGAGCACCCGTACGGGTCGGCCGTCTACGGATCGCGCTACCAGGGCCAGCGCGGCCCGACGCCCAGCCGCTCCTGGCAGAGCTGGCGCACCTGGCCGACGCGCTGACGCGCTGCGTGGCTGTTAGGAGGGGCCCCCTGTTATGCGAAATGCGTTAACAGGGGGCCCCTCCTTACACCTCAGCCGGGGCGGCCGTAGCTGTTGATGTCGCCGTCGTCGACGCGCTTCATGGTGATGGGCTTGCCGGACTGGGAGGCGTGCACCACCCAGCCGTCGCCGACGTACATGCCCACGTGGTGCAGGTCGCCGTAGTAGAAGACCAGGTCACCGGCGCGCAGCTCGGCGCGGCTCACCCGCTTCGTGACGTCGTGCTGCTGCCGGGCGTTGTGCGGCAGCGAGACGCCGGCCTTGGCCCAGGCGGCCATGGTCAGGCCGGAGCAGTCGAAGTGGTCCGGGCCGGCGGCGCCCCAGACGTAGATCTTGCCGATCTGGGCGCAGGCGAACTTGACCGCCACCCCGGCCGCGCCGCCCGGATATCCGGACGGGCAGGGCGCCGGGCGCAGCGGGCCGCCGCCACCGTTGCCGTACACCTTGAGCCGCAGCTTCTGCAGCCTGGCGATCTCGGCGTCGATCTGCTTCTTCTTCGCCGCGAGCTGCGCCTCGGTGCGGCTCAGGTCGGCGACCATCTCGTCCAGCGGCTTCTTCTTCGCGGCCAGCTCGTCGCGCAGCTCCGCGATGTCGTGCACCTGCTCCTGCTGGTGGTGCGCGAAGCGGTCGAGCATCTCCAGGCCGCTGACCAGCTCACTCGGCGAGCGGCTGCCCAGCAGGGCGTTGACGGTGGAGAGGTTGTCGCCCTTGTAGGCGTCGGCCGCGAGCCCGCCCACCTGCCCGAGCGCGGCGTCCACCCGGGCCTGGAGCGGAGCGATCTGCCTGCCGAGCGCGTCGGCCTGCCTGCGCCGCACGGCGAGCTGCCCGCGGACGGCGTTGACCTGCTCGATGACGGGTTCGAGCTTGTTCCAGTCGCGGTCGATCTGGGCCTCGATCTCGGCGACCGAGGGTTCGGCGTGGGCCGCCGTCGCGCCACCGGTCAGAACGACCGCGGCGCCGACCAGGGCGGCGAGTGTGGTGGTGCAGCGGGACCAGCGGGAACGCGGCACGGCGGCGGACCGGTCGGCAGACCGGCTCGACGTCGGCCGCGGGGCATGGTGTGCCACCGGGCGTCCGTACTCCTTCGTCTGACCGCCTACCGGGTTAGCTGACGGGTTCGGGCGGGAAGGGAGCCGCCCTACCGCAGTGGCTGCGGATTCACCCCAGGTACCTGGGTCCCCGGTTCGCCCGTGGGCGACTCGGCGGTGTCGGACCGTCACCGCCCGGGATGGACGATGAGACTGGCGGCCGACGATTGACCAGAGTAGGGACCTCTGTTATCGATCCGCAACCCGAACGGCAGTGACACTCCGTGCCGAATATCCGACGCGAGACGCGAGTGAAGCTTTCTTTCATGCAACATTCAGCACCGGAAAGGTATTGACCGACGCGGGTGCCCGGAGTGAGGGTGGGGACGCAGTGACCCCCATCCCTGTCCAGGAGGTTCGATGCACCTCTCACCCCCGCCGTCGGGCAGACGGATACTGCTCGCCGCCGCCGTGGCCGCCGCCACCGCGCTGGCGACCACCGGCCCGGTGACCGCCGCGCCCCGGTCCGCCCCACCCACCGCCGACCGGCAGCAGCAGTACGCCGCCGCCGCGACCGAGTACGGCGTACCGCAGAACGTGCTGCTCGGCGTCTCCTACCTGGAGTCCCGCTGGGACGTCCACCCCGGCCAGCCCAGCACCAGCGGCGGCTACGGCCCGATGCACCTGACCGACGCCGCGCACGTCCTCGCCACGCCGGGCAGCTCCCACGTCGACGAGGACGAGGACCCGCGCGGCGACGACGCGCGGCCGCTCACCCTCGACCCGGCCACCGCCGCCGCGCCGACCCGGGAGACGCCGCTGCCGACGGCGTCGCTGCAGACGCTCGATGCCGCCGCGACGCTCACCGGGCTCGACGCGCAGAAACTGCGCACCGACCCGGCGGCGAACATCCGTGGCGGGGCGGCGCTGCTCGCGTCGTACCAGAAGGCACTGGGCGGGCCGGTCGGCGCCGGCAGCGACGTCGCGGCCTGGTACGGCGCGGTGGCCCGCTACTCCGGCGCGGACACCGCCGACGCGGCGACGGCCTTCGCCGACGAGGTCTACGACCAGCTCGGTCAGGGCGCCACCCGCACCACCGACGACGGGCAGCGGGTCACCCTGGCCGCCACCACCGCGCAGCCGGACCGTGCCGGCCTGGCCCGGCTCGGACTGCGGCACGCCGCGCGGCCGGACGGGCTGGAGTGCCCGGTGCGGTTGGCCTGCGAGTGGATCCCGGCGCCCTACGAGCAGCTCAGCGCGGACCCGGGCGACTACGGCAACCACGACCTGGGCGACCGGCCGAAGCAGCAGAAGATCGAGTACATCGTCATCCACGACACCGAGGGCTACTTCGCCCCCAGCGTCGACCTGGTGAAGCGGGCCGACTACCTGGGCTGGCACTACACGCTGCGCTCGGTGGACGGCTACGTCGCCCAGCACATCAAGGCCAAGGACGTCGGCTGGCACGCCGGCAACTGGTACGTCAACGCCAAGTCCATCGGCCTGGAGCACGAGGGCTTCGCCGGGCAGGGCACCTGGTACACCGAGGCGATGTACCGCAGCTCGGCGAAGCTGGTCCGGTACCTGGCGCACAAGTTCGACATCCCGCTGGACCGGCAGCACATCATCGGCCACGACAACGTGCCCGGCACCACCGCCGGCACCGTCAAGGGCATGCACTGGGACCCGGGACCCTACTGGGACTGGTCGCACTACTTCGACCTGATGAAGGCGCCGTTCCGCGGCACCGGCACGTCGCGGACCGGGCTGGTCACCATCGACCCGGACTTCGCCACCAACCGGCCGGCGTTCGTCGGCTGCAACCAGCAGCCACCGGGCGTCCCGACGCCCACCCCGCCGGCCGAGACGTGCCCGTCGCGCGGCTCCTCGGCGGTGGTCCTGCGGACCGCGCCAGGCGCGGACGCCCCGCTGGTCAACGACCTCGGGCTGCGCCCGGACGGCACGCCGGACACGATGTACATCTCGGACCACGGCGCCCGCGCCTCCGCCGGACAGACGTACGCGCTGGCCGGCCGGCAGGGTGACTGGACGGCGATCTGGTATCTCGGCCAGAAGGCGTGGTTCCTCAACCCGGCCTCGGCGCCCACGGCGAAGTGGGCGACCGGCTTCGTGGTGACCCCACGGCCCGGGAAGGCCACCGTCCCGGTGTACGGCCGCGCCTACCCGGAGCAGGCCGCCTACCCGGACACCATCCCCTACCAGACCATCTCCCCGCTCCAGTACACGTTGGCCGCCGGCCAGCGGTACGCGGTCGGCGGCGTGCTGCCCGGCGAGTACTACCGGGCCGTCTCGTTCGACGGCACGGCGCCCGGCGACCGGACCGTGGTGCGCGGGAAGAACCGCTACGCGCAGGTCCAGTTCGGCCACCGGATCATGTTCGTGAACCTCGCCGACGTGCTGATCCTGCCGTCGCCGGTCGGCGCGCCGCGATAGCGCCACCGGCACGACGAAGGCCCCCGGTCCAGGTGGACCGGGGGCCTTCTCCGTCGAGGCCGGTGCGGGTCAGGCGACCCGGACGAAGCCGGCGAGCGGTTGGGTGCTGATGCTCGACACCTGGACCGGTTTGCCGGTCCGGGGCGCGTGCACCATCACCCCGTTGCCGAGATAGAGCCCGACGTGGTGCAGGTCGCTACCGAAGAAGACCAGGTCACCAGGTCTGGCTTCGGAGCGGGACACCTTACGGCCCTCGTTCCACTGGGCGCCGGTGAAGTGGGTGAGCGAGACGCCCGCCGCCTTGTACGCGTACTGCGTCAGCCCGGAGCAGTCGAACGAGTTCGGGCCGGTGGCACCCCACACGTACGGGTCGCCGACCTGGGCGCACGCGACCTTGATCGCGGTACGCGCGGCGCTGCTCACCACCCCGTCGACCGCCGGGCAGCCGGCCGGCCGGATCGAGGTCACCGGCAGCATCGCGGTCAACCGCTTGATCTCGGAGTCGATCTGCTTCTTCTGCGAGGCGAGCTGGGCCTCCTGCTTCACCTCGGTGGCGATCAGCGCGTCCAGCTTCTGCTTCTGCGCGTTGTACTTGTCGCGCACCGCGAGCACGCCGGCGATCTGCTTGCGCTGGTCGTCGGCGAGCCGGTCCAGCATGACGAGCTGCTCGGCCAGGGTGCCCGGCTTGGTGCTCACCAGCAGCGCGCCCATCTCCTGCGACGGGCCGCGCATGTAGTAGCGGGCGGCGATGTCGCCGACCTTGTTCATCGCCAGCGTCGAGGCCAGCTCCAGCGGCACCATCTTGTTCTGGAGGTCCGCCGACTTCTTCTTGTTGACCTTGAGCTGGGAGCGGACCTTGTTGTACTGCTCGATGGTGGGTTCGAGCTTCTCCCACTGCTTGTCGATCTGCGCGTCGATCTCGTCCACCGAGGGCGCCGCGTGCGCGGGGGCCGTGAGCATCCCGGCGCCGACCGCGACGGCCGCGACCAGGGTGACCAGACGGCGTACCACCCGGTGGAACCCGGCCGGCCGGCCGGGTGGTGCGCTCGGGGCGTGACGTTGAGGGGGCATGGTTGCCACCGGCACGGACTCCTTTGCAACCGACCGGCGGGCGCCTCGCGAGAGGGAAGGTCGAGGCGGACGACCCACAACGGTCGGTGCATCACATTAGGGAAGGCACCCCGCTGGAATCAAGGTGGCCCGTTGTTCAATCACGTGTCCGCAATCAGTTGCACACCAAGGGTATTCATTCACTTGCCGACGATGGCCGTCAATACGTCGTCGAGCGTCACCACACCGAGGGGCCGGCGACCGTCGCTGACCAGCACCATGTGCCGGCGCTCGCGGCGCATCGCCAGCAGCAGGTCGGCAAGCGTACGGTCCGGCGGCACCACGGCCAGCGGCCGGTAGACGTCCGCCGGCACCGGACCCCGCCGGCTCGCGCCCGCGTATCCCAGCACGTCCTTGACGTGCACGAAGCCGAGCACCCGGCGGGTGGACCGCTGCACCACCGGGAAGCGGGACCGGCCGGTGCGGGTGGCCAGCACCTCCAGCGAGGCCGGTGAGACGTCCTCGGCCACGGTGGTCACGGTGGACCACGGTTGCAGCGCGTCCGCGGCGGTGCGGCTGTGCAGGGCCAGCGCGCCGGTGATCCGGGCGTGCTCCTCGGCGTCCAGCAGCCCCTCGGTGCGGGCCTGCGAGACCAGCCCGGCCAGCTCCTCGGCGGTGAACACGGTCTTCACCGCGTCCGTCGCCTCCACCCGCCACCACCGCAGCACCTGCCGGGCCGACCACTTCATCGCCAGCAGCAGCGGCTTGGTGGCCAGGCAGAACGCGAGCATGGCCGGGCCGAGCCAGAGCGCCGACGGCTCCGGACCCGCAAGCGTGATGTTCTTCGGCACCATCTCGCCGACCACGGTGTGCAGGAACACCACCACGGCCAGCGCGATCACGAACGCCACCGGATGCACCGCCGACTCCGGCAGGCCGAGCGCCTCGAACGGCACCTCCAGCAGGTGGGCCAGCGCCGGCTCGGCGATCGCGCCCAGGCCGAGCGAGCAGACCGTGATGCCGAGCTGCGCGCCGGCGATCATCAGCGGGATCTGGTTCATCGCGGCAAGCGCCCACCGGGCCCGCTTCGACGTCGCCGCGAGCGGTTCGATCACGGTACGGCGGGACGCGATCAACGCGAACTCGCTGCCCACGAAGAAGGCGTTGCCGAGCAGCAACACCAGGGCGACAAACAGCTCAGGCACCGTCGTCGGGCTCCTCGGGACGGACCACCCGGACCTGCTCGATCCGGTGCCTGTCGACCTCCACCACGGTGAACTCGTAGCCGGCCTCGTCGACCGACTCGCCGGGGACCGGGATGTGGCCGAGCCGGGCCATCAGGAAGCCGCCGAGCGTCTCGTACGGCCCCTCGGGCAGCCGGAAACCGGTCTGCTCGACCAGTTCGTCGGCGCGCAGCACGCCGTCGACCAGGACGGTCCGCTCGCCGCCCGGGACGGTCAGCTCCGCCGGCCCGAGGTCGTCCACCGCGGCCAGGTCGAACTCGTCGGCGATCTCCCCGACCAGCTCCTCGACCAGGTCCTCCACGGTCACCACACCGTCGGTGCCGCCGTACTCATCGACCACGATGGCCAGGTCCGCGCCGGCGTCCTTGAGCGCGGCCAGCACCCCGTCCAGGTCCAGGCTCTCCGGCACGTACACCGGTTCCCGGGCGACCGACGCGACGGTGGTGGCGGCGCGGCGGGCCAGCGGCACGCCGAGCGCGTCGGGCACCCCGGCGACGCCCGTCACCAGGTCCAGCGTCTCCTCGTAGACCGGGAACCGGGTCCGGCCGGTCTGCCGGGACGCCTCCAGCAGCTCGGCGACGGAGGCGGTGGCGCGCAGCGCGATCACGTCCACCCGCGGGGTCATCGCCTCGGCGGCCCGCTTGTCGCCGAAGCGGATGGTGCGGCGCAACAGCATCGCGGTGTCCGGCGGCAGCGCGCCGGCCCGCGCCGAGATCGCCGCCAGCAGCCCCAACTCCTCCGGGGAACGGGCGCTGGCGAGTTCCTCCTGCGGCTCCACGCCGAGCCGGCGGACCAACCGGTTGGCCGAGTCGTTGAGCAGCCGGATCAGCCAGCCGAAGGTGCGGGAGAAGGCGCGCATCGGGGCGGCGGTGGCCAGCGCGGCAGGCATCGGACGGGCCAGCGCCAGGTTCTTCGGCACCAGCTCACCGAAGAGCATCGAGACGAGCGTGGCCAGCGCCAGGGCGAGCAGGCCGGTGAACCGGTCCGCCCCGCCGAACGGGTGCAGCAGCGGCGCGACGATCCGGGCCAGCGCCGGCTCGGCGAGATAGCCGGTGAGCAGCGCGGTGATGGTGATGCCGAGCTGGGCGCCGGAGAGCTGGAAGGAGAGGTCCCGCAGCGCCCGGCGGACCGTGGCGGCCCGGCCGTCCCCCTCGCCGGCCCGCCTGTCGATCTCCGCCCGGTCCACGGTGACCAGGGCGAACTCGGCCGCGACGAAGAAGGCGTTGCCGGCGGTCAGCAGCACGAAGCCGACCAGGGGCAACAGCGTCAGAACCAGCAGGCCGTCGATGGGCGTGATTGTGGCACGCGGGCGCCGGTGGCGGCTCACCCGTACCGTGGCCGGCATGGACGGCCTGCTGCTCACCGACGAACTGGTCCTGCTCGCGTACGACGACGGCGGCGTCAACCGGCTCGGCCGCCCACACCTCGACTACGGCCTCGCCGGGGCGGTGCTGCTGGAGCTGGCCCTGGCCCGGCGGGTGGAGGTGGCGGACAAGCGGCTGGTGGTGACCGACCCGAGCCCGACCGGCGTGCCGCTGCTCGACGAGGCGCTGGCCACCGTGGGGTCCGGCCGGACGCGCAAGCCGAAGGACTGGATCGGCAAGCTGGCCAAGGGGCTGCCGGACCGCGTCCTCGACGGGCTCGTCGACGCCGGGGTGCTGCGCCGGGAGTCCGACCGCGTGCTGCTGGTCTTCCCGCGTACCCGCTATCCCTCGACGACCGGCGCGGAGCCGGCGGTGGAGACGGCGGCCCGGGAGCGGATGGTGGCCGCGCTGGTCGGCGACGGGTCGGTCGACGCGCGCACCGCCGCGCTGCTCACCCTGACCCGGGCGGTCGGCCTGGACCGCAAGGTCTTCCGGGAGCTGCCGAAGGAGCGGGTCAAGGCCCGGATGACCGAGATCGCGGCCGGCGACTGGGCGTCCGCCGCGGTGAAGAAGGCGATCGAGGAGATGCAGGCCGCGATGATCGTCGCGACCACCACCGCGGCCGCCGTGAGCGTCACCACGACGAGCTGAGACGACGGCGGCGGCACCGGGTGGGTGCCGCCGCCGTCGTGGTCCGGCCGCTCGCCGGGGTACGCCTCAGCCGGCCGCCGGCGCGGTCTCCTTCTCGCCGGCCGGCGCGTCAGGCTTGACCGAGCGCAGCAGCACGCTCGCCACGTCGACCACCTCGACGTCCTCGCCGGCGCCCTTGCCGTTCACCCCGTCGTTGAGCATCGTCGAGCAGAACGGGCAGCCGACCGCGATGGTCTTCGCCCCGGTGGCCATGGCCTCCTCGACCCGGTCCACGTTGATCCGCTTGCCGATCTTCTCCTCCATCCACATCCGGGCGCCGCCTGCGCCGCAGCAGAAGGAGCGCTCGCTGTTGCGCGGCATCTCGGTCAGCTCGCCCTGGATCGAATCGCCGAGCACCTCGCGAGGCGCGGCGAAGACCCGGTTGTGCCGGCCCAGGTAGCAGGGGTCGTGGTAGGTCACGCCGCCGTCGACCGGCTGCACCGGGGTGAGCTTGCCGGCGCTGACCAGGTGGGCCAGGAGCTGCGTGTGGTGCACCACCTCGAACTCGCCGCCGAGCTGGCCGTACTCGTTGCCGAGCGTGTTGAAGCAGTGCGGGCAGGTCGCGACGATCTTCCGCTTGCTCTTCTCCCGGCCCTCGAACGCCTCGTTCAGCGTCTCGACGTTCTGCTGGGCGAGCATCTGGAAGACGAACTCGTTGCCGATCCGGCGGGCCGGGTCACCGGAGCAGGTCTCGCCCTCGCCGAGGATGGCGAAGCTGACGCCGGCCTCGTTCAGCAGCGTGGCGACCGCACGGGTGGTCTTCTTGGCCCGGTCCTCGAACGCGCCGGCGCAGCCGACCCAGAACAGGTACTCGAAATCGTCGACCTCGCCGACCCGGGGCACCTCGAAGCCGAGGCCCTTGGTCCAGTCCTCGCGGGTGTTCTGCGGAGCGCCCCACGGGTTGCCCTTGTTCTCCAGGTTGCGCAGCATCACGCCGGCCTCGGAGGGGAAGCTCGACTCGATCAGCACCTGGTAGCGGCGCATGTCGACGATGTGGTCGACGTGCTCGATGTCGACCGGGCACTGCTCGACGCAGGCGCCGCAGGTGGTGCAGGACCAGAGCACGTCCGGGTCGATGACGCCGCCTTCCTCGGCGGAGCCGATCAGCGGCCGCTCGGCCTCGGCCAGGGCCAGCACGTCCATGTGGGCGAGCTGCGCCTCGGTGGCCTTCTCCTCGCCGGTCAGGTCCTTGCCGCCGCCGGCCAGCAGGTAGGGCGCCTTCGCGTACGCGTGGTCGCGCAGGCTCAGCACCAGCAGCTTCGGCGACAGCGGCTTGCCGGTGTTCCAGGCCGGGCACTGCGACTGGCAGCGGCCGCACTCGGTGCAGGTGCTGAAGTCGAGGAGGCCCTTCCAGGTGAACTGCTCGACCTGGGCGACGCCGAACTGGTCCTTCTCCGGGTCGGCCTCCTCGAAGTCGAGCGGCTTGCCCTCGCTTGTCATCGGGCGCAGCGGGCCGAGACCGGAGCCGGCCGGCTTCTCCGGGTCGCGCTTGAAGAAGATGTTCGGGAAGGCCAGGAAGCGGTGCCAGGCCACGCCCATGGTGACGTTCAGCGAGATCACGATGAGCCAGGTCATCGAAATCATGATTTTGATCAGCGCGGCCACGCTGACGCCGGCCGGCCAGGCCGGGAGCGCGGCGCCGACCGCGTGGCTGAGCGGGGTGGCCCAGACCGGGTACTCGAAGTGGTCGGTGGCGACCTTGAAGCCGCGGATCACGAAGCCGAAGATCAGGACCAGCAGCACGACCCACTCGACGAAGTAGCCCTGCCACATGGTCGAGCCGGTGAACCGGGAGCGATTCTCCGGCCGGCTGGGCCGGTTGCGCAGCCGGATCGCCATCAGCACCACGATGCCGACCAGGCCCAGGATGCCGATCCACTCGGTGACCAGGCCGAAGACGGTCCAGTGCCCGACGATCGGCAGCCCGCCGCCGGTCGAGACCACCTCGAAGTAGGCCTCCAGCACCAGCAGCGACAGCACGATGAAGCCGACCATCACGAACCAGTGCGCGGCCCCGACCACGCTCCACTTCAGCATGCGCGTGTGGCCGGCGGTCTCCACGAGCATCTTCGTCGTGCGGGCGCCCTTGTCGGCGAACCGTTCGGGCGCGGGCTGCCCGAGCCGGATGACGGCAGTCATCTTCATGACCGCACGTACCGCGAGCACCACCGCAACGGCGGTGATGGCGGCCGCGAGGATCGTGGTGACGATCTGGACGCTGCCCATCGAGTTGGCCTCCCGGGTCTGCTGCTTGTCAGTGCAGCCTACGCGGAAGGTTACTCAGCAGTAACGTGAGTCTTCTCGCATCGGCCACGCCGCCCTGCGGACACCTTAGGTGGACCGCCGCCCGGATGCCGGGCTGGGGCGGCGTGGCGTGACGTGAGCCGGTGCGCGAGCGGGCGGATCAGCGCCAGCGGGAGAGCAGGATCAGCGACGAGACCATCGCGCCGAAGCCCACGGCGAGGTTCCAGTAGCCCCACGAGGCAACCGGGTACGCCTGCTCGGAGAGGTAGTAGACGACCAGCCAGGCGATGCCGATCACGATCAGCGCGACGGCCGTGACCGGCAGCCAGATCGGGCTAGGCTTGCGCGTCGACGCCGTCGCCGTCGGACGCACGTCCGTCGGCGGGGTGTACACCTTCTTCTTGCGGACCTGAGACTTGGGCACGACGCTCTCCAGAGGGGGGTACGACCTCGTCCGGCCTGACAACCGGGCGCGGGGGCGACGGTCCATGGCCAATAATGTTCGACAGTTAGCGTAGTCGGCGAGGACCGTCCAGGCCACGAATGGGGTCGAGCCGGTGCACGGAGTGACCGAAAAGAGCGGACTTTTCGGGTCGAGCAGGATGGTTCGCACCGGTGCGGGCCGGATCGAGACGACAGGAAAGGGAACGCCCGGTGGAGTACACGTCCGGCGCCGCGTCCTGGCAGAAGGCTCTCCGCCGCGCGGTCGCCGGTCTGCTGCCCCGGCGAGCGCGCCAGCGCCGCCCGGGCTGGTCGATCGGCGTCCCCCTGATCGCCGCCGCGGCCGGGCTGCTGTTCACCACCACCGCGACCACGGCCGGCGGCACCTCGCTGCGCGAGGACCGGCGCCCGCAGCTCACCCAGTTGATCGAGGACCGGCGCGAGCAGGTGGCGGCCAGCGAGGCGAAGGCCGCCCGGCTGCGCGACGAGGTCGAGGAACAGACCGAGGCCCTGGCCGGCACCGACGGGCCGGTGAAGACGCAGCGGGACCGCGCCGCCGCGACCCGGCAGGCCGCCGGGTTCACCGCGCTCACCGGCACCGGGATCACCATCGAGCTGAACGACGCCGACTGGGGTCCCGGCCAGCCGCTGCCCAAGGGCGCCAGCAACGACGACCTGGTCGTGCACCAGGGCGACGTGCAGGCGGTGGTGAACGCGCTCTGGGCCGGCGGCGCGGAAGCCATGTCAATCATGAACGTCCGCGTGCTCAGCACCAGCGCGGTACGCTGCGTCGGTAACACCCTGCTGCTGCACGGCCGGGTTTACTCCCCTCCTTTCAAGATCGTGGCCATCGGTGACCCCGCCGAGTTCCAGCGGGCGCTCGCCGCCTCTGAGGGAGTCCGGGTGTTCAAGGAAGTAGCCGACCACTACCAGCTCGGCTACCGCGAGCAGGTCTCCACCGTCACCGTGCCGGCGTTCGAGGACTCCACCTCGCTCCAGTCCGCGACGGTGCCCAGGTGAACCGCGACGACCCCGGGGAGCGCGACGGTCGAGGGCGGCCCCGGCCGGAGGAACCGACCGCGTTCCTGCCCAAGGTCGAGCGCCCCGCTCGGCCGAGGGCCGAACGCCCGGCGCCACCACCCCCGCTCGACCTGCCCTGGCCGGACGCCGGGCCCCCGCACTCCGCCCCGGCGCGGCGCGGCCCCGCCCGACCCACCGCGCCGCCACCGCCCGCCTGGCCGAACAACCAGCCCCGCCCGCCGGGCGCCGCGTCCCGCGCCGAGGCGTACCCGCCGGCGCGTCGCCCCGACCGGCCCGCGGCGAATCGGGAGGGCCGGGCCGCCGAGAGCCGGAACCCGTCGGGCGCCCGACCTGCCGGCCCACCCGGGCCGGCCGGCGCCATGCCACAGGCACGACTCGCCGCCGGGCCGCCCGCGGCCGAGACCTGGCGGTCCACCGGCCCGTCCGGCCCCACCGTCGACAGGCGGTTCGACCCCCCGGCCCGGGGAGCGCACTCCCACCCGGCCGACGACGGCACGTCCGGCCGCCGCTCCGGCCCGGACCGTGCCGCCGCACCCGGCCGGACCGCCACCCCACCGGGCCGGCCTCCCGCCCCGCCGGACCGCGGCCGGGCCGCACCCGACCGCCCTTTCCCCCCACCGGGCCACGCCCGCGGCGCACCCGACCGCCCTCTCCCTCCACCGGACCACGCCCGCGGCGCACCGGACCGCGCCCTCGCCCCGCCGGACCATGCCCGGGCGGCGCCGGACCGGTCCGGGACGGCAGCGGGCCGGCGCGGCGACGCCGAGGCGACACCGGGCCGGTCCCGGACGGCGCCGGATCGGCGCGGCGACGCACCGGTGACCGACGTGCGACCCGCCGCACCGGGCGACGGGCCGACCCACTTCATCCCGCCGGTGGCGGAGCGGTCCCGGCGACGCACCGACCCGGCCGAGCGGCACGCGGGCGTACCCCGATCGGGTGGTCCGGACGTGCCGCCGCCGGCCGACCCCGGGGCGACCGCGGTGCTGCGCCCGGTCACCCGACCCCCGGTCGACCCGAGGCTCGACGCCACCGGGCTGATGGGCGCGGTGCCCCCGGTGCCCGACACGGGCGGCGACGACGGCGGCGAGCCGCCGGCCGAGCCACCGCGACCGCGGCGCGGCGAGCGGGTGGTGCAGCTCCGGCCGGAGCAGACCGGCGAGGGTTACAAGAGCGTCTACTCCGAGCTGACCCGCCCCACCACCGGCTCCCGCGTGCGCACGGTGGTCCGGGGCGCCGGGGAACTGCTGATCACGTTCGGCCTGGTGGTGCTCCTCTTCGCCGGCTACGAGATCTGGGGCAAGTCGGTGATCGTCGACGCCCACCAGAACGACCTGAACGGCCAGCTCGCCCAGGAGTGGGCGACGGACCCGACGGTCGGCCCGACCACCGGCCCGAGCGTGAAGCCGAAGCCGCCGGCCGAGGGGAAGCCGGTCGCCGGCCTCTTCATCCCCAAGCTCGACAAGCACTGGGTGGTGGTCGAGGGGGTCACCCCGGACGACATCCGGTACGCCCCCGGCCACTACCCGGACAGCGCCATGCCCGGCGAGGTCGGCAACTTCTCCGTCGCCGGGCACCGGATCCGATCCACGTTCTGGCGGCTGGACGAGCTGAAGACGGACGACGCGATAGTGGTCGAGACCAAGACCGAATGGCTGGTCTACCGGGTCTACCAGCAGCGCATCGTCAAGCCCTCCCAGGTCGAGGTGGTCGCGCCGGTGCCGGGCAAACCGGGCACGAGGGCGACCGAGAAGCTGCTCACGCTGACCACCTGCAACCCCAAGTTCGACAACTACCAGCGGCTGATCATCCACGCCCGCTTCGACCACGCCCAGGCGAAGTCGGCGGGCCGACCGGCCGAGCTGGAGGGCTGAGGCGTGTACTCGTGGATCTGGCGGAAACTCCCCCTGGGCCTGCCCGGCAAGCTGATCGGGTCGGTGCTGCTGGCGACCGCCACGGTCGCCCTGCTCTGGCTCGTGGTCTTCCCGTGGGCCGAGCCGCTGCTGCCCTTCGACGACGTGCAGGTCGAGCAGCCCGCCGGCGAGCCGGGCGGCCGCCCGGGAGAGCTCACCGACCCGAGCGGGCAGCCCGCCGAGGACGAGGAACTGCCCTACAGCACCGAGACGAACAACGCCCCGCCCTCCACCCCGAACAGGTGACCCGATGCGCGTCCTGGTGATCGACAACTACGACTCGTTCGTCTTCAATCTGGTGCAGTACCTCGGCCAGCTCGGTGTGGACTGCGACGTCCGCCGCAACGACGAGATCGACGTGGCCGAGGTGGGTCGGGCCGGCGCGGCAGGAGTGCTGCTCTCGCCCGGCCCGGGCAGCCCGGACCGGGCCGGCGTGTGCCTGGACGTGATCCGCGAGTACGCCGGCAAGCTGCCCCTGTTCGGGGTCTGCCTCGGCCACCAGGCCATCGGCGAGGCGTTCGGGGCCACCGTGACCCGCGCGCCGGAGCTGCTGCACGGCAAGACCTCCGAGGTACGCCACCAGGGCGTCGGCGTGCTGGCCGGCCTGCCGGACCCGTTCACCGCCACCCGCTACCACTCGCTCGCCGTGCTGCCCGAGACGCTCCCCGACGAGCTGGAGGTCACCGGCCGGACCGACTCCGGCGTGGTGATGGCGATGCGGCACCGGACGCTGCCGATCGAGGGCGTCCAGTTCCACCCCGAGTCGGTGCTGACCGAGGGCGGTCACCTCATGCTGGCGAACTGGCTCGCCACCTGCGGTTTCCCGGCGGCGCTGGAACGGGCTCCGGAGCTGGCCGCCGAGGTCGACGCCCGCCGCCGCGCCGCCTTCGCCACGGCCTAGGGCGTGTCCTGCCGATCTTGTAGCGGTGGGTCGTTGACGATGTGCCGGTGGTACGTCGAGGCGAACTGACCGACGAAGCGTGGGCGGT
>NZ_JBITEP010000051.1:0-19401 GCF_044455315.1 Micromonospora sp. NPDC051300 | reverse complement strand
ATCACCGCCCACGCTTCGTCGGTCAGTTCGCCTCGACGTACCACCGGCACATCGTCAACGACCCACCGCTACAAGATCGGCAGGACACGCCCTAGTCGCCTCCCCACATTCCCTCTCCCGCGATCTTGCAGTTTCGGCCCTCGAATATGGTGACGAAGAGGGCGTTTCGGGGGCGGTAACCGCAAGATCGACGCAGCGGGAGGCCCGTAGGGGGGTGCCGGGCGGCGGAATAGTTGACTCGTCAAATAGGTTGTGCGGGACGACGCCGGGCCGACCGGTCCGGATCTCACCCCGAGGAGCTGGTCATGCAGTTCGGAATCTTCACCGTCGGTGACGTCACCGTCGACCCGACCACCGGGCGGCTGCCGTCCGAGCGTGACCGGATCAAGGCCATGACCACCATCGCGCTCAAGGCCGAAGAGGTCGGGCTGGACGTCTTCGCCACCGGCGAGCACCACAACCCGCCGTTCGTGCCGTCGTCGCCCACCACCATGCTCGGCTGGATCGCGGCGCGTACCGAGCGCCTGCTGCTGTCCACCTCGACCACGCTGATCACCACGAACGACCCGGTGAAGATCGCCGAGGACTACGCGATGCTGCAGCACCTGGCCGACGGCCGGGTGGACCTGATGATGGGTCGCGGCAACACCGGCCCGGTCTACCCGTGGTTCGGGCAGGACATCCGCAACGGCATCCCGCTCGCGATCGAGAACTACGACCTGCTGCACCGGCTGTGGCGCGAGGACGTGGTCGACTGGAAGGGCAGGTTCCGCACCCCGCTGCAGTCGTTCACCTCGACCCCGCGCCCGCTCGACGGCGTGCCGCCGTTCGTCTGGCACGGCTCCATCCGCAGCCCGGAGATCGCCGAGCAGGCCGCTTACTACGGCGACGGCTTCTTCGCCAACCACATCTTCTGGCCCAAGGAGCACACCCAGCGGATGGTCGGCCTCTACCGCCAGCGCTGGGCGCACTACGGCCACGGCACGCCCGAGCAGGCGATCGTCGGCCTGGGCGGGCAGGTCTTCATGCGCCCCAACTCGCAGGACGCGGTACGCGAGTTCCGCCCGTACTTCGACAACGCCCCGGTCTACGGGCACGGCCCGTCGCTGGAGGAGTTCACCCGGGAGACGCCTCTGACCGTGGGCAGCCCGCAGCAGGTCATCGACCGCACGCTGGGCTTCCGCGAGTACGTCGGCGACTACCAGCGGCAGCTCTTCCTGATGGACCACGCCGGCCTGCCGCTGAAGACGGTGCTGGAGCAGCTCGACCTGCTCGGCGAGGAGGTGGTCCCGGTGCTGCGCAAGGAGTTCGACTCGATGCGTCCGGCGCACGTGCCCGAGGCGCCCACCCACGCCAGCCTGCTGGCCGCCCGCGAGGCCGCCACGACCACCGAGGAGGGGGAGCGATGACCCGGCGTACCCTCGTGGTCGTCTCGGCCGGTCTCGGCCAGCCCTCGTCCACCCGCCTGCTCGCCGACCAGCTCGCCGCGGCCGCCCGCGACGAGCTGGCCGGTCGCGGCGCGGCCGTCGACCTGCGCCCGGTGGACCTGCGCGAGCACGCCCACGACGTGGTCAACCACCTGCTCACCGGGTTCGCGCCGGCCGCCCTGCGCGAGACGCTGGACGCCGTCGCGGCGGCCGACGGGCTGATCGCGGTCACGCCGATCTTCAACGCGTCCTACAACGGGCTATTCAAGTCGTTCTTCGACGTGGTGGACCGCGACGCGCTGGCCGGCACGCCGGTGCTGATCGGGGCCACCGGCGGCACCGCCCGGCACTCGCTCGCGCTGGAGCACGCGGTGCGGCCGATGTTCTCGTACCTGCGGGCGGTGACGCTGCCGACGGCGGTGTTCGCCGCGCCGGAGGACTGGGCCGGCGACGACGGCGACAGCGCGTTGCGGGCCCGGATCCGCCGGGCCGCCGCCGAGCTGGCCGAGCAGGCGGACCGGCGGGCGCCGTCGACCGGCCCGGCCGACCCGTTCGCCCTGACCACCGACTTCGCCGACCTGCTCGCCGGCCGCGACCCGTCCTGACCTCGGGCGTCGGCCTCAGTCGTCGGCCGGCTCCGGCCGGTGGGCGATCAGCACCGGGCAGTGGGCGTGCTGCACCAGCGCCTGGCTGACCGAGCCGAGCAGCAGGCCGGCGAAGCCGCCGCGACCGCGCGAGCCGACCACCACCAGCGACGCCTCCCCGCTCGCCTCCCGCAGCGCGGTCTCCGGGGAGGCGGCGACCACCGCCCGCTCGGTCACCCGCAGCCCGGGGTGCGCCGCCCGGACCCGTTCGGCGGCGACGCCCAGCAGCTCGGCCGCCTCGGCCCGCTCGGCGGTGGTCGCCTCGGCCGCCACCTCCGGCGCGCCGCGCTCCGGCGCGCGCACGTGCGTCAGCACCAGCTCGGCGTCGCGGCGGGCGGCCTCGTCCGCGGCGAGTTCGACCGCGTACGCCGCGAAGTCGGAGCCGTCGACGCCGACCAGCACCGGCCCGCCGACCGGGATCGGCTGCTCGGCCGGGCGGACGACGAGCACCGGGCAGTGCCCGTGCTGGGCGAGCTGCCCGCCCACCGAGCCGAGCAGCAGGCCGGTGAAGCCGCCCACGCCCCGGCTGCCGACCACCACCAGCTCGGCCCGGCGCGACTCCTCCACCAGCGCAGCGCCCGGGCCGCCGGCGACCTGCCGGACCTCCACCCGCAGCCCGGGATGCCGCTCGGCCAGCTCGGCGGCGACCCGTTCGAGCATCTTCTCCGCCTCCTCCGTGGGCGCTGGCACCCCGAGGTCGTACGGGTTGAGCGGCACGCCGTAGCCGAGCGGGTGCAGGTAGCCGTGCACCAGCAGCAGTGGCCGGGAGCGGGCCACCGCTGCCGCGGCGGCCTGGTCGGCGGCGGTCAGGCTGGACGGCGATCCGTCCACCCCCGCCACGACGGGTCGGTTCATCGGCTGCGTCCCCTCCGGTCGGCTCCACCCATTGTGGCCTCTCCGATCACCCGGGACAGGGACCATCGGCCCTGCCGCGCCGGCACCGGAGCGGGTGGGATGGAACCACGACTTCCTGCCGCCGATCCGTGGAGGCGTGATGACCCCGCTGGAGATGCTGCGCGTGCACCCGTTCCTGGCCGGCCTGCCCGACGGGTGGCTGCCCCGGCTCACCGGCTACGCCCGCCCGGTGGCCTGGCACCCCGGGCACCGGCTGTTCCGCGCCGGGCAGCCGGCCGAGCGCTTCTGGCTGGTCCGGGGCGGTCAGGTGGCGTTGGACTTCCCGGTGCCCGGCCGTGGCGACGTGGGCATCGAGACGATCGGGGCGGGCGGCGTGCTCGGCTGGTCCTGGCTGTTCCCGCCCTACCGCTGGCAGTTCGGCGCGGTGGCCACGCTGCGCAGCACCGCTGTCGAGTTCGACGCGGCGGGGGTCCGCCGGCTGATGGAGTCCGACGACACGCTGGGCCGGCTGCTCACCGCCCGGTTCATGAGCGTGGTGGTGGACCGCCTCCAGGCGTCCCGGGTGCGGTTGCTCGACCTGTACGGCTATCCGACGAGCGCGGCGAGCTGACTCACCCGTCGATCGGGCCGCTGCGGTGCCGGACGACCAGCTCGTCCACCTCGACCCGGCCGAGGCGCAGCTCGCGGATCACCGCGCGGCGCACCGCCAGCCGCCCGATCACCAGCGCGCCCACCGACACCGCGCCGAGCGCGAACGCGCCCAGCGCCAGCGCGCCCACGGCCGTCGCGCCGAGCGCCCGGGCGCCGGTGGCCTGCGCGCCGGTGGCCTGCGCCCCGGTCGCGCTCGCGATCCGGGCCCGGACGGGCGAGACCTGACGGCGGCGTCGTCGTGGTGTCGACATGGCCTCATGCTAGTGCGGCACGCGCCGGCTCAGGTGACCGTCAGGCCACGCGCGGCGAACTGAGCGCGTACCCGGGCCAGCAGCTCCGCGTCCGGTGGCGCGGTGTCCGCCAGCGGGAAGGCCAGACCCAACTCGGCGTACTTGTGCGCGCCGAGCCGGTGGAACGGCAGCACCTCGACGCGCCGCACGCCGGCCAGCCCGGCGGCCACGTCGGCCACCCGGGCCACCTCGTCGGCGTCGTCGGTCAGGCCCGGCACCAGCACGTACCGGATCCACATCGGCGTACCCCGCGCGGCCAGCCGGCGGGCGAAGCGCAGCGTCGGCGCGAGCCGGCCGGTGCCGGTGACCCGACGGTACGTCCGCGCGCCGCCCGCCTTGACGTCGAGCAGCACCAGGTCGGTGGCGTCGAGCAGGGCGTCGTCGGCGCGGTCGCCGAGGAACCCGGAGGTGTCCAGCGCGGTGTGCAGGCCGAGCGCGTGGCAGCGGCGCAGCAGCTCCCCGGTGAACGCCGGTTGCAGCAGCGGTTCGCCGCCGCTGACCGTGACCCCGCCACCTGCCGTGTGCAGGAACCGGCGGTACCGCGCGGCCAGGGCGACCATCTCGTCGACCGTGCGACGCCTGCCGCTGCGGCCGTACCAGGTGTCCGGGCTGTGGCAGTAGCGGCAGCGCAGCGGGCAGCCGGCGAGGAACACCACGAGGCGGGCGCCCGGCCCGTCCACCCCGATCGAGGTGTCCCAGGAGTGCACCGCCCCGTCCAGGTGCGGCGGTGCCGGCGGCCGTCGCCCGGTCACAGCGACCCGTGGAACGTGCGGGACACCACGTCCCGCTGCTGCTCGGGCGTGAGCCGGACGAAGTTCACCGCGTAGCCGGAGACCCGGACGGTGAGCTGCGGATACCGCTCCGGATGGGCCATCGCGTCGAGCAGGGTGTCCCGGTCCAGCACGTTGACGTTGAGGTGGAACCCGCCGGCCTCGGTGTACCCGTCGAGCACCCCGGCCAGGTTGGTGATCCGCTCGTCGCGGGTGTGGCCCAGGCCGTCCGGGGTGACCGTGCCGGTCAGCGAGATGCCGTCGCGGGCCGCGTCGTACGGCAGCTTCGCCACCGACAGCGCGGCGGCGACCAGGCCGTGGGTGTCGCGGCCGTTCATCGGGTTCGCCCCGGGCGCGAACGGCTCGCCGGCGCGCCGGCCGTCCGGGGTGTTGCCGGTGTGCTTGCCGTAGACCACGTTCGAGGTGATGGTGAGCACCGACATGGTCAGCCCGGCGTCGCGGTAGGTGCGCTGCCGGCGCAGCTTCGCCGCGAACGTCTCGACCAGCCACACCGCGATCTCGTCGGCCCGGTCGTCGTCGTTGCCGTACGTCGGGAACTCGCCCTCGACCGCGTAGTCGACGGCCAGGCCGGTGGCGTCCCGCAGCACCTTCACCCGGCCGTACCGGATGGCCGACAGGCTGTCCACGGCGACCGACAGCCCGGCGATGCCGGTGGCCATGAACCGGCGCACCGGGTGGTCGTGCAGCGCCATCTCCAGTCGCTCGTACGCGTACCTGTCGTGCTGGTGGTGGATCACGTTCAGCGCGTCCACGTACGTCTCGGCCAGCCAGTCCAACGTCCGGTCGTACGCCGCCAGCACCTCGTCGTGGTCGAGCGTCTCCCCGCCGACCGGGGCGCTCGGCGGGGCCACCTGCTCGCCGGTCAGCTCGTCGCGGCCGCCGTTGATCGCGTACAGCAGCGCCTTCGCCAGGTTCGCCCGGGCGCCGAAGAACTGCATGTCCCGGCCCACCCGCATGGCCGACACGCAGCAGGCGATCGCGGTGTCGTCATCGTACGCGGGCCGGATCAGCTCGTCGTTCTCGTACTGGATGGCGCTGGTGTCCAGCGACACCTGGGCGCAGAACCGCTTGAACCCGTCGGGCAGCCGCGGCGACCAGAGCACGGTCAGGTTGGGCTCGGGCGCCGGCCCCAGGTTGTAGAGGGTCTGGAGATAGCGGAACGTGGTCCGGGTGACGAGCGGCCGGCCGTCCGCGCCCATCCCGCCGAGCGACTCGGTGACCCAGGTCGGGTCGCCGGAGAAGAGCTGGTCGTACTCGGGGGTGCGCAGGAAGCGGACGATCCGCAGCTTGATCACGAAGTCGTCGACCAGTTCCTGCGCGCCGGTCTCGTCCAGCCGGCCCTCGGCGAGGTCGCGTCGCAGGTAGACGTCGACGAACCCGGCGGTGCGCCCGAGCGACATGGCCGCGCCGTTCTGCTCCTTGGTGGCCGCCAGGTAGGCGAGGTAGAGCCACTGGATCGCCTCCCGGCCGGTCGCCGCGGGGCGGGAGATGTCGACGCCGTACGCGGCGGCCATCTCCGTCAGCTCGCCGAGCGCGCGGATCTGCTCGGCCAGCTCCTCCCGGTCGCGGATCACGTCGTCGGTGCTGCGCCGGCCGTCCAGCGCCGTCCGGTGCGCGCGGCGCTCGGCGATGAGCCGGTCCACCCCGTAGAGCGCCACCCGGCGGTAGTCGCCGATGATCCGGCCGCGCCCGTACGCGTCCGGCAGGCCGGTGATCACGTGCGAGCGCCGGGCCGCCAGCACCGCCTCCGGGTACGCGTCGAAGACGGCGTCGCTGTGGGTCCGGCGGTACCGGGTGAAGATCTCGTGCACGCGCGGGTCGGGTTCGCGCCCGTACGCCCGCAGCGCGGTCTCCACCATCCGCAGCCCGCCGGCCGGCATGATCGCCCGACGCAGCGGCGCGTCGGTCTGCAGGCCGACGATCAGCTCCCGTTCCCGGTCGACGTAGCCGCGGCCGTGCGAGGTGATGGTGGACGGGGTGGCCGCGTCCACGTCGTACACCCCGCGCCGGCGCTCCTCGGGGAACAGGGCCGTCAGCCGCCGCCACACCGCGAGCGTCCGGTCGGTCGGTCCGGTGAGGAACGACGCGTCCCCGGCGTACGGCTCGTGGTTGCGGCGGACGAAGTCGGCGACGTCGACCGTCTCGCGCCACGCTCCGTCCCGGAACCCTCGCCACGGATCCACGACGCGCTGGTTGCCGCTCATGATCGCTCCCTTCGAACGTCAGCGGGGGAGGGGGTGGGCGCGCAGGAGGCGGGCCCACCAGGGGCGGGCGTCGGGGTGGCGGGCCGGGAGGCCGCGCAGGCTGAGCCAGCCGCCGGGGCCCATCGTCACGGTGCCGACCGCGGGTGGGCGGCGGCGGGACCAGACGGCCACGGCGGCGGTGAGCGCGGCCACCGCGAACGCGCCGGTGGCGGCCGCCACGAGCTGGTCCGGGTCGGTCACCCGCCGGTAGCGGACCCGGTCGCCGGCAACCACGAACGCGCCCACCGGGCGGCCGGCGTGGGCGACCGGCACCAGGGTGGCGCCGGGCAGCTCCAGCACCGGGCCCACCGGGCCGCGCTCCGCCGGGGTGGGCGTCGCGTCGGCGGCCGGCGTCGTGGGCCGGGGCACCGGGGGTACGGTGTTCAGCCCGGTCGGGTTGAAGATGGCGGTCATGGTGCTGCCCTCCTAACGGGAGTCGGACGAGTCGGTGCCGGCCTCGACCGCGACCCGGCCGGCCGCCAGTCGCGCCACCGGCACCCGGTACGGCGAGCAGGAGACGTAGTCGAGTCCGGCGGCGGCGAAGAACGCGATCGAGTCGGGGTCGCCGCCGTGCTCGCCGCAGACCCCCACGGTCAGCTCCGGCCGGGCGGCCCGCCCCTCGGCCACGGCGAGCCGGACCAGCCGGCCCACCCCGGTCACGTCGAGGCTCTCGAACGGCGACACCGGGAAGATCCCCCGGGCCAGGTACGCGGGGAAGAACGAGCCCTCCACGTCGTCGCGGGAGAACGCCCAGGTGGTCTGCGTCAGGTCGTTGGTGCCCAGGGAGAAGAACCGTGCCTCGGCGGCGATCTCCCCGGCGGTCAGCGCGGCCCGCGGCGTCTCGATCATGGTGCCGACCGGGATCTCCGGCGCGCCGTCCACCTCGGCCAGCACGCGGCGCGCCTCGTCGGCCACGGCGGCGAGTTCCCGCACGTCGCCGACGAGCGGCACCATGATCTCGGGGCGCGGGTCGCCGCCGGCGCGCACCCGCTGCGCGGCCGCCTCGGCCAGCGCCCGCACCTGCATGGCGAACAGTCCCGGCACCAGCAGCCCGAGCCGTACCCCGCGCAGCCCCAGCATCGGGTTTGCCTCGTGCGTCCGGCGCACCGCGGCCAGCAGCGTCGCGTCGTGGCCCGGGTCCTCGCCGCGCGCCCGCGCGACGGCCACCCGGGCGGTCAGCTCCGCCAGCGGGGGCAGGAACTCGTGCAACGGCGGGTCGAGCAGCCGCACGGTGACCGGCAGCCCGTCCATCGCGGCGAGCAGCTCGACGAAGTCGGCCCGCTGCAACGGCAGCAGCGCGTCCAGCGCGGCGGCGACCTCGGCCGGCCGGTCGGCCAGGATCAGCCGCTCGACCAGGGCCCGGCGCTCGCCGAGGAACATGTGCTCGGTGCGGCACAGGCCGATGCCGGCGGCGCCGAACCGGCGGGCCCGGCGCGCGTCGGCCGGGGTGTCCGCGTTGGCCCGTACGCCGAGCGTCCGCACCACGTCGGCGTGCGCGAGCAGCCGGTGCACGGCGGCGACCAGCGGGTCGGTCTCCGGGCGCAGCTCGCCGGCCAGGTAGCGGGCCACCGGGGACGGCTGCGCCGGCACCTCGCCGAGCCAGATCCGTCCGGTGGCGCCGTCGATCGAGGTCAGCTCACCGGCGCGCACCACCCGGTCGCCGACGGTGAACTCGCCGCGCTCGACGTCGATGCGCAGCGCGTCGGCCCCGCACACGCAGGTCCGGCCCATGCCCCGGGCCACCACCGCGGCGTGCGACGTCTTCCCGCCGCGCGAGGTGAGCACGCCGGCCGCGGCGATCATGCCGGGCAGGTCGTCCGGGTTGGTCTCCGGGCGGACCAGGATCACCGGCCCGTCGGCCGCGACCGCGGCGGCGGAGTCGAAGACCACCCGGCCCACCGCCGCGCCGGGGGAGGCACCGACCCCGACCGCGAGCGGCGCGGGCGCGCCGGCGGTGTCGAACGCGGGGAACATGAGCTGGGCGAGCTGCCCCCCGGTGACCCGGGTCAGCGCCTCGTCGGCGGTGATCAGGCACTCCTCGGCGAGCTGCGCGGCGATCACGAACGCGGCGGCGGCGGTCCGCTTGCCGACCCGGGTCTGCAACATCCACAGCCGGCCGCGCTCGATGGTGAACTCGACGTCGCACAGGTCGCGGTAGTGCCGCTCCAGCGTCGCCATGATCTGCCGCAGCCGGTGGTAGCCGGCCGGGTCCAGCCGCTCCAGCTCGGTCAGCGGCACCGTGTTGCGGATGCCGGCGACCACGTCCTCGCCCTGCGCGTCGGTGAGGTAGTCGCCGTAGACGCCCGGGGCGCCGGTGGCCGGGTCGCGGGTGAACGCCACGCCGGTGCCGGAGTCCGGGCCGAGGTTGCCGAACACCATCGCCATCACGGTGACCGCCGTGCCCAGGTCGTCCGGGATCCGCTCCTGCCGCCGGTAGAGGCGGGCCCGCTCCGAGTGCCAGGAGGAGAAGACCGCGCGGACCGCGAGGAAGAGCTGCTCGTGCGGCGCCTGCGGGAAGTCGTGCCCGACGTGCCGGGCGAAGATCTTCTTGTACGTGTCGACCAGGTCGCGGAGCTGCCCGGCGCTCGGCCCGCCCGGCCCGGCGGTGGCCCGCACCGCGGCCAGCTCGTGCTCGAAGTCCTCGGCCGGGATGCCGTGCACGGTGCGGCCGAACATCTGGATCAACCGCCGGTACGAGTCCCAGGCGAACCGCTCGTCACCGGCGTGGGCGGCCAGCCCGGCCACCGTGGCGTCGTTGAGCCCGATGTCGAGGATCGTCTCCATCATCCCCGGCATCGAGTACCGGCCGCCGGAGCGCACGGCCAGCAGCAGCGGGTCGGCGGGGTCGCCGACCCGCCGGCCCAGCCGCGCCTCGATCTGGCGCAGGTGCGCGTTGATCTCCTCGTACAGCCCGTGCGGGGGCGCGCCGGTGGTCAGGAAGGCGCGGCACGCGTCGGTGGTCACGGTGAACCCGGGTGGCACCGGCAGTCCGAGCCGGGTCATCTCGGCCAGGTTGGCGCCCTTGCCGCCGAGCAGGTCGGCCCGGCTCCGGTCACCCTCGATGAAGTCGTAGACGTACTTCGGCATGGTCCGGCCTCCTCGGCTGTGTCGCTCCTCCTCCTTGGTATCGGTGCGGCGGGTCGCGCCGGCAGGGCCGGACGGGACCCGGGACGGGCCGGAGGTCCCGAGCGGTGTCGGTGGATCCGGGTAACCTCCCGGCCGTGACCTCCGAGGTGGAAATCCGTCCGGTGCGCGACGACGACCTGCCCGCGTTCTTCGCCCACGAGCAGGACCCGCAGGCCAACTGGATGGCCGCGTTCGGCCCGAAGGACCCGTCGGACCGGGCCGCCTTCGACGCGCACTGGGCCCGGATCCGCGCCGACGCGCGCATCGTCAACCGGACGATCGTGGCCGACGGCGAGGTGGTCGGCCACGTGGCGGCGTTCCCGGTCGACGACGAGACCGAGGTCAGCTACTGGATCAACCCGGAGCGGTGGGGGCGCGGCCACGCCACCGCCGGGCTCGCCGCGCTGCTGCGCGAGCTGCCGCGGCGGCCGGTGCGCGCCCGCGCCGCGAAGGACAACGCCGCCTCGCTCGCGGTGCTGCGCAAGTGCGGCTTCGTCGTGGTCGGCGAGGACGCGGGATACGCTCCCGGCCGCGGCGCCGAGGTCGAGGAGTGGGTGCTGGAGCTGCCCGCCGAGGCGGCTGACCAGCGCGACCACTAGTCTCCCCGGGGTGAACTGGCTGGAACTCGTCGGCTGGGCCGGCTCCGCGCTGCTGGTCTGGTCCCTGCTGCAGACGCGCATCCTGCGGCTGCGCGCGCTCAACCTGGTCGGCTGCCTGATCCTGATCGGCTACAACGCGGCCGTGCACGTCTGGCCGATGGTCGGGCTGAACGTGGTGCTCGCCGTGATCAACGTGTGGTACCTGCGCGGGCTGCTGGCCACCCGGCACGACGAACAGACCTACCAGGTGGTCGAGGTGGGCACCGGCGACGCGTTCCTCGCGCACACGCTGCGGGTGCACGCCGCCGACATCGCCCGGTTCAACCCGGCGTTCCGGTGGGACCCGGCCGCCGCCGACCGGTCGGCGTTCCTGGTGGTGCGCTCCGACGAGGTGGTCGGCGTGATGGTGTCGCACGCCGAGGCCGGCGGGGTGGCCCAGATCGACCTGGACTACGTGACGCCGCCGTTCCGCGACTTCACCCCGGGCGAGTTCGTCTACCGGCGCAGCCGGCTCTTCACCGACCGGGGCTTCCGTCGGGTGGTCAGCCCGCCGGGCATGCTCGCCCCCTACTACCACCGGCTCGGCTTCCGCCCGGAGGGCGCGGCGTACGTGCTCGACCTGCCCGACCCGGCCTGAAGGCCGCTCAGGCCGCTGCCGCCGCGACGTCGCGGGGCCGGCCGAACCAGCGGGTGAGCGCCGCGCGCAGCCCGTCGCGGTCCGGCCTGGCCCCGGCGGACGCCCAGGCCAGGTAGCAGTCCGGCCGCAGCAGCAGCGCCGTGGCCGAGGTCCCGTCCAGCCGCCCGCCGACCACGTCCACCCGGTCGCGCCACGGCGCGCACGCCGCGGCGAGGGTGCCGGTGCCGTCGAGCAGCAGCGGCCGTGCGCTCCGGGTCAGCTCGGCCAGCCGCACCGGCCCGTCGTCGCCGTGCACCACCAGGTCCGGCGCCCACGTGCCGACCGGCGGACCGTCCGGTCCCGGGTCGTAGCGGACGTCCGCGCCGGCCATCAGCGCGGCGACGTGCGCGGCGTTGGCCGGCGTCGCGAGCAGTTCGCCGACGAGTTCCCGCAGCGCGGTGACCTCGCTTCCGGGGGCGATCAGCGCGGACTGGGCCTGGGTCGACATGGTGACCCTTCGGGCCGCCGGGCGGCGCTCGGCCTCGTACGTGTCGAGCAGCCCGTCCGGGGCCCGGCCGTGCAGCGTGGCGGCCAGTTTCCAACCGAGGTTGACCGCGTCCTGCAGCCCGAGGTTCAGCCCGGGGCCGCCGATCGCGGAGTGCACGTGGGCGGCGTCGCCGAGCAGCAGCACCCGGCCGTCGCGGTAGCGCTCGGCGAGCCGGGTGTTGCCGCCGACCACCTTGCGCAGCACGTGCGGCCCGGCGCCGGCCGGCGGGTCGAGCGGCACCTCGACGCCGAGCACCCGGGCCACGCTGGCCCGCATCTCGGCGAGCGTCATCGGCGCGTCCGGCTCGGGCCGCTCCGGCCACTCGGTGGTGCTGAGCAGGGGCGGCCGGTCCGGGAACGGCGCCCAGACGACCAGCCCGCGTTCGGTGCGGGTGTGCCGGAACGGCGGGACGATGCCGTACCCGGGGGCCACCAGGCCGCCGGTGGCCGGATCGATCGACACCGCCGGCACGCCCACCTGGGCGGTACGCGAGACGGACCGGTCCGTGGTCACGCCCGGGAAGCCGATCCCGGCGAGCTTGCGCACCGTGCTGCGCCCGCCGTCCGCGCCGACCAGGTACCGGCAGGTGAGCGTGGTCCGGTCGGCGAACTCGACCTCCACCGCGTCGGCGGTCTGGCGCAGCCCGGTCACCTCGCGGCCGCGGTCCACCCGCACGCCCAGCTCGGTGGCCCACGCGGCGAGCACCCGCTCGATCTGCCGCTGCGGCACCGGCAGCCCGTGCATCGGGTTGTCCGCCACCCCGCTCAGGTCCAGCGGCAGCGCGCCGAAGACGAACGCGGGCGCCGGTCGCGGCGGCGCGGCGTCGCCGGTGAGGCGCTGGTGCAGGCCGCGCCGGTCGAGCATCCGCACCACCTGGCCGACGAGGCCGTTGGCCCGGTTCTCGGCGGTCGGCTCCGCCAGCCGGTCGCAGACCACCGGCCGGATCCCGGCCAACGCCAGCTCACCGGCGAGCATCAGCCCGTTCGGCCCGGCCCCCACCACAAGCACATCGATCACCACACACACTCCTTGAAGGCCGGGCCCCCTGTTAACGCCTGCGGTAGAGAAGGGGCCCCTTCTCACGACGGGTCGGGACGGGCCGGCGGCGGCAGGCCGGCGGCGAGTTGGGCCAGCGCGTCGGAGAGCAGCCGGTCGACCGGCTCCGGCCGGTCGGCGCGCAGGACGTGCCGGGTCGCCGCGCCGGCAGCCACGCCGACCGCGCCGGCCACCAGGTGCGGGTAGAGGTCGTGGGCGGCGTCGGTGCCGGTGCGTTCGGCGACCGCCTCGGCCAGTTCGGCCTCGGCGATCGCGCCGGCCCGCAGCATCTCGCCCCGCAGCGCCGGCTCGGCGAGCATGACCCGCAGCCCGGCGACCCACTCGTCGTGGGCGTCCGGGGGAGACTGCGCGACCTCGGGGCCGGGCGCCCACGCGGCGAGGACCGCGGCCTCGATCGCGGTCCAGAGCGGCTCGGCGGCCGGGCGGCCCCGCAGCGCGGCGGCCACCCGGCGGCTGCGGTCCAGGTGCCGGGCGGCGATCGCCTCGGCCTTGCTGGCGAAGTAGTTGTTGAACGTGCGGGGGGACACGCCGGCGGCCTGGGCGATGTCCTCCACCAGCACGGCGTCGTAGCCGCGGGCCACGGTCAGCCGGATGGCCGCCCAGCTCAACGCCGCCCGGGTCTCGGCCTTCTTGCGCTCCCGAAGTCCGCTCACCTCGTCAGGCTAGCAAAAGTTGCGTTCCACGCAAAGATGCGGGCCACGCACTTTCTTGGCGTGATCTCAGTGTGTACACAGGATTCAGGTGCGCCCCGGCGGGGCACACAGGTGCCACGCCGACCGGACCTGCCGGCCGGCGAGTCGGCCCTCCGCCGACCCGGATCGGGCCCGAGGAGAGAACCGCTCGTGCAGAGCTACTGGAGCCAGTTGGCCCTGGTCGGTGTGCTGGTGATCGTCAACGCGGCCTTCGCCGGCAGCGAGATGGCCCTCGTCTCGCTGCGGGACAGCCAGCTGCAACGGCTGGAACGCAGCAGCCGCGCCGGCCGCACGCTGGCCCGCCTGGCCAAGGACCCGAACCGCTTCCTGGCCACCATCCAGATCGGCATCACCCTCGCCGGGTTCCTCGCCTCCGCCGCGGCGGCGGTCTCCCTGGCCCGACCGCTCGTGCCGCTGCTCGGCGTCTTCGGCAACGCCGCCGAGACCGTCGCCATCGTCGCGGTCACCCTGGTGCTCACGTTCGTCACGCTCGTCTTCGGCGAGTTGGCGCCCAAGCGCATCGCGATGCAGTCCGCCGAGCGGTGGGCGCTCGTCGTCGCCCGACCGCTCGACGTGCTGGCCAGCGTGACCCGCCCGGCGGTGTGGCTCCTCGGCGCCACCAGCGACATGGTGGTCCGCCTCTTCGGCCTCAACCCGAAGCACGAGCCGGACGAGATCGGTCCCGACGAACTGCGCGACATCGTGGCCGGCAACCACGGCTTCACCAAGGAGCAGCGCACCATCATCGCGGGCGCCGTGGAGATCGCCGACCGGCAGTTGCGTGCCGTCCTCGTACCCCGGCTGCAGGTCTTCACGCTCGACAGCGGCACCACCGCGGACGCCGCGCGGCTCGTCCTCGCGGCGACCGGCCACTCCCGGGCCCCGGTGGTCCGGCACGGCGGCCTGGACGACGCGGTCGGCGTGATCCACCTGCGCGACCTGGTGGGCGTGCCGGACGACCGGCCGGTGGACGAGATCGCCCGGCCGCCCATGCTGCTGCCCGACTCGCTGCCCGTGGTCGACGCGCTGCGCCAGTTCAAGGCCGAGCGGCAGCACATCGCCCTGGTGGTCGACGAGCGCGGCGCGGTCGACGGGATCGTCACGCTGGAGGACATCCTCGAGGAGATCGTCGGCGAGATCTACGACGAGACCGACCGGGACCTGCAGGCGGTCCGCACCGAGGCGGACGGCACGCTGGTGCTGCCCGGCACCTTCCCGGTGCACGACCTCACCGACCTCGGGGTGGAGCTGCCCAACCGGCCGGCGGGCGACTACACGACCGTCGCCGGGCTGGTGCTGATCTGCCTCGGGCACATCCCGACCGTGGCGGGGGAGCAGGTCACCGTCGACGGCTGGGACCTGGCGGTCGCCGGCGTCGACCAGCGCGCCATCAGCGAGGTGCACATCCGCCGGCGGCCCCGCCGGGAGCGGGGCGACGACGACGCGGCCGACCCGGCCGACGACGCCGACCCGGCGGACACCCCGGAACTCGACGGGGCACGCCGCTGACGACGCCGTTCCGCCCGGCGTCTCCCGGACGGGCGGCGCCCGGTGGACTCAGCGCCGGTCGGCCGGGGGACCGAACGGGAAGCCGGGCACCGGCGGGCGGAGCTGCACCGCGTCCGCGGGCACCTGGTGGGTGCTGCGCCCGATCAGCCGGGCCACCGCCCGCAGCAGCCACGGCCCGGCCGGATGCAGCTCCGGCCCGATCAACCGGCTGGTCACCCGGGTCCACCAGTGACCGGCCACGATCACGTCGGTGATCCGCAGCCGCTCCGGCGGCCAACCCCCGCGCACCACCACGTCCACCACCCGGCCCAACCGCCGCCCGTGCAGGTCGTACGCGGTGCGCCCGAGCAGCTCACCCGCTCGCACGGTGGGACCCCGGGATCCGCTCGATCAGGTGCCGCCGCAACCACGTCTCCACCGGCGACGGCGGCAGGTCCGCCGTCCGGCACCGCAGCCGGACCGCGCTGTCCACCCGGGCCACCGTCGCCAGCGGCACCCGCAACGGCGGCACCGGCGGATCGTCGGTGAACCGGTCGGCGACCGCCACCAGCAGCCGCCCGACCCGGCCGCCGATCCGCTGCCCGAGCGCCCCCTGACCGGTGAGCAGCCCGTCGACGTACGGGTAGCCCTCGTCGTCCACCGCGAACGCGACGTCGTCGACCCGCCCGACGAGCCGGCCGTCGACGTCGACGATCTGCCGGTCGAGCAACTGCCTGGCGAGCTGGACCCTCATCGCCCCATCCCCGTCACGATCGCCAGCGGGATCGCCGCCACCGAGGCGGCGACGATGAGCAGCAGGAACACCGCGCCGAGCAGGTTGTTCCACCACCCGTTGACCCGGTCCCCGAGGTAGGTGCGGTCGTTCGCCACCACCAGGATCGGCAGGTAGGTCAGCGGCAGCACCACCGCGCTCAGCACCAGCATGTACTCGGTCAGCCGCACCGGGTCCACGGTCGTCATCAGCATCACCACCCCGAGCAGCAACCCGACCAGCAGGACGCTGTGGAACCGGGCCGCCTCGCGCGGGCTGACCCGTTTGCCCCACTGCCAGCCGAAGTACTGCGCCGCCGCGTACGCCGCCGACAGCCCGGTCTCCAGCGCCGCGCCGAACGTCACCGCGAAGAACGCCAGCACGGCGGCGGCCAGGCCGGCGCCGCCCAGCGCGGTCGCCACCGGCCGGGCCACCTCGCCGAGCGAGGTCAGGGACGCGTCGGACGGGTGGTAGGCCACCGTCGCCACGGCGATCAGCGACAGCGCCAGGAACCCGCCGACCGGGAAGCCGATCAGCACGTTCGACCGGGCCCGCGCCAGGTCCGCCGCGCCCCAGCGCTCCTCCACCCCGCCGGAGGAGAAGAAGAAGACCTCGTACGGGCTGACCGTCGAGGCGAAGAGCGCCACCGCCACGAACCAGTACAGCGGCCAGCCGTGCCCGGCGGAGCTGATCTGCACGGCGCCCTGCCCGAGCTGCGCCCAGTCGGTCGGCAACGCCACCAGCGCCACCGCGAAGACCAGCAGCGCCAGCCCGGCCAGGCCGAAGACGCGCTCCATCAGCTCGAAGCGCATCCGCCACAGCACCAGCCACACCGCCAGCGCGGCCACCGGCACCCAGAGCAGGTGACTCAACCCGGTGGCCAGGTGCAGCGCCAGCGCCACCCCGCCCAGCTCCGCGGCGAGAGTGACCACCGTGACCAGCCACGACGCGACCAGGTTGAGCAGCGCCACCCGGGGGCCGAGCCGCTCCCGGACCAGGTCGAACACCGCCCGGCCGCTCACCGCCGCGATCCGTCCGGCCATGTCCGCGTACGCGCAGATGCCCACCACGCCGACCAGCAGCACCCAGGCGTGGGCCATGCCGAACAGCGCCCCGGCCTGGCTGGCCGCCACCAGGTCGCCGATGTCGACGAACCCGCCGATGGCCGACAGCACGCCGAGGGTGGCGGCGAGGAGCTTCCTCACGTCGGGTCGGGAACGGGTGGCCTCATCGACGCGACGATATCGGCGACTGCGCCTGGTTTCGGGCGAATGCGTCAGCCGGCGGTCAGGTTCTGCAACCGCACCTGTCCGCGGGCCACCAGCCGGGCGTCGCCGTCGGTGATCTCGACCAGCCACAACTGCTGGCTGCGACCCCGGTGCACCGGGGTGCCGACCGCGGTCAGCTCGCCGTCGCGTACCGCGCGCAGGAAGTCGGTCTGGTTCGACACCCCGACCACGGTGCCCTTGTCACCCAGCCAGAGCGCGCCGCCGATGCTGGCCGCCGTCTCCACCACCGAGCAGTAGACCCCGCCGTGCTGGATCCCGTACGGCTGGTGCAGCTCCGGGCGGACCTGCCAGCGGATCACCACCCGGTCGCCGCCGACCTCGTCGAACTTCAGCCCCAACAGGGACACGAAGCCCCCGGTCAGCTCCGGCATCTCCACCGTGGTTCCTCCTCGTGCTCGGCGGCGCCGCCAGCCTAGTCCGCGGCGTCGCCGGCAAACCCGGTACGGCCGCGCGCCGGGGATGGGGGAGAATCGGGACCGTGACCGACAGCAACCTCCCGCAGGGGCGGGACTCCCTGACCGAAGACCTGCTGTGGCGGGGCCTGATCCAGGACTCGACCGGCCCCGACGAGCTGCGCGCGCTGCTCGACGGCCCGAGCGCCACGTTCTATGTGGGCTTCGACCCGACCGCCCCCAGCCTGCACGTCGGCAACCTCATGCAGGTCGTCATGGCCCGCCGGCTCCAGCTCGCCGGGCACCGGCCGCTCCTGCTGGTCGGCGGCGCCACCGGCCAGATCGGCGACCCCAAGGAGAGCGCCGAACGCACGCTCAACCCGCCGGAAGTCATCGCCGGCTGGGTCCGGCGCATCCGTGACCAGCTCTCGCCGTTCGTCACCTACACCGGCGACAACGCGGCCCAGATGGTCAACAACCTGGAGTGGACCGGCCAAATGTCGGTGGTGGAGTTCCTCCGGGACGTGGGCAAGCACTTCCCGGTGAACAAGATGCTGGCCCGCGAGGTGGTCAAGGCGCGGCTGGAGAGCGGCATCAGCTACACCGAGTTCAGCTACCAGTTGCTGCAGGCCAACGACTTCTTCGAGCTGCACCGCCGGCACGGCTGCCAGCTCCAGTACGGCGGCTCCGACCAGTGGGGCAACATCACCGCCGGGGTGGACTACGTACGCCGGCGCGGCGCCGGACCGGTCCAGGCGTTCACCACGCCCCTGGTCACCAAGTCCGACGGCACCAAGTTCGGCAAGAGCGAGACCGGCGCGGTCTGGCTCGACCCGGCGATGACCAGCCCGTACGCCTTCTACCAGTTCTGGCTCAACGCGGACGACCGCGACGTCACCCGCTACCTGCGCTACTTCAGCTTCCGCACTCGTGAGGAGTTGGAGGAGCTGGAGAAGGCCACGGCCGAGCGCCCGCAGGCGCGGTCGGCCCAGCGGGCCCTGGCCGAGGAGTTGACGACCCTGGTGCACGGCGAGCGCGAGACGGCGCAGGCGGTGGCGGCCAGCCAGGCGCTGTTCGGCCGGGGTTCGTTGGACGAGCTGTCCCCGGAGACGCTGCGGGCGGCGCTCACCGAGGCCGGCCTGGTCGGCCTCGACGAGCTGCCCGACGTCGCCGGCCTGCTCAAGGAGTCCGGCCTGGTGCCCAGCATGAAGGAGGCGCGGCGCGTGATCGCCGAGGGCGGCGCCTACGTCAACAACACCCGCGTCGCCGAGGTGGACGCGACGGTCTCCCGGGACGACCTGCTGCACGGGCGCTACCTCGTGCTGCGCCGGGGCAAGCGGTCGTTCGCGGGGGTCGAGCTGCGCGGATAGCCGACGGTCGACGATGTGACGCGGGACGCGCCCGGTGGATTTGACGATCAAACCACCGGGCGCGTAACTTTCTCTCTGCCAGCGCGGAACGGACGAACAGGGCGAAAGACCTGGGAGGCCGGAGCGCAGGACCTGGAACGCGGGCGGTGCCCCGGATCAGCCGCGAGGCGGATTTGGTGAGGCGGAACCGACCGGGTAAGGTTATCGGCCGGCAGGGAAACGGACGGGCCAGCGGGAGACCGCGGACGGCCGTCCTGCCGAAATCCTCGAAGCAACCGACTCAGGTCGGGGCCTCGTGGTGTGCCTGCTAAAAGGGTGATGCACGACAAACCGGGAAACACCGGTTTGACACGGCAGAAACCAGCGGGTAACGTAGTAAAAGTGCCCGGCGCGAGAGCGGCGGGTGCGGTGGACGAGATACCCCGGTTCGGGGGCCTCCTGGTGGGGGTTTCCGGTGCGGTGTGTGGTTGTTCTTTGAGAACTCAACAGGGTGCTTGTAAAGCCAGTGCCAATTGTTTTATACCCCGGACTGGGCAGGCTTTGGTCTGTTTGG
>NZ_JBITEP010000050.1:0-19408 GCF_044455315.1 Micromonospora sp. NPDC051300 | reverse complement strand
CCTCAACGCCCTTATCCTCGCCTACGGCGACCGGATCGCCATCTAACAATCTCGATCACACCACAGGCCCAAACACGGAAATCGACACACTCCCCATCGTGGCCCTGGTGGTGATCTCCTGAATGCGCGAGCCGCCGTGGCGCTCGGTCGCGGCGATACCGACCAGTTCACCAGCGGTCAGCCGAGTCCTCCAATGGGCGACGGCCCCAGCGCCCCCCTCGGCGATGATCATCGCGCCGTGACCAAGGCCGGTGGCGTCACGTAGATCCAAGTCATGAAACCCCGCGATGAACTGGGCGAGGGTCTGCCAGAGCAGTCCGGGCAGTCCAACCGGAGCGCGGTGCCCCCGAGCGGCGAGCTCACGTCGCAGTCCGAGCAGCCACCGCGACCGTACGTCGGCATCCGTAGAGTCCGCCGCACCGACCGCGCACAGGGCTCCGAGATCGTCAGCGAGACGCTCCAGGCTCCGCCATCCGGCATCATCGATTTCCGGCACGCTGCTGATCAGCGGGCCGAGCCACGTCATCGGGCTCGTCACGACGTCACCTCCCCGCGCTGAGTAGCGGGTACGCCATAGACAACGGCGCGGGCCGCCACGTTCTTGGTGACAACAGATCCGGCGCCGACCAGAGCGTGCTCGCCGATGGTGACGCCGGCCAGGATGACCGCGCCGGAGCCGACCTTGCAGCCATAGGTGAACCTCGGTGGCAGCAGCGGCTGCTCATTGTCCGGGTCGCGCCAAATGAGGTCCCGGTCGTTGATGGTGCGCACGCCGGCGCCGATGAAGACTCGGTCCTCGACCACCGTGTCAGCAGTCAGGTGAGTGCCCGGCGAGCAGCGCACCCCGTCACCGATGACACAGCCCCGCTCGACTGTGAGGTTGGCAGCGAGCTGACTTCCGGAGCCGACCTTGACACCGGTGCGCAGCAGCGTGTTGTGGCCGATGGTGGTGTCGTCGCCGACGTTGGCACCGGCGTAGACGGTCGCGCCGGCGCGCAGCACCACACCAGAGCCGATCATGGTGGGGGCGCCCACGCCTTGGTAGACCCGCCGCAGGGCGTAGCCGTACTCCGGCTCGCCCACCGTCACGCGATGCCCGATGTGAGTGTCGCGGCCGATGTGAGCGCCGCCGTGCACGATCGCGAACGCACCGACGTTCACGTGGTCGCCGAGCATGATCGGGCGGATGGCGCCCAGCATGTCAGCGGGCAAGAACACCACCCCCGGATGAACCTGACAGCCCTCGCCGAGCTGTAGTAGCCCAGCTCGTACGAGGTCGCTGACAGTGGGGGAGATGCCCGGTGTGCTCAGGTGCATCATCACGGACTCCTTGTGCCTGTACGGGTAGGTGCACCCAGAACAGCGGTTCGAGAGGCCGAGTCGAAGACGTCACGGACAGTCAGCAACGTGCTTGCGCAACCTGCAAGCATCGGTCACTCTCGAAGTCCGCCATCGTGGATGGAGGTGACGTGTGAGCACCCAAACCGCGTGGACCACGATGCCGGCCGTTGCCCACGCAGCCAGCAGGGGCGACTTCGGCACAGTGCTGCGCACCGCGCGCGTCGCTACCGGCCTGACCTTGCAGAAGGCGGCGAGCCTAGCGGGAGTGTCCGCCTCAACGCTGAGCCGGATGGAGACGAAGTCGAATCGCCATTGGGACGTACGTGATCTGCGCCGGCTTGCCGAGGTCTTCGCAATCCCAGCGCACCTGTTCGGGCTGTCGCAATCGACCATCGACACCAGCACGGTTAGCCTGAGCGCGGGTGTCGATGAGGATGGTGACCCGATGCGCCGACGCGATCTGATCACAACAGCTGCTGTCGCGCTGACTGCGGCGTCCGTCCTCCCCACCCATCCGGCCGCAGCCGCTCACGGCATGGCCAACACCCTCGAAAACGTGCTGTTCGGTCGGGTCGACGTTGCCCCGATACCCGGACACCAGTTGGCCGCGCAGCTGGCAGCCGCCCGCGCCGACTACCGGGCCACCCGCTACACGCAGCTCGCCCGCCGCCTACCTCACCTCCTCGCCCGTGCCATCGCCAACCGGGATTCCGCTGCCGTGCACGAGCTGCCGATGGCCGCCAGCCGGTTGGCTCAGGCGTACAACATCGCCACTCAGCTGCTGATCAAACTGCACGACAACGGCATGGCCTGGGCCACCGCCGACCGCGCCGTACAGGCCGCCCGCAGCGGCGACGATCCGGTGACGCTGGCCGAAGCCAGACGCCTGGCGGCTACCGTCATGCGCCGCACCCACCATCGCGACGGCGCGCAGAAACTCATGTTGGACGCCGCCCAAGCCTTGCAGGCCGACACCGGACTGCTAGACGCCACGCACAGCGCTGTCTATGGGCAACTGCTCGCCGCCGCGTCGTACACCGCGGCGATGCACGACGACCGCGATACTGCGTGGACCCTGCTCGGCGAAGCCGAGACAGCGGCCCGTCGCACCGGTGACACGAAGGCCGGGCAATTCAATTCGCTCGACCTGGCTGTCTACAAGATCAGCGTGTCCCGGGTGCTTGGTGACTACGGCACCGCTGTCGACTACGCCCGGCAGGTCGACCCGGTCCGGATCGTCATGCCGGAGCGCCGAGCTCGCTACTGGGAAGACACAGCGCTGGCACTACACGGCCGCGGGCGCCCGCAGGCGACATTCCAGGCGCTGCTCGCCGCCGAGCGAGACACCCCGCAGGAGGTTCGCTACCGGCCATGGGCGCAGCAGCTCACCACCGATCTTTTAACCCGCGACAGCCGCAACCTGCCAGGCGTACGTGAGTTCGCCAACCGAATCGGGTTGATTTAGCCCCCTCTGCTTCCTATCACGGCTGCTGCTCACGACCCAACGAGTGCAGAGCTCTTTTGGTCAACAACCGGAAGGGCCTGCACGCCCGGTCAGGGTTCGCTGCCCGGCGCGACGGTCATGACCGTTGACTCCAGCGCATCTACTTTCGGCGAACCTGTGGAACTCCGGCACCCCCTATGCGGCACGACCACCGGGTGCATTGAATCCGGGGACTCCAGACCTGCTCCTGAGTGGTGGCGACGCTTGCGCGATGCGACTACCCTTCGCATGCGTCTGATGATCTGTGAGTGAGGCGAGCGTCGTGGGGGTTGTTGTGGAGTCCGCTGTGGGGCGACAGGTAGTGGTACCAGTGAGTGTGGACCGCTACACCATCTACTTGGCTGCGGGCGAGCTGCCACCCGGGATGACCAGCGACGAGGTGGAGGTCGCCGCCAGGCCCTCCAACCTCGACGAGGCGCTCGCGGCGCTGACCGCCTTCGCATCTGAGGTAGGTGATCACCTGAAGGCGGCCGATGTCAGCCGCCTGAGCGTGGAGTTCTCCTGCGAGTTCGCGGTGGAGTCGGGCAAGTTCGTAGCGATCATCGGTAAGGCCTCGGCGAAGACGGGCGTCAAGGTGAGCCTCGAATGGGACCGCACGACACGGTGACCGCACAGCAGGACGCCGGCTGGGAGGATCTGCTGCAGGCAGCAACCATATCCATCGAGGCGCCCTCGATGTCCGGCGCGCCGCCTGCCCGCGGCACCGGCTTCGTAGTCGCCCCTGGAGTAATCGCCACCTGCGCTCACGTGCTGGCAGTCGACGGCGCTCTGCTACCTGAGTTCGTCAAAGGTCGAGCAGTCGCCGGCGACGCCCAACTCGTGCTGACGGTCGATGCTGACAGCTACTACCGCACCCCAGCCGGTCTAGACCTGGCTGTGCTGCACATTCGCGAATGCTCAGTTGATGTCGACCTCACCCCGGTACTGCCATCGTCTGTCGTCAGCGTCGGCGATAACCTGTGGACCTACGGACACCCAGACGGGATGTTCCGCGCGGGTCAACCAGCACGCCTGGTGTACGAGGGGGAGTCCCGCCGCAGCGACCAAGACGCCTTGCGGCTGCTGCGGGCGCGTGGAACTCCCCTGGCAAGAGGCTTCAGCGGCAGTGCGGTTGTCAACCGCCGCACGGGTGCCGTCTGCGGCATGGTATGTACCTCGGACGAGGCCGGGGGCACACACTTGCTCCCGATCGCCGAGATCATCGACCGCTGCGAACCGGCCCGGCTTGCTCTGGCCACCGCGCAGACAGAGCACCACAAGTGGTTGCGCGCGCTCACCGATGAGCAGATCACCGCGGGCAGGTGGCGTTTCCCCGGGCCTCAGCTGCGCGCCTACCTGACCATCGCCGCCCGCACCGCGGCCACCCACCCGTACCAAATGTCGCCGACATTTCCCATGCCACCGCTGTCAGCGGTCTACGTCCGGCAGACGACCCGACGGGAGGTGACCTCATCTGCCGTCGGAGCGCCACCGCAACCTGCGGACATCATCTTCGACGGCGAACAGGACGTCGTCTTGGTCGCTGGAGCGGGAGCGGGCAAGTCGACCCTGCTGCAGTACGCCGTCGGCGACATCGCACGACGACAGCGCGATGGTGAGATCACCGACGTACCCGTCCGGGTGCAGGCCACCGACATCCTCGCCACCGCGGGCCTCGGCGAGGCCATCGCACGCAGTGTCCGCGGCGATTTCGGCCTGTATGACGGCAGAGGGTCGTGGCCGGCTGAATTCTTTGCCGAGCGACCCATCCCGACCGGTCGGTGGCTCGTGCTGGTCGATGGCCTCGACGAGATCATGGACTTCCGTAAACGACAGCAGGTGCTGTCGGTCCTGCGCGCGCGTCACGCGGTGGACGATGCCCACCGTTTCGTCGTCGCGACCCGTCCGGGCACCGTGATCACTGCCGCGGGGGAGGCGGCCTGGTCGCCACTGCACTACGAACTGTTGCCCTTTGACAAGGAGCAGCGGCACCAGTTCGTGCAGGCCTGGCTCACCCGTGCCGAGATCGCTCACCCTGATGAGGCGGCGGCGCAGTTCGTTCGGGAGCTGCGCCGCCTGGGTCTTGAGGAACTGGCGAGCAACCCGTTGATGGCCACCATGTTGTGCCAGCTGTTCGTCGCCAACCCTCAGCGTCGCCTACCTGCCGGACGCTCCCACATCTTCCGTGAGTTCGTACAGTTGCTTCGCGACCGGCATTACAGCGACGCTGACGGCGGGGTGCGGCACCAACTACGCCGTGCCCTTCAGCGCTACGGCACGGGCGCTGAACAGGCCGGCGAACGCCTCACCGCGCGCGGTGACATGCTGATCGGACGACTGGCCGCCGACGGTCTCGACGGCGACGTGACTCCGGCGATCGACAAGCTGGAGCAGTGGACGGCGGAACTGCGTGCCAGCGCGGTGCCTGAGGCCGTGTGGCGTGAACTGCTGGCCGACTACCTCCGGGGCAGTGGTGTGATGGTGGCCCGAGCCGACGACTACGTCTTCCTGCACCAGACGATCCAGGAGTACCTGGCCGCCCAGTACGTCCCCGACGACCCGGAACGCGCCGATGCTGTCTTCTGGGATCTGTTCGGCAGGACCACCAGCGGTAGAGCAGTGACTCCACCGGCATGGCGGCAGTCCTTCGCTCGCTTTCTCGTGGCCGCCTGGAAACAGCCTCATCAGATGGCATCTGCCCTACAGACGATCGCCGCAACGGGTGGGCTCTCGGGAGCTTCGTTCGTCGCCGCTGTCATCGAGGACGGCGCCGATCCAGACGATGCGACGGTCGAGGTCACGTCGCGAGCGTTGGCTGCGATCGCGCGCGACCCTCATGGCCCCGACGATGATCGCTACAAGGCACTGACGACCTGCCTTCGGCTGGACCGCGACCAAGGGCTGGCGGTGGCCACGACCATCGCGACAGACGCTCGGCAGTCCAGCGCCTTCAGGACCACGACCCTTCGTGCCATGGCCGCCACCGCGGCCACCTCGACGGAGATCAGCGCCACCGCAGGCGACCAGTGGATCATGACTCAGCTGGTAGGACTTGATGGCGTCAACGCCGGTCTCATCCTGACCTCAGTCGCCCAGGACACGGCGTTCGACACGAGGCAGAGGATTTGGGCCGCAGATGCTCTCGCCCAGAAAGACCCAACTACCGGTCGTCGACTTCTCGTCGAACTCGCCAGCGACGACAAGCTCGGCTCCGCCGAGCGGCGCGCAGCGGCAACAGCCCTCGTCGTGGCGAGGGATCCACGCGGCGCAACTCTGCTGCAGAAACTGGCCCGCGATGAATCCGCGCTGTCCATAGAACGGCAGATCGCGGCGCAAACCCTCACGCAGAGCGCCCAGTATCGCTCACCCGTCCGGCGGATGATCTACCGGCTGAGACTGCCGAAGATCCTCGACAGCGCACCAACGGTCAGCGAGGCGCTGGAGCCTCTCGTTGCCAGTCTGAGGGAGAACCACCCCCGCGCAGACGTGCAGGGCATCCAAAGAGCGTTCGACGCGGCCGCCTGGTGGCATTCCGGGCAGTATCGCAAGTCCGGCGATCCGTACATCGTCCACCCGCTCGCGGTGGCGACCATCCTGGCCAACCTCGGAATGGACAGCACCACACTCACGGGTGCGCTGCTCTCCGGCTTGGTCCACGACTCGGCCTACAGCTCCGAGCAGATGAGAGACGAGTTCGGCGGCGAGGTCATGGTGCTGGTCGACGGTGTCGCCAAGCTCGACCTGGTGCGGCTAGATGACACGACGAGCGTGGAGCCGATGCGCAAGATCGTGGTCGCGGCGGCCAAGGATCCGCGAGTCCTGGTGATCAAGCTCGCGCAGCGGTTACACAACATGCGGACCCTCACCTTCGTCGCCCGCAGCGAGCAGGAACGCGTTGCTCGTGAGACATTGCACCTGTGGGCGCCCCTGTCTCACCGCATCGGAATCAACACGATGCGGTGGGAGCTGGAGGATCTTTCCTTCGGCACGCTGTTCCCGAAGCGGTTCGAGGAGATCGACCGGCTGATCGGTGAGCATCGGCCGCAGCGTGAGGCGTTGCTGCGCCAGGTGACCCAGGAAGTGGCAACAGAATTGAGGAAGGCAAATATCAAGGCGGAGGTCACCGGGCGGCCGAAGCACCTGTACTCGATCTACCAGAAGATGATCGTGCGGGGGCGCGAGTTCAACGACATCTACGACCTGGTCGGTGTGCGGATCCTGGTCGACACGGTGCGGGACTGCTACGCGGCGCTGGGGGTCATCCACGCCAACTGGCAGCCGGTGCCGGGCCGGTTCAAGGACTACATCGCGATGCCCAAGTTCAACATGTACCAGTCGTTGCACACGACTGTCATCGGGCCCACCGGCAAGCCGGTGGAGATGCAGATCCGCACGTACGCGATGCACCGCACCGCGGAGTTCGGCATCGCCGCGCACTGGAAGTACAAGGAGCACAAGGGCACCCCGGTGGTGGGCCCGCCGGCGCACATCGACGAGATGACGTGGCTGCGGCAGCTGCTGGACTGGCAGCGTGAGGCGGCGGACCCGAGCGAGTTCCTGGACGCGCTGCGCTTCGACCTGTCCAGCCAGGAGGTGTACGTCTTCACGCCGAAGGGCGACGTCATCCCGCTGCCGACCGGGTCGACGCCTGTCGACTTCGCGTACGCCGTGCACACCGAGGTCGGGCACAAGTGCATCGGCGCCCGGGTCAACGGCAAGCTGGTGCCGCTGGAGTCGACGCTGTCCAACGGCGACGTGATCGAGATCTTCACCTCGAAGTCCGACACGGCCGGCCCGACACAGGACTGGCTAGGCTTCGTCAAGAGCCCGCGCGCCCGCACCAAGATCCGCCAGTACTTCAACAAGGAGCGGCGCGAGGAGGCGATCGAGGCCGGCAAGGACGCGATCGTCAAGGCGATGCGCAAGCAGGGCATGCCGTTGCAGCGGATGCTCACCTCGGACGCGCTCATGGCGATCGCCCGGGACCTGCACCTGGCCGACGTGGCCTCGCTCTACGCGGCGGTCGGCGACAGCCAGGTCTCCGCGCAGTCGGTGGTGCAGAAGCTGATGGCCTCCTACGGCGGCGAGGAGGGCGCGGCGGAGGACATCGCCGAGACCGCCGTCGCCACCCGGCCGCCGCGCAGCCGGGCGTCCAGCCACGACCCGGGTGTAGTGGTCCGCGGGGTCAGCGACGTCTGGATCAAGCTGGCGCGCTGCTGCACCCCGGTCCCGCCGGACGCCGTCTTCGGCTTCGTCACCCGCACCAATGGCGTGCGCGTGCACCGCGACGACTGTCAGCACGCTGAAGATCTCAAGGCGCAGGGCGAACGCCTGGTGGAGGTAAGCTGGAAGTTAACCTCGACCTCCAGCTTCCTAGTGGTCATCCAGGTAGAGGCACTCGACCGTCGGAAGTTGCTCGTCGATGTAGCACGCGTGATTTCTGATGAGCAAGTGAACATTCTCTCCGCGACAGTTACGACCACCCGTGACCTCGTGGCGGTGAGCCGGTTCAGCTTTGAGATCGCCGATCCGAAGCACCTCGGGCACCTATTGGCTGGTGTGCGCAGGGTCGATGGAGTTTTCGACGCATACCGTGTGACATCTGGCGCCTGACTGGATCTGGTTGGCGTGCCGCCTTGAAGTCTTACCGAACGGGGCGCTGTTGCCGCGAAACTGCGTGTGCGCGATTCGGATCGGCTTCGGAGCGGCGCAACGATGTGTCGGCAGTCGCCGGGGGAGCGAAGGCGGCCACAAGGTGGTGGTGTGGGCCCCGCCCAGTTGCTGATTGTTCAAATCGTGCTCTGACCTGAAGAGGTGAGCGAGGACCGTGAGGATCTGAGGCTGAGGCTCGGCAGGTCGAACCCCCTGCCTGATAGTCGTTGCGACTGTTGTGGGAAGGCTGGCTGGCCTGCTAGATTCGCTGCATGAACACCCATGGAATGCATGGGTGCTTTAAGCATGTGTTCGAATCCCCCCTCGGACACCAAATTGCGTGAAAAATTCTGATAAATAGGACAGAATGGGTGTCTCATTTGGGCTTTTCAGGCCCGAATGTAGTAAATCTTGGAAGCGGCCGCCTGGCTATGGTTAGCCGCATCTGTCCAATTCGGTGACAGGGAATGGCGTCTCTTCCGCGCGCTGACGTCGCAGATTCACGGTGGTGGGGCATGCCGGGTCTGCGTCTCAGCGTCGGTACGGGTCGATGATCTCCTTGGGGCGTAGCGCGGGGGCTGCGAGGTCGCGGAGCGTTGGCGAGGTGAGGTAGAACCTGCCTCGGGTTTCGCCGTGCTGTTCGAGCATGTCCGCCCGGACGAGGGCGCGAAGGTCGCGGGTTGCCTGGTCGTCGGTGAGGTTCTCGTCGCGCTGATAGAGGGTCCGGCGTACTCGACCGCCGGTCGCGGCGAGGTACAGGGCGCTGACGACCCGCTCGGGTAGCCCGTGGCGTCGGACCCAGGTGTCGAGCAGTTCCCAGAGATGTGCGGCCTGATCGAGGCGTTGCCGGACCAGCTGGGCCTGTTGGTGATGGGCGCTCAGGCAGAACCGAATCCACTTGCTGGTGTCGTTCTCGGGCTGCCAGGTTGGGCCCCCGACCTCACCGAGTGCGTCGTAGTAGGCGTAGGTGTTCCGGCCGACGCCGAGCCACTCCTCAATGGAGGAGAACTCCGGGGCGAGGACACCGTCGCGGGCGAGCACGAGGGTGTGTAGGCAGCGGGACATTCGGCCGTTCCCGTCCCGCCAGGGATGGATCTTGACCAGGTTCAGGTGGGCCATGGAGGCCCGTACGAGCAGCGGTGTCTCCGGTTCGCCGTCGGCCAGCCAGTCGATCAGCTCGGAGATCAGAGACCCAACGTCGTCGGCGTCCGGCCCGGTGTAGACGCGTCGGCCGGTGTGCGCCTCGTCGATGTGGATGTCTCCCGGACGGAAGCGACCCGGCCACTTGCCGAGCTCATGCCGGAGCATCGTGAAGTGCAGTGCGTTGAGCAGCATGTGCTGCCAGGCGAACTCACGTGAGCGGGCGAGTTGTTGCACATAGGTCAGGGCGTCCCGGTAGCCGGTGATGACTTCCCAGGTCTGCGGGTTGGTCTCGACTGGTTCGTCGCCGGCGACGGCGGCGGCGGCGTCGTCCAGGGACACCTGGTAACCCTCGATCGAATTCGAGCCCTGGATGGCGTGAGCGATCAGAGTTCGTCGGAGTTGCCCTGTCCACCGGTGCGGTTCAGCAATCTGGTACCGCAGGTTGTCCCGCATCGTGTCCAGTTCGCCAAGCACGCGCTTGTCGTCATCCGTGAGCGCAGGGGTCCGATACAGCATGCGCTGATACTACATTAATTCCCGGATAATGCTGGAAGCATTTAAGCATCTGTTTATCGGCAGCCCTTCAGATGACGTTTGGTTGGCATCTCAATGCAAGGGGCGCGAGGGGCGGCAGGAGGTCCCGGTCGCTGTCGGCCTGGTAATAGTGTGCGCCGGACAGGGTGCCGCGGCCTGCTTCAGGCGCATTGTTGCGACGCACGAGCTGAACAGCCTCACCCCCAACGACCACGGCGAGGAGGAGCTGCGACGTCCCGGCCGGACACCAAGACTGGCCGTCCTCATCCCGTCCGACCGCGAGCTTCGGGCGCCCCCGATCGAGTGCCGCTGGTGCACCAGCGCGCTTGTCAGGGGCCGGACGCGACGGGGGAAGGACCGATCAGAGAGCGAGTGGTTTCCATGGCTGGGCCGAATCGGCAGTCACCCGGGCGCACACTGGCGGTCGCGGCGGCGGGAACCCTGTTGGTGTTGGTCGTATTCATGCCCCCTGGGGACGCTGCCGGCCATCGCCGCGGGTGGACAGCGTGCCCGCGGACCAGGCCGGCATCGGCAGCGGCACCGAGGGTGTTCCCTTCCGAGGTGATGGGCGTGGGTGTCGGACTCGCTCTGCTCTGGAACCGGGCGGGCGTCGAGGAGTGGCGTGCGCTCGACCGAGATCAGGGGTGTCCGGCTGTTGCTCGAGGTCTTCGGCCTGATCGCGATCGTTTTGGGCGTACAGGGACTGTTTACGTCCGATGGCTGATCGGTCCCGGCGTCTATCAGTCGTGCCCGTAGGTCGACTTCGCTGAGGGCCACCGCCGGTGGCCGACCTCGGCAGCCGCCGCAGCCTGCTCATCTGCTGGACCGCGTCGCTGCCGATGGAAGTGGATGATCCGGAAGCGAGGTGGGCCGTGATCGTGCGGCTGATCGACATGAACCGCCCCGGTCCGTTCGGCCGGTGTGGACGACCTGCACCCCGGACCGTGCCCGGACGTGCCATGCTGCCGGTATGCAGGGCGCGAACATCGTCGAGTTCCTCGGTGGTCCACTCGATGGACAGAGACGTATCCAGCAGGAATTTCCGGCGGTGCTCACCGTGCCGGTGCCGCCGGACTGGACCGGCGGACACGCGACGACCCAGGAACACACCCCGGGGGGCCGCACCGCCTCGTACACGCTGCGCACCCAACCCGGAACCGACCGGCCCGCGATCGGTGACGACGGCCAGTACACCTACGAGTACCACGGATGAAGCGCGGCCACCTGGGCTGACCGGTGTCCGTGAAAGGGTCGGGCTTCGCCACCGAGGGTGCTGGTCACGCAGGGAACGGGTCAGGGTCCCTCTCGGGTGGCGTGGGGCCCTCTCACATATATCCTTTATGTAACTTTAGATCGGTAACGCCCCTAGGCTGTCCGGGAGCTGAGCGAACACCGGAGCCAGGAGCAGACATGTCACGTCCACGCCGATCGTCGTCGAGTCTCGCGGTCCTCACCGCCGCCGTCAGTGTGGTCACGCTCGTCGTCAACGCGACTGCCGCCTCGGCCGCCGGCTCCGTCCTGTTCGACCAACCCTTCCGGAATAACGTCGCGAACGGTGTCGGGCCGGTGGCCGTGCCGGGGGTGCCCGCCGGCTCGGCCACCAACGCCGCCTGCCTCAGCGCCGCAGGGAACACCGGCACCGGTCCGTTGCTGAGTTGTCCCAGCGCCACGGACACCCCGGGCAACGGCAGGCTGCGCCTGACGCCGGCCAGCACCCAGCGGCAGGGCGGCGTGTTCGGCGCGGTCAGCGTGCCCACGTCGCAGGGGCTGCACGTCTCGTTCACGTCGTACCAGTACGGCGGTAGCAGTCCGGGTGCGGACGGCCTGGCCTTCGTCCTCGCGGCCGTCGATCCGGCAAACCCGCTAGCCCCTTCCGTGATAGGTCAGCCTGGTGGTTCGCTCGGCTACTCCGCCGCATTCACCGGTCGCAGTGTGGGTCTGTCGAACGGCTACCTCGGCGTCGGCCTGGACGTCTACGGCAACTTCAGCAACAGCGTCTACCAGGGCACCGGATGCACGAACCCGGCATACATCTCCACCACGGGCGGGCGAGTTCCGGGCCAGGTGATCATCCGCGGGCCGGGCCGCAACGGAGCGGGTTACTGCGCCGTCAACAGCACCGCCAGCAGCACCTCCGCGCCCGCCATCGCCCTGCGCGCGGCGACCCGGTCGGCTGCCGCGGTGCCGGTCGACGTGGTGGTCAACACCACCAGGTCCCCGTTCACCACCGACAACGGCATCGCCGTGCCCGCCGGGCAGTACACCGTCCGGTTCACCCCGGTCGGTGGCACGACCCGAACCCTCACCGGAGCGTTGCCGGTGGTCGCGTCGAGTCTCTATCCGTCGCCGACCTGGCTCAACGCCGACGGATATCCGCGCCAACTCGCCTTCGGCTGGGTCGGCTCGACCGGCTCGGTCACCGACTCCCACGAGGTCGACTCGACCCGCGTGGTCAGCTTCAACGCGGTGCCGGACCTCAGGGTCGTGCAGACCAGCTCCGTCGGCGCGGCTCCGCAAGCCGGCGACCCGGTCACCTACACGATCAGCAGCGGCGTCGACCCGGGGGTCACCGAGACCGCCCCGGTCTCGGTGACCCAGACCCTGCCCCAGGGTGTGCTACCGCGCGGTGCCTTCGGCTCGGGCTGGGTCTGCGAAGTGCCGGCCGGACAGACCGTGAGATGCACCAACAGCAACGGCCCGTTCTCGGCGGGCAGCTCGCTACCGGCGATCACCGTGGCCGCCACCGTGACCGGAAGTGGTGTGACGCCCGAGCTGGTGCAGAGTGCGACGGTAGTCACCGCCTCGTCGATCGATGCCAACCCCGGCTACGCCGGCGGCACCACGGCGGTTACGCCGCTGACCGCACCCACCGGCTTGACCGTCGCGCCGGCGGTGGGCCCCGTCGGTGGCGGCACCGCCGTAACCGTGAGCGGCACCAACTTCGGCGGTGCGACCGCCATCACCATCGGCACGGCCGCCGAGCAGGCCGCCGGCACCTCGGTGGTGCTGCTGCCCTGCGCCGGCGACGTGTCCGCCGTCTGCTTCACCACCAACGGGGACGGCACCCTCGGCATCCCCTCGATGCCGCCCCGGCCGGCGGCGGCCCCGGTGACCGTCTCCGTCGTGACCCGGGGCGCGGCGGGCGCGGCCAATTTCGTGTACGCCTCCGCGCCGGACGCGCCGGCGGCGCCGACCGCCAGCGCCGGTGTCGCCGCCGCGACGGTCTCCTGGAGTCCCCCGGTGAGCAACGGCAGCGCGATCACCGGATACGTCGTTACACCGGTGCGCAACGGCGTGCCGCAACCGTCGCTGACGTTCGACGCCTCCACCACCAGCCGGACGCTGACCGGGCTCCTTGTCGGCGCCTCCTACTCGTTCCGCGTCGCGGCCACGAACGCGTACGGCACGGGCCCGGTCAGCCCCGCGTCGAACGCGGTGGTGCCCTACACCACGCCGGCCGCGCCGACGATCACCTCGGTCGCCGCCGGCACGAACTCCGCCGTGCTGACCTGGACCGCGCCCGCCGACGGCGGCTCCGCCGTCACCGGCTACCGCATCACCCCGTACGTCGATTCAGTGGCGCGGACCGCCGTCCTCGTGCCCGCGACGCCAACCACGCGGAGCGTCACCGGTCTGACGTCCACCGAGACGTACACCTTCCGGATCGCGGCCATCAACGCCGCCGGCACCGGACCGGACTCCGCTCCCGCCGGGCCGGTCAGGCCGAACCCGCTGCCGTCGCTCATCTTCGGGCCGCCGCCGGCTGGTGAGGTCGGCGCCGCCTACCGCTTTCTACTGGCCGTGTCCGGTGGGACCGTACCGCTCGCCTGGTCGGTGAGCGCCGGGACGCTACCGCCCGGGCTCACCCTCGACCCGGCCACCGGTGTGCTCTCCGGCAGCCCGCGCGAGGCGGGCAGCTGGCCGTTCACGGTGCGGGTCACCGATGCCAGCGGTTTCTCCGACGACCGGCCGGCGACGATCACCGTCGCGGCGGCCCCCCGCCTCAGCTTCGCGCCGCCGCCGACTGCCAAGGCGTACGATCCCTACTCGTATCCGCTGACCGTCGTCGGTGGCACCGGGCCCTTCGGCTGGTCGGTGAGCGCCGGCGCGCTCCCGCCGGGGCTCACCCTCGACCCGGGCAGCGGCCTGCTCTCCGGCACCCCCACCTCCGCGGGCAGCTTCACCTTCACCGTCGAGGTGACCGACTCCTTCGGACAGCGGGACAGCCGTCCGGTCGACCTGGTGGTCGACCCGCTGGCCGGGCTGACCATCAGCGCGCCCGCCAGCGCGTCACTGGGGACGGTCGCCGCGGGCACGCCGGCGGTCACGGGACGCCTCGGACCGGTCACCGTCTCCGACGACCGCGGGCCCCGGTCCGGCGCCTGGACCGCGACCGTCGCGATCACGCCCTTCCGCGCCGGCTCGGGCTCGACGGCCGAGACCATCGCACCGGCTGCCGTCGCGTACGTCTCGGGGCCGGCGGTGTCGACGACCGGCAACGGCAGCTTCACGCCTCAGCTCGGCGCGCCGCTGGACGTTCCACGGACGGCGGCAGCTTGGACCGGCGCGGCCGGCGCCAACTCGGCCACCTGGAATCCTGCCCTCTCGGTAAGTCTGCCGACTGACCTGGTGGTCGGCGCATATCGCGCGACGGTGACCCACTCGGTCATCTGAGCCGCGTGGATCGACGCCGGACACCGATGGCGACGAACGCCACGCCGGCGCCGGTGAGCAGTGCGCCGGAGGCCAGGGCGAGCAGCGCGTGCCGGCCGGTGCCGGTGACCGGCAGCGAACCTCCCGACGGTGACGGTCCTGCGGTGGGGCCGTGGGTCGGCGAGGTCGGCACCACCTGGAGCGTGACATCGGTGGAGCCGGAGATGGGTGCCCCCGGCGCGGGTGCCGCACCGCGCTGCGGCTTGACCGGAACGTGCGCCGACGGCGGACCGGCACCAGCGGCGGCGGTCGCCGCCCCGGTCGCCGCGAGCGCCGCGCCCAGGGCCACCCCGGCGAGTACGCTCCGACGACGCGACCCGCCTGCGGCCCGCGCACGGTGACGATGGACCACCACGACAAACCCCCGTCCGACGCGATTCCGATGAACGCGAAAGTAACTCTATGTCATCGAGTGTTGATCGTTGCGTGATTCCACGCGTGTGACCCGGCCGCCTGCGGAGAGGCGACCGGGTCGAGGACTTCGCGTTCGGGGGGCGGCTCAGCCGGAGGGTGCCATCCGAACCCGCGCGCGGCGGCGGAGGAGGTGCCAGGCCCCGGCGGCGACGAGCAACACCAGCGCGGTCACCGTGCCGACGGAGTAGACCAGCCAGGCCGGCCGCTCATCCGTCATCGCGACGGTGCCCGGCACCGGCAGCGTGATCCTCCCTTCGGCGGTCCGCTCGACCGTGCCGCTGGCCAGCACCAGCCGGACGTCCCAGACCCCCGCGGGCAGGGACTGGTCGAGTTCGATGCCGACGTCACCGCTGCCGCCGGGTGTGATGGTCGCGCCGCTGCTGACGCGGAACGGCCCGGCCCGTACCGCGTCCTTGCTGAGCGTGAGCGACCCGGTCATGTCCAACGCCCGCTTACCCGTGTTCACTACGTGCGCGGTGATCACCGGAAAGCGCCCGGCACCGGGCCGGGCCGTCACGGACTCGATGCGGAAGTCGGTCGGTGGCTCGCCGCCCAAGCCGATGTCGAGATACAGGCGTACGCCGACGCGGTGAACCTGGGTGACATTGCCACCGGGGCCAGACGGGCTTGTCACCTGTGCCCAGATCGCGCCGTACCGTTCGCCCTTCGAGGCGCTCCTCGGCACCACGATGTCAACCGTGACCGGTTTCCGGTCGTCCGGCTCGAGGTCGACTGTCTTCCGTCCGAGGTGCACCCAGCCGCTCAACTCGTTCCCCTTGCGGCCTTCGGGCACGGTGAAGGCGGTCCCCACGATCGATGCGGCCCCGGCGTACAGCTCGACGCGCAGCGGCCGCGCCGAGGTGTTGCGGACCTCGACCCGTCGACTGATCGCCGACCCCGGCCGCACGTGGTCGACGATGTAGACCTGGGCCCGCGGATCACCGACCCGGTCGGTGGGTATGTCCAGCAGTCGCAGCCCGATCCCGCCCGTGTCAGCGTCGCCGGTCGGTTGCTGCGCTCGCCCAGCGGCGGCCGGTGCCGCCGGCGCTCCGAGCGCGAACAGCGCCACGAAGGCCGACAGCACCAGCCCGCCGGGGCGGTCAGACCACCGAATGTGTCACCGTGCCGGTGTAGGTGCCCTGGACGGTCCCGTCCGGGATGGTGACCACGAGCGTCGGGTTCCAGGTGGCGAAGTTGTTTCCGGATCCGCCGGTGTGGGTGAAAGCCGTCCGCGGCACGTTGATGATCACCCGATCGGCGGCCGTGAGCTGCCCGGGCGTGAACGTGCCGCTGCCGGCCGTCGAGGTGGCTCCGCCGGACCAGTACTCCACGTTGATGTTCGGGATCGTCTCGGCCGACGTGCCCCCGCCGGTCTTGAAGTCGGTGGAGATGACCGTGGCGGTCCAGTTGGGTGTCAGTGAACCCCGCTGGTCGAGCACGGTCACGGGACCGAGCTGACCGGAGACGGTCGCGCCCTCGGTGCCCTGCCCGAGGTTCGCCGACGCCGGTACGGTGATCGTGAGACCGCCGCTCGCGTTCACGGTCAGCGTCACCGTCGTGTCGGCGTCGTCCGCCAGCGCCGGCGCGGCGAACGCCACGGAGGTGGCGACGCCGGCGACCGCGGCGGCCAGAAGTCCTTTACGCATCGAAGCTCCCTTCACTCGTCTGCACGCTGGGAAGCGCGCAGACAAACAGTAAACGGATAAAAAACCCCCAAACCTCCTTATAGGTAATCTTGATTCGGCTGCGCCGGTCGTAGCGATCTCGCAGCCGCGGGTGGGGGATCCGCTTCCGTGCCGGACCGCCCCCGCGGCGCTTGTCGTGAAAGGCTCCGCCACCCGACAGTGAGTCCCAGGGGAGGGTGCGGTTCGGGGGTCTGAATCGGAATCCCGATGCGGGGCATGGGGCTGGGTGCGGCACCTCCTGCGGCGGGTCGGCGACGGCATCGCCGTGCGCCAAGCGTCGTCACCCGAGCAGTTGGGGCGGAGCGGCGCAGCGTCGGGTGTGGTCGGACACCGGGGGGCGCGGCGGTGCCTGGGCGCCGGAGATCGTCCTGGACGGCGGCGGTCGCTACCCCATCTACCTCGCCCGGATGAGCAGCCCGACCACGCCGGGCGGGGGAGGCCACGTCATTCTCTCAGCCCTCGAGAGCCGTGGGAGCGGGGTGGTCGGCAACCCGTTCATCAACGAGGGACCCGTGCTGATTCGGGGCCTCGACGGCCAGTTGCACATCGTCTACTCCGCCAACGGAAGTTGGAGTGACCGGTACCGCCTCGCCGACCTGCGGCTGAGAGCCGGCGGTGACCCGACGTACGTGTGGGACTGGTACAAGTCCAGCGGCTGTCTGTTCGGCTCGAACCGGTCCACGATGATGGCGGTTTGGGGTCCGACCCTCTCGCCGCGGTTGAGGCGGTGCCTGCGCCGTTCCCGACCAGTTCCCGGCGGGCGCAGCACCGGGACCTCGCCGCGCGGTCCGCACGCCTTCAAAACCGGATTCGGGCACCTGATGACGGGAAAGGACTCGTGTGGCTGACGACCGGCGGATCGGGCGGGCCGCCGACGCGACGTGGCGTGCGGCGGCCGAGCACGGTGAGCGGGACGTCGTGAGCGCGCGGCGGCGCGGTCAGGCCGCCGGCCGGGTCCGCCTTCGTCAGGCGGAGGTCATCCTGGTGATCTCGGTCCAGGCCGGTTTGGCGGCTGCCCTCGCCGCCGTTCTCGCCGACCACCTGCTCGGTCCGGGGGCGCATGTGTTCGCGCCGTCTGCGGCGGTTGGCACGATCGCGACGGCCATCGGGCGACGCGCGCGGCGTACCGTCGAGTTGCTGGCCGGCGTCGGGCTCGGGATCGCCATCGGCGACGGGTTGCGGTTCCTGCTCGGGTCGGGTCCGTGGCAGACCGGAGTGATGGTCGCTCTGGCGATCGCCGCGGCTTTGTTGCTCTCCGGCCGGGGTAGCGCCCTCGTCGGTCAGGCCGGCGGCACGGCGGTGCTGATCGCCACGCTCGCACCGATGGAGCGCGGGCTCGAGCTCCCACGGATCTTGGACGCTCTCGTCGGTGCGGTCGTGGGCATCGCCGTCGTCACCCTGCTGCTGCCGGTCAACCCGCTGCGCATCCTGGACAAGACCACCAAGCCGATCTTCGACTCGTTGTCCGGGCAGCTGAACCGGGTTGCGCGCGCTCTGGTCGACCGGGACGCCGAAGCCGCCGTACGGGTGCTCGAGGAACTCCGCAACCTCGACGACGACCTCGGTCGGATGCACGAGGCGCTGGCCGGCGCCGACGAGGCGGTCACGCTCGCACCGGTCCGTTGGCGCCGCCGGCAGCAGTTCCACCGGTACGCGAACATCGCCCAGCACCTGGAGCGCCTGGTCGTTGACGCGCGTGGCATGTCCCGCTGGGCAGCGAACGCGTTGCAGTATCGCGAGCTGATGCCCTCGTCGTTGCCCCGGGGGATCGCCCGCCTCGCCGATGCGATCGACCAGCTCCGGCGGGAGAGTCACCGCGGAAGCGGCCACGCGCACAGCCGGGACATGGTCCGACAGGCGGTCGAGTTGGCCGCAGCGGCTCGGAGCGGCGGCCTGCGCACGTACGGCGACGGCCTCGTCGCCGACCTGCGGACGGCCGCCAGCGACGTCCTTCGGGCGACCGGTTGTCCAACGCCCGAGGCGAACCGGATCGTCCGTGCGGCGGCCGACGTCGGGACGACGCCTACCTGACCTTCTCGACACGTACGACGGAGCGGGGAGGATGTGGTGTGGCGCCACCGAGGCGCTTGCGGGGCGGGCCGCACCACGCCGGCTCAGCAAGGCAGCGGCACGCGACCTGCGGCGATGAGGCCGAGTCAGCGGGCTGCGGTCATGAGCTGTGCGATCCTGCGGCCGTAGCCCGTCGTGGGCAGTCGCCCGGTCGGCGAATCATAGGCCACGATCACGCCCGAGGCCAGGGCCGTCGTGGTCCAGCCGACCGGCACCTCGATCAGGCCGCCGGCGAAGGGTGGTCCCGTCGGATCGTGCAGCGTGAGGCCCATGGCGTGCTAAGGCGTGTTTCATAAGCCGGTCAGAGCCACTCGCAGATGATGGTGATGGTCAGGCTGGCCTGGAACCGGACGGCCAACTTGTCGTAGCGGGT
>NZ_JBITEP010000049.1:0-19705 GCF_044455315.1 Micromonospora sp. NPDC051300 | reverse complement strand
GCCCAGACCGTCCAGGTGTCCGCCTACCCGGACGCCTACGCCCAGTGGGAGAAGCAGGCCACCGACCTCGTCACCCAGCACTGGACCAAGTAAGACTCGCGAAGGCCGGCACCCGAGAACGGGTGCCGGCCTTCACGCGTCACGGGGCCAGGACGAATGTCCACGTGGTGGTGGTCGTGCTGGCCGCCGCGCCGGTCGCGGCGAGCCCGCCGTAGCTGCCCGCCGGGACGGTGCTCGCCGAGTCGGCGAGCAGTCCGGTCACCCGGCCGCCGCCGGTCTGCGAGCTGTTGCTGCGCACCGAGACCCCGGCCGGCGGGGTGAGGGCGGTGGAGGCGGAGTCCCCGTGCACCCAGTACGACACGGCCCAGCTCTGCGCGGCGGTCACCGGCGCGTAGGGCGTGGTCCGGACGGCGGTGCTGGCCGGGTCGGTGGCCCGGGCGAACACCGGCGCGCCCGGCGCGGCCCCCCGGTACGCGGCCACCACCAGGTTGCCCTTCGCCTGGCTGTCCAGCGCCACCCGCACCGTCGTGCCCGCGTCGCCGGCGGTCGCGGTCTTCCACCAGGCGGTGGTGGTGGCGTAGCCGCCGTCGAGTCGGTCGAGGCGGTTCCACCCGGTCACGCCAGTCGGTTCGCCGGTGCCGGTGTGGGTGTTCTGGCTGAGCAGGAGCAGCAGTGTGTCGCCGGGTTGCACGGCGGACGGGACGGTGACCGTGTGGCTGGTCCAGTTGGCGTTCGCGGTGTCCTGGCCGACGAAGGAGATCCGCTCCGGCACCGGCGCGACGGTGACGTCGACGGTGACCGCGCCGGTGGCGCCCCGGTCGTCGGTCACGGTGAGCGTGACCGGGTAGGTGCCGGCCGCCGCGTACGTGTGGGAGGTGGTCGGCACGGAGACGGTGCCGGCGGTGGAGCCGTCGCCGAAGTCCCAACGGTGGTCCTGGATCGCGCCGTCGGCGTCGGTGGAGCCGGCGGCGGAGAACGTGCACACCAGCCCGGCGCAGGTGGGTGCCAGGTCGGCCACCGGCGCCTGGTTGGCCGGGCCGCCCGAACCCTTGAGGATCTTCACGTAGTCGATGTCACCGGCGAAGTAGTCGCAGGTCACCTTCGTGCCGTCGCACTGGCTCTTGCCGCCGGCGGAGAGCTGCCAGGTGTTGGCGATGGTGCCGGTCGGCCCGTTCAGCCGGCTGGTGCGCACCCCGTCGACGTACATCTCCACGTAGGCCGAGGTGCGGTTGCAGGTGACCGTGTGCCACTGGCCGTCGGCGATCGGCACGTCGGTGTAGCCGGTGCGCGAGGCGCCGTCGCCGCCGCGGAACAGGCACTTCGGCTTGCCGCCCGGCGCCTCGAACTTCCAGTAGCCGCCGGTGGTGTTGCCCTGTCCCTTCTGGAGGATGTTCCCGAAGGAGTACGTGGTGCGGTAGCGGATGGTCACCGAGAAGTCGCCGGCGTCCGGGTTGAGGTCGGTGCTGTGCGGCACCAGGTCCACGTGGCCCGGCACGTACTCCTGGTCCGTGGGCAGGTGGGTGGCGAAGCGGTGGCCGGTCGCCCCGGCGTAGATCGCGCCGGTGACCACCTCGCCGCCGACCGTGCCGTGCCGCCCGCTGCCGCTGCTGTCCCTGAGCACTGTCGACGACGCCGGCTCGTCCATGCTCCAGAACGCCACGGTCCGGGTCGCGGTGGCCTGCGCGGGCGCGGCTCCCACCGTCACCCCGGCCGCCGCGACGACCGCCGCCACCCCCAGCCGGGCGACCATCCGCCGCCATCGTCCCTGCCCGATCGTCCGCATGTGACCGCCTCCCTGCGTATCGGGCCTCACCCTGACACGCGGCGGTCCACGGCTCCATAACCCGCACGGTGGAGGGGTGGCCGGCTGTCGGGGCGGTGTGGTGACCGATGTGGCCGGTGCCGGCACCGGCCGGCGGGGGACGCGCGCCGATCCGGCGGCGGAGAAGTGATCTTCGGTGGGCGATACTGGGTTTGAACCAGTGACCTCTTCCGTGTCAAGGAAGCGCGCTCCCACTGCGCCAATCGCCCGGGCGGTTCGCGAGCGGACGACGGGATTCGAACCCGCGACCCTCACCTTGGCAAGGTGATGCGCTACCAGCTGCGCTACGTCCGCGATGTCGCCGGCTCGCGTCGGCGACAGGACGAACTCTACCCGACGCCAAGATCGCCCCGCGACAGCCCCCCACGGGCCGTGGTTGCGCTGCTCGCCGCCGGGGTACTGAGCGACACGACAGCACAATCACCCCCTGAAGGAGGCTGTCGTGGGTATCGGTACGAGCATCTTCCTGATCGCGGTCGGCGCGATCCTCACGTTCGCGCTCAACGCCAGCGTCGGCGGGGTCGACCTCGACGTCGTGGGCTGGATCCTGATGGCGGCCGGCGTGCTCGGCCTGGTCATGACGACGCTGGTCTGGGGCCGGCGCCGCCAGGTGGTCACCACCACCGCCACCGAGCAGCCGGTGGAGTACCGCCGGGTCGAGGAGCGCCGGGACGTCGCCCCGCCGATGTGATCACCACCGGGGGCCGACGGAGCTGATCGGTCCCCGGGCACCGACCGGGACGGGGACGCCACGGCGGCGTCCCCGTCCGGGTTTCCGGGTCAGTCCCGCATCAACGCGTTGATCGTGCCGTAGTCGAGCGCGTCGGTGAGCGCGTCGTAGGTCCCGGCGCCGAACGCCTCCGCCGCCGCCCGCCGGGCCACCGCGTACGCCGCCTCGGCGACCGCCGACCCGAGGCTGACCCGGGCCACCCCGAGCCGGGCCAGCTCGGCGATCGGGGGCGCGCCCGGCCCGGCCAGCACGTTCAGCGGCGCGGGAATGGCCGCCACCAGCGCCGCCACGGTCTCCGGATCGACCGTCCCGGGCACGAACACGCCGTCCGCGCCGGCGGCCAGGTACGCCTCGGCGCGCGCCGCCGTCTCCGACACCCCGCCGGCCCCGCGCAGGAACGTGTCGATCCGCGCGTTGACGTACAGCGGGATGCCGGCGCGGTCGGCGGCGGCCCGGACCGCGGCGAGGCGGGCGCACTGGTCGTCGACCGGGCGCAGCGGCCCGCCCCCGTCGTGCCGCGCGTCCTCCACGTTCACCCCGACCGCGCCCGCGCCGAGCACCGCGGTCACGGTCTCGGCCACGTCGTCGGGGGTGTCGCCGTACCCGGCCTCGATGTCGGCGGTGACCGGCACCTGCACCGCGGCGGCGACCAGCCGGATCACGTCGACGGCGTGCTCGCGGGCGAGCGCGTCGCCGTCGGGCGCGCCGCGGCTCCACGCGACGCCGGCGCTGGTGGTGGCGACCGCGCGGGCGCCGGCGGCGGCCACGATCCGCGCGCTGGCCGCGTCCCACGCGTTGACCAGGACCACCGGCTCGCTGGGGCGGTGGAGGTTACGGAACTGCTGGGCTCGGGTCTGCTGCTCGTTCACCCGGCCAGTCTCGGCGGGGCGGGCCGGTCGCCGTAATGTTTCAGTCCTGGCTGAAACGAGGGGGCCGTGTGGTCGCGATCGGGCTCTCGGCGGACGCGGTGGCGCGGGTCCGGTTCGCGCTGTCCGGCCTGTGGGAGGTGATGGCCGGCATCCGGGTGCTCCGCGATCCCGGCCGGCACGCGATCCACCTCCCGTGGGCCGCCCGGGTCCGGCCGAGGCTGGCCGAGGCGGGGCTGCTCGACGGCGCGGACGCCCTGCTGTGGCGGCTGGTCCCGCCGGCGCCGGGCTATCTGCCGGACTTCCTCACCCCGCCGCCGACCGGCCTGGACCCGGACCTGGCCGAGGAACTGACCACGCTGCGCGCCACCCCGCCGGCCGCCGTCCGCGCCCATCTCGACCTGCTGCCCGGTCCGCGACCGGCGGCGGTGAGCGCCCTGTACGCCGACCCGGTGGCCGGGCTGGCCCGGTTGGCCGGGGAGGTGGAGGTGTACTGGCGGCTGGCGGTCGCGCCGGACTGGCCGCGTATCCGGGCGGTGCTCGACGCCGACGTCTTCCACCGGGCCCGCCGGATGGCGACGGACGGCGCCGCCGGGCTCCTCAACGACCTGCACGAACGGGTCCGCTGGGAGGGCGACTCCCTGCTGGTCGGCCAGCGTCACTGCACGGCGCCGGACGTGCCGGCCGGCGGTGGCCTGGTGCTGGTGCCCTCGGTGTTCGTCTGGCCGTCGGTGCTGAGCATTGCGGCCGGGGACGTCTCGCAGCTCGCCTACCCGGCGCGCGGCGTCGGCACGCTCTGGGAGACCCCGGTGCGCGCGGCGGACGCGTTGGGCGCGGTGCTGGGTCGGGGCCGGGCGCGGCTGCTGGTGGCGCTGGACGCGCCCCGGTCGACCACGGAGCTGTCCCGGCGGACCGGGCTCTCCCCGAGCGGGGTGTCGCAGCACCTCACCGCGTTGCGGGCCGCCGGCCTGGTGGTGACCCGGCGGCAGGGCCGGTCGCGGCTGAGCAGCCGGACGGCGGTGGCGGACGCGCTGGTGGGGGCGTCGGGGTGAGCCGGACGACGACGAAGGCCGTGCCGAATGATCGGCACGGCCTTCGTCACTGGTGGGCGATACTGGGTTTGAACCAGTGACCTCTTCCGTGTCAAGGAAGCGCGCTCCCACTGCGCCAATCGCCCTCGTCAATGCGAGGTGGAGACGGGATTTGAACCCGTGTACACGGCTTTGCAGGCCGTTGCCTCGCCTCTCGGCCACTCCACCGAGGTTGCCCCCGACATGCGTGGCGGCATCTCCGAGCGGACGACGGGATTCGAACCCGCGACCCTCACCTTGGCAAGGTGATGCGCTACCAGCTGCGCTACGTCCGCACGCCCCCGGTGTTTCCCGGTGACGGATGAGAACTTTAGCCGAGCGGAGGAACGGTTGCCAAATCGGATCCCCCTTCGGCGAGTCAGGCCGGCGGGGCGGGCGACCACTCGCCGGCTTCCTAGGAGCCTGGGTGGCAGGTGGTCGCGGGGATGCCGCAGGCGCGTTCACCTGCGGATCCTGGCCGGCGGGTCGAGTGTCCGGCATCCGACTGTGCCAATGCCGACCGGCCGGTCCGGTAACTCCTCGTGGTCATTCGGATGGGTTACCGTAACGAACGTGACGAGACGAGCCGCCGAGATCCGCCTGGATGCGCTGCTGCGCACCGCCTGCGAGGTGATCGCGGAACGAGGGCTCGCCAACACCCGCACCGCCGACGTGGCGGAGGCCGCCGGAGTCAGCCAGGCGCTTGTCTTCTACCACTTCGCCACCAAGGACCGGCTGCTCGCGCAGGCCTTCGCCTACGCGGTCGACCAGGACCTGACCCGGCTCGACGCGGTGCTCCGCTCCTCCGCCCCGCCGCTGGCGAAGCTGCGCCGGATGCTCCGCCTCTACGCGCCGACCGGCCGGTCCACCTCCTGGTCGATGTGGATCGACGGGTGGGCGGAGTCGATGCGTACCCCCGAGCTGGAGAAGCTCTCCCGCCGCCTCGACCTGCGCTGGCGGCAGGACCTCGCCACGGTGATCGCCGACGGGGTGACCGACGGCACCTTCGACTGCCCCGACCCGGCCGGCGCGGCGTGGCGGATCAGCGCCGTGATGGACGGCCTGGCGGTGCAGCTCGCGGTGCACGAGCGGGTGATCACCCGCCGGCAGATCGCCGAGTGGGTCCGGCTGGTCGCGGCGCGGGAGCTGAGCCTGGAGCCGAGCCAGCTCGACTGAGCCGGCGGGCGAGGCGGGCGCGGGCCGGCGGGTGGACGTTCGCCGCGGACAGGTCGCCGCGGTAGTGGGCCAGCACCCGGTGGTCCATCAGCCGGCGCCAGAGCGGGGGCACCAGCGCGGCGACCACCATGGTGGCGTATCCGGCCGGGAGCTGCGGCGAGGCGTCGAAGCTGCGCAGCGTCTGGTAGCGGCGCAGCGGGTTGGCGTGGTGGTCGCTGTGCCGCTGGAGCTGGAAGAGGAAGACGTTGGTGACCGTCCGGTCGCTGTTCCAGCTGTGCCGCGGGTCGACCTTCTCGTAGCGGCCGGCCGCGGTGCGCTGCCGCGCCAGGCCGTAGTGCTCCAGGTAGTTGACCGCCTCCAGCAGGGAGAAGCCGACCACCGCCTGGAGCACGAGGAAGACCAGCACGCCGGGGCCGAACGCCACCGCCAGCACGGCGTAGAGCGCGACGGTCATGGCCCAGGCGTTGAGCACCTCGTTGCGCCACGTCCACGGGCTGCGCCCACGGAGCCGGAACCGGGCGGTCTCCAGCCGCCACGCCGAGCGCAGGCTCCCGAGGACGGTACGCGGCCAGAACGCCCAGAACGTCTCGCCGAGCCGCGAGCTGGCCGGGTCCTCCGGGGTGGCGACCCGGGTGTGGTGACCCCGGTTGTGCTCGACGAAGAAGTGCCCGTACCCGGTCGGCGCCAGGGCGATCTTGGACAGCCAGCGCTCCGCCCGCTCCCGCTTGTGCCCCAGCTCGTGGGCGGTGTTGATGGCGATGCCGTCGACCACCCCGACGGTGGCGACCAGGCCGGCGGCGGCCACCCAGGAGAGCCGGCCGCCGGCCCAGACCGCGCAGCACAGCACCAGCGCCGCGTACTGGGCGGGCAGGTAGAGGTAGGTGAGCCAGCGGTAGTAGCCGTCGGCCTGCAACGCCGGCACCGCCTCCTCGGGCGGGTTCTCCCGGTCGTCGCCGATCCACAGGTCGACAAGCGGGATCAGGCCGAAGACCACGGCCGGGGTGAGCCACCAGGCCCAGGCCGAGCCGCCGGCGTGCCAGAGCGACCAGCCCGCGAACGGCAGCGCCGGTACGAGCAGGGCGAGCGGCCAGAGCGGCTTGCGGGTGTCCCGCCACGGAACGGTGTCGGTGCGCATCGTCGGACTCCGATCGGTTGCTCCTGACCCGACTGTGTCAGCCGTCCGACTCTTTTACAAGAGCAAAGTTTTTGTAAAGCGAGCCACCCCTACCAACCCCTACCTTCAGTGACTGCAAACTATGCGTAAGGTTATCGTGAATCATCCTCATCAGAGCGTCTCCGGCCCCCACCCCCTGGCCGGTCCCCTCCCGCACGCCCGCGTCGGCGATCCGCAACGAACCCGCCGCGCCGGTGGCCCCCGACGGCGCACGTCCGCCGCGGACCGATGAACGGAGATCACGCATGACGTCGCCCGACCCCGAGCTGACCGTGGTCATACCCACCTACCAGGACCCGCACTGCCTGGAGCTGACCCTGCGGGCCCTGGCCCGCCAGACGCTGCCACCGGACCGCTTCGAGGTCGTGGTGGTGCGCGACGGCGGCTCACCCGACGGCTACCCGGCGGCACTGGCCGCCGGCGCCGGCCTGCACCTGCGGCTGATCGAGCTGCCCGAGCGCCGTGGCCGCTCCGGCGTCCGCAACGAGGGCGTACGGCACGCCGCCGCGCCCCTGATCGTCTTCCTCGACGCCGACTCCTGGGCGCTGCCGGACCTGCTGGAACGGCACCTCACCCACCACCGCGCGCCGGACGCCGCCCCGGTGCTGATCGGCCGCCGGGACGACATCGGGCTGGCCCACCTGCCCGCCGTGCTGCGCGACGAGCCGGCGGCGATCCCCCGCCTCTCGCCGTACGGCGGCGACATGCGCTTCCCGCCCGAGGGCGTGCCGGACGAGCGCCGGGACTGGCTGGAGGTCGGCTGGACCGTCGCCTACACGCACAACATCTCGCTCCCCCGCGAGCTGTTCGACCGGGTCGGCGGCTTCCGCGAGGAGTTCGCGCTCAGCTACGGCATGGAGGACATCGAGCTGTTCTACCGGGTGGACCAGGCCGGAGCGACCTTCTCCTACGACGACGACGCCCGCGTCGTGCACCTGCCGCACCACCGCGACATGGGCCGCAACTGGATGGAGATGATGGCCAACACCCGCTCGATCATGGCGATCTACCCCTGCCTGGAGTGGGAATTCCTCAGCGTCATCGTGGGCCCGGAGGCGGTCAAGCGGATCCTGTTCTACCGCTCCCTGGTGCGCGCGGCCGTGGCGCGGTCGGCCGGCGCGATCGGCCCCGCGGTGACCCGGCTCGCCGACCGGCTGCCCGGCCCCCGGGTGCTCTGGGTGGGCAGCGGCAGCGCCGACGCCGGGCTGCCCGCCGAGGCGATCACGTTCGACCACGGCGCGCCGGTCGGGCCGACCAACCAGCACCTGATCGGGCTCGCCCCGCCGCTGCCGCCGGGCAGCCTCGACGCGGTGGTCAGCGTGGACTTCTGGCGCTACCTGCTCTGGCCCGAGCTGTGCCAGTTCGTCAACTCGTCACTGCTGCTCGCCGGCGAGGTGCACCTGGTCGCCACCGGGGACAGCGCGCCGGAGATGTCCGCCGCCGACCCGGAGTCGCTGGCGTACCTGCGCCGGTCGCTCGCCGCCCAGTTCACCGTCGACCGGCAGGAGGTGCCGGGTCTGGGCGCCGTGCTGTCGCTGCGCCCACCCCGGACCGTCGACGCCGCACCCGCGTACGCGCAGGCCGCCGCCGGCTGAGTCCGGTCACCGCCAGCGTCGGCGGGTCCGTCGCCGTTCGAACGACGGCGCCGGGGCCTCGTCCGGGTCACCGGCGGGACGGAGCAGGCGCCGCATCCGGAACAGCAGGCCCGCGCCGAGGAAGAGCAGCAGCCCGCCGAGCAGGAACGCGGCCTGCACCACGCCGAACCCCCCGGACGAGGCGACCGGCTGCCCGGCCGCGCCGGCCGGCGGCTCCACCACCGCCGGGTCGGTCGACTCGTCCGTCTCCGACTCCTCGGCGACCGGCTCGTCGCGGGGCGGGTCGGTCGGCTCGGCGCTGGTCGCCGTCGGCTCCGGCGTCGGCGCGGCCGCCTCGCCCACCACCTGGCGCGAGGCGGTCCGCCGGGCCAGCAGCCGCAACTGCGGGTCGTACGCCTCGGCGGCGATGCTCACCCGGCCGCGCGCCACGTCCTCGGCGAACGCCACCAGGTAGCGGGCGGTGACCGTGCGCCCCGGGCAGAGCACGCCCGGGTCCAGCTCCCGGTCGGTCAGCCGCGCGGTGTCCCCGTCGGTGCGGATCTCCAACGGGAACGAGCCGGTCTCCTCCACCCGGTCCACCTTGACCTGGTCCAGCCGCAGGCCCTGCACCCGCAGCAGCATCGACCAGCGCACCTTGACGCAGTCGTCGCGGTTGGCGCGGTCCGACCGGGACACCACCGCGGAGAGCGTCTCCACCCGGTTGCCGGCGGTGAACTCGTCGGGCAGGCCGGTCAACTCGGTGGAGAAGGCCGCCGCCGCCCGGGCCGGCGCGGCCCCGCCGTAGCCGGCTCCCGCCAGACAGGTCAGCACCAGCCCGATCCGCAGCGCGTGCCGCCAGCCGCTCACCAGGGCCCCTCCTCACGTCGGTCGTGTCCACAGGCAACGCTAGGAGCGTGCCGCCCGGCCCGGTAGACGGGCGTGTTCGCATCCAACGTGAACATCGGGTGGTGTTTTCACCGACGGTGGTGAACCGGTCACCGCCGCCCGCCGACACGCCCGGAACCGGCCGTGCGACACAATCGGCGGGTGTCCGAGCTGTCCGCCGCGTTCGTCCGCCTGCACGCCCGCCTCGCCCCGGTCGCGTTCGTCCCCGAGGTGCGGCTGCACCAGGCCGACGAACCGATCGGCCTCTGGGAGCTGACCGAGGGCGAGTTCCGCAGCTCGCAACCGCCACCGTTCTGGGCCTTCGCGTGGGCCGGCGGCCAGGCGCTCGCCCGGCACGTGACCGACCACCCGGAGGTGGTCGCCGGCCGCCGGGTGCTGGATCTGGCCTCCGGCTCCGGCCTGGTCGCCATCGCCGCCGCCCGGGCCGGCGCGGCCGCCGTCCGGGCCGTCGAGGTGGACGAGCGGGCCGTCGCGGCGGTCGCGCTCAACGCCGACGCCAACGGGGTACGCGTCGACGCCGAACTCGTCGACGTGCTCGACTCCGGCGCCGGGGACGCCGAGGTGGTGCTGGCCGGCGACGTGTTCTACAGCGAGGCGATGGCCCGGCGGATGCTGCGCTTCCTGCTCCGGGCCGCCCGTGCCGGCGCACGCGTGCTGGTGGGCGACCCGGACCGGGCGTTCCTGCCGCGCGAGCGCTTCCACGCCCTGGCGACGTACGACGTGCCGGTGTCCGAGGCGTTGGAGAGCGTCCGGGTCAAGCGCACCACGGTGTGGGAGCTGGACCCGACCCCGCCCGGCGCCCGTCGCTGACTGTCGGAAGGGGCCCCGGCCTTACCAAAGTGGGGGTGGGTGGGTGCCGTTCGGTGGCGGTGCCGCGCCCGCGTCGCCGCCTAGCGTCGGCGCATGATCACACTTCGTGGGTTGACGAAACGGTTCGGCGGGGTGACCGCCGTCGACGACCTGAGCGTCGAGATCCGCCCCGGCCAGGTGACCGGCTTCCTCGGCCCGAACGGCGCCGGCAAGTCCACCACCATGCGGATGGTGCTCGGCCTGGACCGGCCCACCGCCGGCCAGGCCCTGGTCGGCGGCCGGCCCTACCGCACCCTGCGACACCCGCTGTACGAGGTGGGCGCGCTGCTCGACGCGACAGGCGTGCACCCGGCCCGCTCCGGCGTGGCGCACCTGCGGGCCATGGCGCGCAGCAACGGCGTACCGGCCCGGCGGGTGGCGGAGGTGCTCGACCTGGTCGGCCTGGACGCCCGCGCCGCCGGCAAACCGGGCCGGGCGCTGTCGCTGGGCATGGGGCAACGGCTCGGCATCGCCGGCGCGCTGCTCGGCGACCCGCCGGTGCTGCTGCTCGACGAGCCGGTCAACGGGCTCGACCCGGACGGGGTGCGCTGGATCCGCGGCTTCACCCGGCGGCTCGCCGACGAGGGCCGCACGGTGCTGATCTCCAGCCACCTGATGAGCGAGATGCAGCAGACCGCCGACCGGGTGGTGGTGCTCGGGCGCGGCCGGCTGGTGGCCGACGCGCCGCTGGCCGAGCTGATCGCCGCCCGGCCGGCCGCCTCGGTCCGGGTCCGAGGGCCGGAGCCGGTGGCGCTCGCCACGCTCGCCGACCGGCTGGCCGCCGAGGGCGCCACGGTCACCGCCGACGAGGGCGGGCTCGCCGTGGCCGGGAGCACCGCCGGTCGGGTCGGTGACCTCGCGTACGAGCTGGGGGTGCGGCTGCACGAGCTGACCCCGGTCGCGCCCTCCCTGGAGGAGGCGTTCCTGGAGCTGACCGCCGGCAGCGTCGAGTTCGCCGCCGGCCCGACCGGAGGTGGCACCCGATGACCACGTCGCCCACGCTCGACAGTGCCCGGCCGGTGCGCCGGCCCGCGCCGGCCGGCCACCCGCTCGCCGGCGCGGTGGCCGCCGAGTGGACCAAGCTCTGGTCGGTGCGCTCCACCTGGTGGACGCTCGTCGCCGCGCTGGTCACCATGGCGGCCACCGCCGCCCAACTCGCCATCTACGCGGTGAACGCCAACACCGACGACGACCCGACCGTGAACCCGGGCGTGCTCGACGTCGGCGACGTGGTGGCCGGCTCGCTGGAGCTGACCCAGTTCGTGGTGATCGGCCTCGGCCTGTTCGCGATCACCAGCGAGTTCGCCACCGGCACCATCCGTACCACGCTGCGCTGCACCCCGTCGCGGAGCCGGGTGCTCGCGGCCAAGGCGGTCGTGGTCGGCGCGGTGACGTTCGGCGTCGGGCTGCTGCTCGGCGCCGTCGGCGCGGCGGTGGCCCGGCCGGTGCTGGGCGAGTGGGGGCGGGCGCCGTGGGGCGCCACGGTGACCGACGTGCTCGCCTGCGCCGCGTACCTGACGCTTGTGGGCGTGCTGGCCCTCGGGCTGGCCGCGGCGTTGCGCGGCCCGGTGCTGACCCTGACCGTGCTCCTCGCGCTGCTCTACATCGTGCCGCTGTCGTTGCAGGAGCCGGACATCACCGTGCTCACCCGGATCGCGGACGGGTTCCCCGGCGTCGCCGGCACCCACTTCCTGGCCGGGGACACCGACCCCTACCCGGCGGTCGTGGGACTGCTGCTGCTCGCCGGCTGGGCCGCCGCCGCGATGGCGCTCGGCCGGTGGGCGCTGGCCCGGCGCGACGCCTGACGGTCGACGGGGCGGGGCCGGTCAGCTTGCCGGCGGGACCAGCCCCGCCTCGTACGCGAGGATCGCCGCCTGCACCCGGTTGCGCACGTCCAGCCGGGTGAAGACGCTTGTCAGATAGCTCTTCACGGTTCCCTCGACCAGGTGCAGCCGGCGGGCGATCTCGGCGTTGGACAGGCCCGCCCCGACCAGCGCGAGCACCTCCCGCTCCCGGTCGGTCAGCCCGGCCAGCCGGTCCCTGGCGGACGGGCCACGGGCGAGCCGCCCACCGCTCAGCTCGATCACCCGGCGGGCCACCCGGGGCGACAGGTAGGCCCCGCCGTCGGCCACCGCGCGCACCCCGGCCAGCAGTTCCCTCGGGTCGCCGGACTTCAGCAGGAAGCCCGCCGCGCCGACACCGAGCGCGCGGGCGATCAGGTCGTCGTCGCCGAACGTGGTCAGCATGACCGGCGCGGTCTCCGGCACCAGGCGGCGGATCCGGGCCGCCGCGTCGAGACCGTCACCGCGCGGCATCCGGACGTCCAGCAGCGCCACCCGGGGCCGGTGCGCGCGCACCAACTCCACCGCGGCGGGGCCGTCGCCCGCCTCGCCGACCACCTCGATGCCCGGGTCGGCGGCCAGGATCGCCCGGACCCCGGCCCGCACCATCGCCTCGTCGTCGGCGAGCACCACCCGCAGGGGCCGCCCGTGGTCGTCAGTCATGACGCGATCCGCTCCTTGCTGACCAGTCGGCCGTCGCGGAAGCAGAGCCGCCAGGCGGGCGCCGCGAACGGGAAGTTGCCGTCGGTGTAGAACTCGCAGCCGGGTGCCGCGCCGCGCGGGGGCGGGTCGGCCTGCCGCCGGGGCAGCCCGAGCGTGTCGCGCGGCTCGCCCAGCCGCAGCCGGTCGTAGCCGGGACGGTCGAGCACCGCGCCGGCGGTGGCCAGCGGGTAGTAGACGAGCGCCAGCACCATCGCCAGCCCGGCCGGCGCGCCGAACGCGACGAGCACGCTGCGGCGTACCCGCCGCCGGGCCTCCCGCAGCCGCCGCGCCTCGTCGGCGGGCCACCCGCCCTCGCCGGGGACGCCGACCGGCGCCGGATCGCCGTCGGGGCAGCCCTCGTCCGGCGGACTGTCGTCGGGGCTGGCGCCGTCGGCCACCGGGAGTCGGGCGGTGACCGCCCAGCCGCCGTCCCGAGGGCCGGCGTCCAGGGCGCCGCCGGTGAGGCGTACCCGCTCACGCAGCGCCAGCAGGCCGGAGCCGTGCGACACCGGCCCGGCCAGCGGGCCCGCCGGGGCCGGCGGGTTGACCACCTCCACCGTGACCGAGTCGGCGGCACGGGCCACGGTGACCGTGACCGGGGCGCCCGGTGCGTAGCGGGCGGCGTTCGTCAGCGCCTCCCGGACCACCCGGTGCACGGCGTGCGCGACGAGCGGCGGCAGGCCGGCGAGGGCGTCGGCGGCCGGCCCGCCGCCCAGGCGCACGGTCATCCCGGCGTCGCGGGCGCCGTCGACGAGGTCGGCGACCGTCTCGCCGGGCGGACGCCGGGTCGGTTCCTCGCGCAGCACGCCGATCACCTCGTGCAGCCGCTCGGTCGCCGCGGCGACGCTGGCCCGCAACTCCCCCGCCTCGGTCCGGTGGGCCGGGGACAGCCCGGCCGCCAGCTCCAGCGCGCCCGCCCGCAACGCGATGAGGCTCAGATCGTGCCCGAGCGAGTCGTGCATGTCCTGGGCGATCCTGGCCCGCTCGCGCAGGCGTACCCGCTCCGCCGCGCTCCGTCGCTCCCGCTCGGCGTGCCGCCGCCCGGCCTCGGCCAGCGCCCGGTGCTGCCGCCGCAGCCGGCCCAGCAGCCAGGGGAACACGCCGGCGAAGAGCAGCACCGAGGCGAGCTGGAACCAGACCGCCGGTTCGGTGTCGAGCAGGCCCAGGTTGAGCACGGTGCCGGTCACCGCGATGGCGGCGAACACCGCCGCGGCCGGGGTGGCCCGCGCGTCGCGCAGCCCGGCGAGAAAGCCGAAGACCGGGATGGCGAACACCACGTTGCCGTCCACCAGCGAGCCGGCCACCACCACCAGCACCGCCACGAGCGGCCGGCGGCGGCCCAGCGCCACCGCGAGGCCGAGCAGCGCCAGCGCCCCGGCCAGCAGCGGCACCTCGTGCGGCCGCCACGGCGGGGTGAGCCGGGCGTACGTCACAGGCGCCGCGAGCACGGCCCAGAGCAGCAGGTAACCGGCCCGGGCACGGGCCGTCGACGACAGCGGGCGCAGGTCCACGGCGGTCACGCTACCGACGCCGGCCGTGGCCGGGCACCGACGAAGGTCAGGTGCTCAGCCGCTCTCCGCGGGGCGGCGGCGTTAAAAGGGGCCCCCTCCTATACCGGAGGCGTTAAGAAGGGGCCCCGCCTTACCGCTCAGCCGCTCTCCTCGGCCCAGGCCCGCCAGTCGTCGAGCACGCCGTAGAGCGCGGGGGTGAGCCAACCCGGCGCCGAGCGGCGGAACACCCCCGGGTCCATCCCGCCGGCCCCGGCCGGGACCGCGCCGAGCAGGTTCGGCACCAGCTCGGACAGGTTGAGCCAGTGCACCAGCTCCGCCTCGGCCGGCCAGGCGCCGATCACCACGCCGGCCGGGACGGCCCGCCGCTCCAGCGCCTCAAGCGTCAGCGCGGTGTGGTTGAGCGTGCCGAGCCCGGCCCGCGCCACCACCACCGCCGGCGCGCCCAGCGACACCGCCAGGTCGGCCACCGTCCAGGGCTCGCCGGACGGGCGCAGCCCCATCGGTACGAGCAGCCCGCCGGCGCCCTCGACCAGCACCAGGTCGTGCTTGTCGGCCTCCTCGCGGATCGCGTCGACCGCGCTGTACAGCTCCAGCGGCGGCAGCTCGGCGACCCGGGCCGCGGCCAGCGGGGCGAGCGGATCCGGATAGCTGGCGAGGGTGCGGCCGGTTAGGGGGGCGGCCAGCCGGGTCACCGAGTCGACGTCGCCGGGCTCCCCGGTGGCCGTGCCGGTCTGGCCCGGCTTGACCACCGCGACCCGCAGGCCGGCCGCCTGCGCGGCGGCGGCCACCGCCGCGGTCACCACGGTCTTGCCGACCTCGGTGTCGGTGCCGGTCACCAACACCGCTCCGGTCCAGCCGTCACTCACGGCGCCACCTTCGTTCGCGACTGCGGGGCTCGCAAACCCGACTCACTCCTCGCGCTCACCGAGGCACACTCCACGATCACGTCCAGCGCCCGGGCGAACTCCGCCCGGTCCACCCCGGCGCCGACGGTCAGCCGCAGCCGCGAGCGGCCGTCGGGCGTGGACGGCGGGCGGAAACAGCCGACCGCCACGCCCCGGTCCCGGCAGGCGGCCGCCCACGCGGTCGCCGCCTCCGGGCCCGGCGCGGTCACCGACACCACCGCCGCGTCGGGGGCGGATAGGGAGAGCCCGGCCGCGCCGAGGCGGCGCACCGCGAACGCGACCCGGTCGGCCAGCTCGGCGCGCAGCGCGTCGCCGGCCCGGGCGAGCCGCACCGCCGCGTGCACCCCGGCCACCACCGCGGGCGGCGGGGCGGTGTCGAAGATGAACGTGCGACCGGTCTCCACCAGGTGCCGGACGAACTCCGCCGGCCCGGCGACCACGCCGCCGGCCCCGCCGAGCGCCTTGGACAGGGTCGCGGTGACCACCACGTCGGGCTCGCCGGCCAGCCCGGCGGCGGCCACCCCGCCGGCCCCGGCCGGGCCGGTCACGCCGATCGCGTGCGCGTCGTCGACGAGCAGCAGCGCGCCGTGCCGGCGGGCCACCTCGTGCAGCTCGGCGAGCGGGGCCAGGTCGCCGTCGACGGAGAAGACCGACTCGGTCACCACCACGGCCGGGCGGCCCGGCGCGGCGGCCAGCGCGGCGGCCACCGCGGCCACGTCGCCGTGCGGCGTCACAAGCGTCTCGGCGCGCGAGATCCGGCAGCCGTCGATCAGCGAGGCGTGGTTGTGCGCGTCGGAGACGAGCAGCGTACGCGGCTCGGTCAGGCCCCGGACCGCGGCGAGGTTGGCCAGGTAGCCGGAGGAGAAGACAAGCGCCCGGTCGACGCCGAGCCAGTCGGCCAGCTCGTCCTCCAGCGCGTGGTGCAGGTCGGTGGAGCCGCGCACCAGGCGCGACCCGGTGGCGCCCAGCCCGTACCGGGACAGGGCCGTCATGGCGGCGGCGGTGACCTCCGGGTGGGTGGCCAGGCCGAGGTAGTCGTTGCCGGCCAGGTCGACCACGGCGTCGTCGGCGGCGCGCGGGCGCAGCGTGCGGGTCAGGCCCGCCTCGGCGCGCAGTTCGGCGCCCCGGTCCAGGGCCGCCAGCCAGTCCGCCACCGTGCCGTCCCCTCCCGCCGACCTGCCGCCCCGCCCGGGCGCTTCCGCGGGGCGAAGTTACCACCCGGCCGGACGGCCCCGGCGTGGCGCGGTGCCGGCTCGCCGGGTTAGGTTACGGCCATGCCAGAGATCCTCGACCAGGCCCGGACCCGGGTGCTGGAGAACGGCGTCGGCCTCGACCAGGCCGGCGTCCTCGCCGTGCTGAACCTGCCGGACGAGCACCTGCCCGCCGCCCTCCAGCTCGCCCACGAGGTGCGGATGCGGTGGTGCGGCCCGGAGGTCGAGGTGGAGGGCATCGTCTCGCTGAAGACCGGCGGCTGCCCGGAGGACTGCCACTTCTGCTCCCAGTCCGGCCTGTTCACCTCGCCGGTGCGCTCCGTCTGGCTGGACATCCCGGCGCTGGTCGAGGCCGCGAAGCAGACCGCCGCGACCGGGGCCAGCGAGTTCTGCATCGTGGCCGCCGTGCGCGGCCCGGACGCCCGACTGATGAAGCAGATGCGCGAGGGGGTGGCGGCCATCCGGGAGGCGGTCGACATCCAGGTCGCCGCGTCGCTCGGCATGCTCACCCAGGAGCAGGTCGACGAGCTGGTCGAGATGGGCGTGCACCGCTACAACCACAACCTGGAGACCTGCCGCTCCTACTTCCCGAACGTGGTGACCACGCACTCCTGGGAGGAGCGCTGGGAGACGCTGCGGATGGTCCGCGAGTCCGGCATGGAGGTCTGCTGCGGCGGCATCCTCGGGCTCGGCGAGACGGTGGAGCAGCGGGCCGAGTTCGCCGCGCAGCTCGCCGAGCTGGACCCGCACGAGGTGCCGCTGAACTTCCTCAACCCGCGCCCCGGCACGCCGCTGGGCGACCGCCCGGTGGTCGAGGGCAAGGACGCGCTGCGGGCCATCGCCGCGTTCCGGCTGGCCATGCCGCGCACCATCCTGCGCTACGCGGGCGGTCGTGAGCTGACCCTCGGTGACCTCGGCACCCGCGACGGCCTGCTCGGTGGCATCAACGCGGTCATCGTCGGCAACTACCTGACCACGCTGGGCCGGCCGGCGACCGACGACCTGAAGCTGCTGACCGAGCTGAAGATGCCGGTGAAGGCGCTCTCCGCGACCCTGTGAGGCGATGGTGACCGAGCTGACCCGACCCGCCGCGCCGGTCGACGGCGCGGTGGCCGCCGACCGTGTCGCCGCGCCGGCGCGCTGGTGCGACAGGTGCGGCGAGTCGGTGGCCGAGGGCCCGCACGCGGCGTGCGCGGCGGCCCGGGCGCTGGAGCCGCCGCGCTGGTGCGCGTCCTGCCGGCGGCGGATGAAGGTGCAGGTCGTGCCGGCCGGCTGGTCGGCGGTCTGCGTCGAGCACGGCGAGCGGCGGGGCTGAGCGGTGCTGCGGGGACGGGCGGTGACGCTGCGGCCGGCGACGGACGCCGACGTCGCGGCGCTTGCCGCGATCCGGGCCACCCCGGAGGTGCGCCGCTGGTGGCGCGGTGACGACGACCTGGCCGGGGCGGTCCGCGCCGACCTGGCCGACGACTCGCTGACCGTCTACGTGATCGAGCACGAGGACCGGCTGGTCGGGGCGATCCAGTGGTACGCCGAGACCGACCCGGACTACCGCCACGCCAGCCTGGACATCTTCCTCGACCCGGCGGCGCGCGGCTCGGGGCTGGGCGGGGACGCGATCCGCACGCTGGTCCGGCACCTGGCCGACGAGTACGGCCACCACCGGTTCACCATCGACCCGGCGGCGGCGAACACGGCCGCGATCCGGGCGTACGCGAAGGTGGGGTTCCGCCCGGTGGGGATCATGCGCCGTTACGAGCGTGGCGCGGACGGGCGCTGGCACGACGGCCTGTTGATGGACCTGCTCGCCGAGGACCTGGCGGACTGAGTCGGACGTGCCCGGCACCGCGGGGTGCCGGGCACGTCCGGTCGGCTAGCGCTGGAGCGTCAGCACACCCGGCCGCCAGGGCAGCAGGTTGTAGTCGCCGCCCGCGCTGGGGTTCTTGCCCTGGTACAGCATCTGCAGGTTGCAGGCGTCGACGGTCTTGGTCTGGTCGGGGTTGTTGCGGACCAGGTCACCGTGGCTGATGTCGTTGGTCCACGTCGCGCCGCTGTTGGCCTTGCCGGCGAAGGGGTTGCTCTCGCTGGCCGCGTTCGGGGTCCAGGTGCCGCCCAGGCTGGTGGCGGTGAAGGAGCGGAAGTACCGCCCCTGGCTCCCGATCGCCTCGACGAGCATGAGGTACTGGTTCTGGCCCTGCACCTTGTAGACCTCGACGCCCTCGAACAGGTTGTTCGTCGAGTCGGTCATGATCGTCGTGTAGTTCGAGCCGAAGCTGCCCGGGAAGTTCCCGAGCGGCATGCTCGACCGGTAGATCTTGCCGTTGTCCCCGGCGAAGAAGAGGTACATGTTCTGGTCGTCACCGATGAGCGTCTGGTCGATCACGCCGTACGGCGCGTCGGGCAGGGTGGCGGTGGAGAGGGTCTGCGGCGCGGACCACCCGTTGGCGTTCGTCGGGTCACTCGACGTCTTGTAGCTGAACGACGTCGGCCCCCACTGGTACGCCAGCACCCAGATGTTCTTCGGGGCGAAGTAGAGCAGGGTGGGCGCCACGGTGCCCTGGCTCATCCCGGTCTGGCTGGCCGAGGCCATGTCGGACCAGTTGGTGAACAGGCCGAAGTTCATCGAGCCGTACTGTCCGCTGCTGTTGACGTTCGACGCGTAGACCAGGTGCTTGCCGTTGTAGACCACGTTGGTGAAGTCCTTGACCGAGACCCAGCCGTTCGCCGGGTTCGCCAGCGCGCCGGTCGACGACCACCGGTAGCTGGACGGAAGGGCGCAGCCGCTCGGCGGGGTCGAGGTCGGCGTGGTGGTCGGCGTCGGGGTCGGCGTGGTGCCGCCACCGAAGTCGGTCCGCCACTGCTGGTTGGTCTGCCCGTGGCAGTCGTAGAGCTGGATCTGCTGCCCGTTGCCGGTGCCCCAGACGTCCAGGCAGCGGCCGGACTGCACGCCGCTGATGGTGCCGTTGGAGTTGATGTTCCACTGCTGGTTGGACTGGCCGTTGCAGTCCCAGATGATGATGCCGGTGCCGTTGGCGGTGGCCGCGCCGTTCGCGTCGAGGCACTTGCTGCCGTAGACCATCAGTTGCTTGCTCGACGTGTAGGTCCACTGCTGGTTCGACTGGCCGTTGCAGTCGTAGAGCTGGACCCGGGTGCCGTTGGTCTGGGTGGCGTTGGGCACGTCGACGCACCGGCCCGACTGCACCCCGACGATCCGGCCGGCGCCGCCGGACGGTGGCGGGCCGGTGGTCGGGGTCGTGGTCGGCCCGGAGGTCGGGGCGGCGGCGTTGAGGGCGTTGAGGACCGAGGTGTACGCGGCCTTCTTGTTGCCGCCGCCGTCGAAGAGCAGCGGGCTCTCGTTGGAGCGCCACGAG
>NZ_JBITEP010000048.1:0-19915 GCF_044455315.1 Micromonospora sp. NPDC051300 | reverse complement strand
CGACAACCTCGCCGACTGGATCGCCACCCGCGGCTACAGCACCAGCTGACCCGCAACCGAACAGGGCCCGACCCCACCACCCGGGGTCGGGCCCTGTCGCGTATCCAACGGCCGTGTCCCGGTCACCTCGCCGTCATGTCGGCGTCGTCACCAGGACGGGTCGCTCCACCACGCTGGGTCGCGCCGGACGAGCCGGACGACCGACGGAGGGCCAGCAGTGACAGCCGAGGTGGCGACCGACCGTCCGCCGACGACCCGCCCCGACGTGAGCGTGATCGTGCCGGTCTACAACACGCTGCGCTACCTGCGAGCCTGCCTCGACTCGGTGCTGCGGCAGACCATCGGCGCGGACCGGATGGAGATCGTGGCGGTGGACGACGGGTCCACCGACGGCAGCGGTCGCCTGCTGGACCGGCTCGCCGCGCGGCACCCCGGGACCCTGCGGGTGGTCCACCAGCCCAACTCGGGCGGCCCGGCCGCGCCCTGCAACCGGGGGCTGGAGCTGGCGACCGGCCGGTACGTCTTCTTCCTCGGCTCGGACGACCGGCTCGGCCCCGAGGCGCTGGAACGGCTGGTCGCCGCCGCTGACCGCTACGGCTCGGACGTGGTGCTGGGCAAGGTCGTCGGCGTCAACGGCCGGCACGTCTTCTCCGACGTGTTCGCCGCCGGCAACGCCGTCGACGTGAGCCTGTTCGACTCGGCGCTGCCGTGGTCGCTGGCGAACACCAAGCTGTTCCGCCGCGACCTCGTCGACCGGCTCGGGTTGCGGTTTCCGGAGGACATGCCGGTGCTCAGCGACCAGCCGTTCACACTGGCCGCCTGCTACCACGCCCGCCGGGTCACGGCGCTCGCCGACTACGACTACTACCACGCGGTACGCCGGCTGGACGCCCGCAACATCACCTACCACAGCAGGGTCGAGCAGCGGCTGGTCAGTGTGGAGCGGTTGTTCGCGTTCGTCGAGGGACTGATCCCGGCCGGCGCGCGCCGGGACGCGGTGCTGTGCCGCCACGTCGGGCTGGAGCTGGCCAACCTGGTGGGCGACGACTTCCGCCGGCTGGACCGGGCCGCGCAGGAACGGGTGCACGCGACCGTCCGCCGGCTGGTCGAGCGGCACGTCACCGACGGGCTGCGGGACCGGCTCGGCATCGAGGCGCGGCTGCGCCTGGGCGCGGTGCACGGCGGCGGCGTCGACGCGTTGCTCGCGGTCATCGACCAGGACGCGGAGCGGGGCGTACCGGCCACGGTGGTCGAGGCCGGCCGGTGGCACGCCGGCTACCCGGGCGCGCCGGCCGCCTGGACCGACGTCACCGACGTACGCGCCGCCTGGCTGGCGCGGCTGGACACGGTGGAGGTGAGCTGGTCGGACGGGCGGACCGTCACGGTGACCGCGCGCAGCCCGTACCCCCGGTTCGCCGCGCAGGCCGGGCCGGTGCGGCTGGTGGCGGGTCCGGTCGCCGGTGTCACCCGGCTGGACGCGACCGACCCGACCGGGCGGACCGTGCGCACCGACTTCCCGGTCGAGAAGATCCTCGCGGTCAGCGCGGCCAGCGGCCAACGCCACCCGGTTCGCGCCGAGGTGGACGGCGACCAGGGGCGGGGCGGCGCGCCGGTGCGGGCGCCGCGGCTGGCCGCCGGCCGGCCCCGGCTGCTACGGCGCGGCGCCCGGCTGTACGGGGTGACCGCGACCGTCGACCCGCGCAGCGGCCAGCTCGTCCTGTCGGTGGTGCCGGTGACCGTCGCCCAGCTCGTCGGCCGGCTGCGTCGCCGGTTCTCCGGCACGTCCCGTCCGGCTCCGGTGGGCGTGCCGGCGCGCTTCGGCCCGGCTCCGGCGGCGAGCGCCCCGGAGCGCGCGGGCCACCACGCCGAGCCGGGTCCGGCGCAGGTCGGCCACCTGACCGCGACGTCCTGACCGCCGCCGGTCAGCGCGGCGAGCGGACGCCCTGCTCCGTCGTCATGGGGACCTGGAGGTAGGTGGTGCCGCGCAGGTCCAGCCAGGCCCGTTCGGGGGCGCGGACCAGGCGCACCATCACCCCGGTGCAGGCCGGGCACCGCCCGACCAGGCCCGGTGCGTGCGAGTAGACGTGCAGGCCGGCCATCGGGCCGACCATGCCGCAGTTGTCGCAGCGTCCGGTGGTGGCGCTGAGGTCGACCGCGAGGAGTTCCCGCAGCGGCCCGTCGAGCATGTTGCCGTCCAGGTAGGTCATGTCGGTCATGCGTCCTCCTCGGGGGTCAGCCGGTCGGCCCGAAGCGTTCGGTCCGCACCCGCCTGGTCGGGTGGCCCAACCCCACGAGCAGGTCGGCCACGGTCTCCACGAACCCGGTGGGGCCGCAGACGTAGCAGAGCGGTTCCAGGTCCGGCGGCCAGCCGTGGCTGTTCACGTCCGCCAGCCCGATGCGGTGCGGCTCACCCCGCCAGCCGTCGGGCGCCTGCCGGGTGTACACGTAGGCGACGTCGAGGCCCTGGTCGTCGCGGGCCCGGCGACGCAGTTCGTCGGCGTAGATCACGTCGTCGGGGGTGCGCACCGAGTAGATCAGCCGGAACGGGGTCCGGCTGCCCGCGGCCCGGCGGGCCCGGACCATGGCCATCAGCGGCACCACCCCGGAGCCGCCGGCCACCAGCAGCACCGGCGCGGTCTCGTCGGTCCGCCAGACGAACCAGCCGCCGACCGGCCCGCGGACCTCCACCGGGTCGCCCTCGGTCCAGGTGTCGACGAGGTACGGCGACACCTCGCCGTCGGGCACCCGCTGCACGGTCACCTCGATGCGCTCGCCGTCGGCGGGGCCGGCGAGCGAGTACGACCGGGCGGCCTGGTAGCCGTCCGGTGCGGTCAGCCGCACGTCGACGTGCTGCCCGGGCAGGTGCCCGGGCCAGCCGGGCACGTCCAGCAGCAGCGTCTGCGCGGTCGGCGTCTCGATCCGTCGCTCGACCAGCCGGGCCACCCGCCAGGTCAGCGGCGCCACCCGGCCGGTGGTCGGGGCCGCCACCTCAGTCGCCCTGGTAGCGCTGCTCGCGCCACGGGTCGCCGTAGTCGTGGTAGCCGGCCGTCTCCCAGAAACCCGGCCGGTCCTCGGCGAGCAGCCGGATGCCGCGCACCCACTTGGCGGACTTCCACAGGTAGAGGTGCGGCACGAGCAGCCGGGCCGGTCCGCCGTGCTCGGCCGGCAGCGGGCTCCCGTCGTACGTGTGCACCACCCAGGCCCGCCCGCCGCGCAGGTCGTCCAGCGGCAGGTTGGTGGTGTAGCCGCCGTAGGAGTGCGCCAGCGCGTAGCGGGCGTCGGTGTCCACGGCGTCGAGCAGCGTGTCCAGCGAGACGCCCTGCCAGCTGGTGCCGAGCTTGGACCAGCGGGTGACGCAGTGCAGGTCGACCGTGGGCGTGTCCTGCGGCAGGCTCATCAGCTCGGCCCAGGACCAGCGGTGTTCCGCGCCGGTCTCGGTGTTCAGCACGAACTCCCAGGTGTCCGTGGGCACGCGTGGCGTCGGGCCGGCGGAGAGCACCGGGAAGTCCTCGGTGAGGTACTGCCCGGGCGGCAGGTCCGGCGCGGACGAACGGGGCCGGCCCTGAAAGCCCGGCGAGACGATTCCCACCCGTCAGTCCTACCACCCCCGGTGCGCCCGCACACCGCTTCCCGGGTGCAAGGTGGGGCCCCGCTCGACACCTGGGTGTCGAGCGGGGCCTCGGCCTCCACCGAAAGCGTCAGGCGGGGCCCCCGCCTTGCGTCTCGTGCACGACGGTGCGGTCGCCGTCGCCGCTGTCACGGGTCGCGCGCAGGCTGGTGATGGTGACGATCACCAGGACGCCGACGATCACGCCGAGCGAGGCGAGCGTCGGGATCTCCGGCACGCCCTTCCAGATGCCGTGCGCCCAGTGCAGGCCGAGCTTGAGGCCGATGAACGCCAGGATGACGGCCAGGCCGTAGCTGAGGTGCACCAGCCGGCTGAGCGCCGCGTGCAGCACGAAGTAGAGCGCCCGCAGGCCGAGCAGGGCGAAGGCGTTGGTCGCGAAGACGAGGTACGGGTCCTCGGTGATGCCGTAGACGGCGGGCACCGAGTCGACAGCGAAGACGATGTCGGTGGCCAGCACCGCGACCACGACAAGCGCGAACGGGGTCAGCGCCCGGCGGCCGTGCTGGCGGATGGTCATCTTGGTGCCGTGGTACTCCTCGACCACCGGCATGACCTTGCGCAGCAGCTTCACCGACCGCATCTTGTTGATGTCGACCTCCTGCTCGTGCCCGGAGAGGGCGTCGCGCAGCAGTTTCACCGCGGTGGCGATGAGGATGATCGCGAAGAGCAGGAAGGCGAAGTCGAGCGTCTGCAGGGCGGCGGCGCCGAGCGCGATGAAGATCGCCCGCAGCACCAGCGCGCCGGCGATGCCGTAGAGCAGCACCCGCTGGGCCAGCGCGGCGGGCACCGCGAACGCGGCCAGCAGCAGCATGAAGACGAAGAGGTTGTCGACCGAGAGCGACTTCTCGACCAGGTAACCGGTGAGGTACTCGATGCCCTGCTGGCCGCCCCAGCGGGACCAGATCCAGGCGCCGAAGGCCAGCGGCAGGGCGATGTAGAACGCCGACCAGCCGAGCGCCTCCCGCAGGGAGACCTCGTGCGGCTTGCGGGTGACCAGGAAGTCCAGCACCAGCAGGGCGAGCACGCCGGCGATCGTCACCGCCCAGAGCGTGGGGGTGCCGATCGACGACAGCTCACCCGCGGACAGGTAGGACACTTCGGTCATGGGGCCTCCTCGAACACCGTGTCATGTTCGAGGTCTCCTTCACCCACAATTTCGTGGGCAACCACCCGAGGCTCGCCTCCGGGGGCTCGCCGTACTGACCGGAATGGTTCGTGGGAAGTACTCCCCTCGCGGGTTCAAGGCTAGGCCAACCGGGGCCGGACGCCAAGTCGAGGCGCGCATGATTGCCCTGGTCAACCGCTGTGCGCCGGGGCGGGGCGTGGCGCCGCGCGGCCCGGGCCCCTAGGGTGACGCGGGTGACCAGCCAGGGACCACTGACCGGGGTACGGGTGATCGAGCTGGCCGGCATCGGCCCGGGGCCGTTCGCCGCGATGATGCTGGCCGACCTGGGCGCCGACGTGGTGCGCGTGGACCGGGTGGGCGGCGGCGGCTTCGGCGCGTTCCCCGGCGACCTGCTCAACCGTAACCGCCGCTCGGTCGCGCTGGACCTGAAGCACCCGGACGGGCGGGATCTGGTGCGGTCCCTGGTGGCCGGCGCGGACGCGCTGGTGGAGGGCTTCCGGCCGGGGGTCGCGGAGCGCCTCGGGCTCGGCCCGCAGGAGTGCTTCGCCGCCAACCCGCGCCTGGTGTACGGGCGGATGACCGGCTGGGGGCAGGACGGGCCGCTGGCCCGCACGGCCGGCCACGACATCGACTACCTGGCGCTGACCGGCGCGCTGCACGGGGTGGGCCGGGCCGGTGAGCGCCCGGTGCCGCCGATGAACCTGCTCGGCGACTTCGGCGGCGGCGGCATGATGCTGGCCCTGGGCGTGGTCGCGGCGCTGTACGCGGTACGCGGCGGCGCGCCCGGCCAGGTGGTCGACGCGGCCATCGTGGACGGCGTGTCGGTGTTGGCCACCCAGGTCCACGCGCTGCGCGGCCTCGGCCTCTGGCAGGACCCGCGCGGGGTGAACCTGCTCGACGGCGGCGCGCCGTTCTACGACACCTACGAGTGCGCCGACGGCCGGTACGTGGCGGTCGGCGCGTTGGAGCCGCAGTTCTACGCCGAACTGGTCCGGCTCACCGGTTTCCCGCTCGACGGCGACGAGGCGCCGGACCGGGACGACCCGGCGAACTGGCCGGCGCTGCGGACCGCCTGGGCCCGGCTGTTCCGCACCCGGACCCGGGACGAGTGGGCCGACCTGCTGTCCGGCACGGACGCCTGCGTGTCCCCGGTGCTCGACTGGGCCGAGGCCCCGCGCCACCCGCACCTCGCCGCGCGCGACACCTTCGTCACGCCGGAGGGGGTGACCCAGCCGGCGCCCGCGCCGCGCTTCTCGGCCACCCCGACGGCGGTGCGCCGCCCACCGCCGCGACCGGGCGAGCACACCGACGAGGTGCTTGCCGAGGCGGGTGTGGACGAGACGCGGATCGCCGCCCTGCGCGCCGCCGGCACGGTCGGCTGACGCGAGGCCCCCGGCTCCCCCGGTCATCCCACCAGCGCGGTACGACGCGGCGTCGGCCGACGTCAGGGGACGTCCCGCCGCCACGGGCCGGGCGCTGAACGGCGGTGCAAGGCGGACACCGGCCCCCGCGACGGGCAGCGGGGAAGCGGAGAGCTGGGGGTCAGCGGCGGCGGGCGGCGGCCGGCGCGAGCGCCGGTTCCACCATGTCCCGGTAGTCGCGGGGCAACTGCACCACGACGTCGGAGAACTCGCCGCCACTGATGGCCTCGCGCAGCGTGGTGAACACCGCCCGCGCCGCGCCACGGGCGGTGTTCTCGTCGCAGTCCGCCCGCCGGGCGACCCGGGCGACGAACTCGGCCGCGCCGAACCGCTCGGCCGCCTCGGTGCCCGGGTGCGGGTCGAGCATCCCCCACAGCGACTTCGGCAGTTGCGCGGCGAGGTCCAGCGCCTCACCACCGGTCAGCCGCTCGGCAAGCGTCTCCAGCGTGGCGGCGGTGAGCGTCGCGGCCCGCTCGTCGGCGGTCCCGGTGAGCCGGGCGACCCGCGCCACGAAGGTGTGGTGGTCCATCGGTGGTACCCCCTTCGGTACAGGCAGGGCGGCTACCCGTCCTCCGGCGACGGAAACGGCGGGGATCGGGGGCGTGAGCCACCGCACGACGGGTAACCGCCGCGCGGTCACGACCCGACGAACTGGCGCGAGGAGCCCGACCCATGGCGAGTTATTCGGACGTCCTTGAGTACCTGTCCGCGCTGGACTACCCGGCCGGGAAGGACGACGTGATCCGTGCGGCCGAACGGGAGGGCGCGCCGGAGGACGTGTTGCGGGCGTTGCGCGCGCTGCCGCCGGTGGACTACGCCAACGGTGTCGAGGTGGCCCGGTCGGCCGGGATCGACGCGGCCCCCGAGGTGGACCCGTCGCAGCGGGCGGCCCAGGCCCGGGACCCGCACACGCGCGTCTCGCAGCACCTGCGCGGCATCTGACGCCGCGACGACCACGCCCGGTCGCACACGCGGCCGGGCGTCGGCGCGGGTCCGAGAGACAGGCGGGCGCCCCGGGTCACGAACCGCGACCTGGGGCGCCACGCAGCACCTGTGCCCGGTGGTGCACGCCCGAACCGGGTCGCGATCACCAGGTGGTGAATCTCCGCCCGAACCGGGCGGGCATCACTGCCACGATCATCATACGACGCGACATCGTCCGAAAGGCTGATATTCGAGAAAGTGTGTCCGGCGGCACGTCGGGTGTCAGCCGCGTACCCCGCCGCTGCGGTCGCGGGCCTTGAGCCGGGTGGTGGGCAGCGCGGGCGCGGGCAACGGGGGCGCCGCGTCGTCGGCGACCGTCCCGAAGCGACGGCCGGCCGACCAGTCCTCGCGGGCCTCGGCGATCTCCTCGTGCGAGCGGCCGACGAAGTTCCACCACATCACCAGCGGCTCGTCGAACGGGGTGCCGCCGAGCAGCAGCAGCCGGCTGCCGGGCGTCGCGCGCACCGTCAACGCCGTCCGCCCGGCGCCCAGGTAGAGCAACGCGCCCGGGGCCAGCGCCACGCCGTCCACCTCGGCCGAGCCGGACATCGCCAGCAGCCCGTACTCGAAGTCCTGGCGCAACGGCAGCGTGGCCGGCGCCGGCCCGCGGGCCTCGAGCTGCGCGCCGAGCAGCGGGGTGTGCGCGACCGCGGGCGAGCGCTCCGCGCCGAGCTCGCCGACGAGCAGCGTCAGGTCCCAGTCGCCGTCGCGCCAGCGGGGCAGCTCGGCGTGGTGGGCGAAGTCGGGGTCGCCGGCACGGGCCGGGTCCGGCAGCGCCACCCAGAGCTGCACGCCGTGCATCAGCGGCGGGTGGACCAGCGGCGAGCGCTCCGAGTGGGCGATGCCGCGACCGGAGGTCATCACGTTGAGCTGGCCGGGCCGGATCGGCTGCACGTTGCCGAGGCTGTCGCGGTGCAGGATCTCGCCGTCGAGTAGCCAGGTGACGGTCTGCAGCCCGGTGTGCGGGTGCGGCGGCACCTCCATGCCCGGCCGCTCGGCCACGTCGTCCGGGCCGAAGTGGTCGACGAAGCACCACGCGCCGACCATCCGCCGCTGCCGCTGCGGCAGCAGCCGGCGCACCGTGGTGTAGCGGCCGAGGGGGACGTCGTGGCCGGGCAGCAGCACGCTGCCCGGGTCGGCGGCGCCGACGCCGGGCGGGAGCGTCTGCGCGGGCAACGATTCGGTGCGGTCCACCGCCCGAACTGTACGCTCAGTCCGCCGTGACGCTCACCGCGTTCGCGCCGGCCACCAGGTCGAGGTAGAGCCGGTCGGCCGACCGGTCCCAGCCCGGCGTGCTGACCACGTCCCCGGCGGCGATGCCGGCGCGGCGCTCCTCGTAGACGGCGAGCGAGCCGGCGCCGGAGGCCACCCGCACCCGGGCCGGTGGGCCGCCGGGCACCGACACGGTCAGCGCGCTGACCCCGCCGGTCATCCGCACGGTGAGCGTGCCGTCGAGCGGGGGAAGCCGCAGGTCGGTACGGGACGCGCCGCCGACCAGGTCGACGCCGGCGAGCCGGGCCGCGCCCAGGTCGATCCGCTGCTCCCGGACGCCACCGACCAGGCGCACCCGCCAGGTCAGCCGGGAGTTGAGCACCACCTCCACGGCGGACGGGCCGGAGCGGCCGTTCTCCTCGATCCGCAGCCGGACCCGGTCGCCGGCCACCTGCGGGCGCGGCGTCACGCCGGCGTCGTCCTGGGCGCCGATCCGGTAGAGGTCGTCGCCCAGGTCGGCGGCGCGCAGGGTGAAGCTGGTCAGGCCGTCGGCCAGCTCGAACTCCGCCCGGCGCCGGTCCCCGCGCGGGGCGGTGAGCGTCTCGGTGGCCGCCACCTCCGCGCCGCCGACGCCGCCCGAGCCGCCGCCGGTGGCCGGCGAGGGCGCGGGCCCGCCGGAGAAGACCACGCCGAGCCGTGCCGGGTTGGACAGGGTGACCGCCACCGCGACCCCGCCCAGCGCCACCACCAGCACGGCGGCGGCGACCAGCAGCCGGGCGGTGGCGGACCAGCGTGTGTCGGTCAGGTCGGCGTCGTCGTCCCCGGAAGTCGTCATGGTCGTCCCCTCTCACCGGTCCCCACCCGGTCATACGGGCGGGTCTCAGTCGCGGTTCATTCCGCCCCCGGAGAGTCGGGCCTGCACCTTGGCCACGCAGGCGGTGAGCGTGGCGTGCGCGTCGAGGCCGAGGCTCTCGATCGCGACGAGCGCGGTGAACGCCACGTCGGCCAACTCGGCGGCCACCTCGGCCCGGGTGTGCGTCACGCCCTTGCGCGGGTTCTGCCCCAGCGCGCCGATCCACGCCGCGGCCACCTCGCCGGTCTCCTCGCCGAGCTTGAGGATCCGGCAGGTCAGCTCCGTGTCGCCGGCGCCGTTGGCGGCGTCCAGCCAGGCCCGGGCGTCCCGCGCCGAGGTCCAGATCATGTCGTCCACCCGGTCAAGTGAACCGGACGGCGGTCACTATCCGTATCCGGGGGCGGTGCGGGCAACGGTGCCGGCGCCGGGAGGCGGAAGGACGTGTCCGTGATGCCGGAGACCGTCGAGACGGTGTTCGCCGGGGTGGTCGCGCGGAACCCGGGCGAGCCCGAGTTCCACCAGGCGGTCCGGGAGGTGCTGGAGAGCATCGGCCCGGCGCTGCACCGGCACCCCGAGTACACCGGGGTGGTCGAGCGGATCTGCGAGCCGGAGCGGCAGGTCGTCTTCCGGGTGCCGTGGGAGGACGACAGCGGCCGGATCCGGGTGAACCGCGGCTTCCGGGTGGAGTTCAACAGCGCGCTCGGCCCGTTCAAGGGCGGGCTGCGGTTCCACCCGACGGTCTACCTGGGCATCGTGAAGTTCCTCGGGTTCGAGCAGATCTTCAAGAACGCGCTGACCGGGCTGTCGATCGGTGGCGGCAAGGGTGGCGCCGACTTCGACCCGAAGGGTCGCTCCGACCGGGAGGTGATGCGGTTCTGCCAGAGCTTCATGACCGAGCTGTACCGCCACATCGGCGCGCAGACCGACGTGCCGGCCGGGGACGTCGGGGTGGGCGGCCGGGAGATCGGTTACCTGTTCGGGCAGTACAAGCGGATCACCAACCGGTACGAGGCCGGCGTGCTCACCGGCAAGGGCCTGACGTACGGGGGCGCGCAGGTGCGGCGGGAGGCGACCGGGTACGGCGCGGTCTTCTTCGCCGAGGAGATGCTCAGGCGGAGCGGAGACGGCCTGGACGGCAAGCGGGTGGTGGTGTCCGGCTCCGGGAACGTGGCCGTCTACGCGGTGGAGAAGGTGCACCAGCTCGGCGGCACGGTGGTGGCGTGCTCCGACTCGGACGGGTACGTGCTGGACGAGAAGGGCATCGACCTGGCGCTGCTGCGCGAGCTGAAGGAGGAACGCCGGGCCCGCCTCGTCGACTACGCGACGCACGTGCCGCACGCGGTCGCGGTCTCCGGTCGTACCGTCTGGGAGGTGCCCTGCGACGTGGCGCTGCCGTGCGCGACGCAGAACGAAATTGGTGGCACGGAGGCCGCCGCGCTGGTGGCCGGCGGCTGCGTCGCGGTGGTGGAGGGGGCGAACATGCCCACCACGCCGGAGGCGGTGCGGATCCTCGGACGGGCCGGGGTGCGGTTCGCGCCGGGCAAGGCGGCCAACGCCGGCGGGGTGGCGGTGAGCGCGCTGGAGATGCAGCAGAACGCCAGCCGCGACTCGTGGACGTTCGCCCGCTCCGAGCAACGGCTGCGCGAGATCATGCGGGACGTGCACGACAGGTGCTGGACGACGGCCGAGGAGTACGGCCGGCCCGGCGACTACGTGGCCGGCGCGAACATCAACGGGTTCCGGCGGGTGGCCGAGGCGATGCTGTCGCACGGTCTGGTGTGACCGGCCACTGTGGCGCGACGGGCTGACCGACCGGTCGGTCAGTGATTGACAGGTCTCGACCTCGGGCCTACGTTCAGGTCCCTACCGGCTGGTAGGGACCTGTCCCCGGGGAGCAGCGATGCAGACCTCACCCACCCGCCGGCTGCTCGCCGCCGGCGCCGCCCTCGTGCTCGCGCTCGGCCTGGCCGGCGCGGCGCCCGCCGCCGCCGCCGGCCGCGACGACGGCGACCAGCCGCTGCCCGGCTACACCATCGTCAACCCGCCGCTGCCGCCGCTTGTCGTGGACGGCGCCCCGACGGTCGTCCGGCAGGGCGTGTACGCGCACGCCGGCTACGTCCTCGAGATCCCGGCCAGGTGGAACGGCGAGCTGGTGATGTGGGCGCACGGCTACCGCGGCCAGGGCACCGAGCTCTCCCCCGAACCGCCCGCCTTCGACCTGCGGCAACGCCTGCTGACCCAGGGGTACGCCTGGGCGTCCTCCTCGTACGACCGCAACGGCTACGACATCCGCTCCGGGGTGCTGGGCACCCGGGCCCTCGCGGACCTGTTCGCCCGCACCGTGCGGCGGCCGCACCGGGTGCTCATCGCCGGTGTCTCCATGGGCGGGCACGTCATCGGCCGCTCGCTGGAGCAGTACCCCGGCTACTACGCCGGCGCGCTGCCGATGTGCGGGGTGCTCGGCGACCAGGAGCTGTTCGACTACTTCCTCGACTACAACCTGGTCGCGCAGGCGCTCACCGGGATACGCGCCTACCCGCCGCCGGCCGACTACCTGACCGACGCGGTGCCCCGGATCCAGGTGGCGACCGGGCTGGCCGGCCTCACCCCCACCGGCCCGGACACCACGAACGCGCTCGGCAGGCAACTGCGCGCGGTCACCGTGAACCGCTCCGGCGGCCCCCGACCGGGCGCCGACGCCGCGTTCGCGGTCTGGAAGGACTTCCTGTTCGGCATCGCCACCACCGACGGCGGCGACTCCCCCGCGCAGCGCCCCGGGCAGCTCGCCACCAACCTGTTCACCCGCTACACCCCGAACCAGCCGGTGAACCTGAACGCCACCGTGCAACGGGTCGCCCCGGAGAACCTGCGCCAGCGGCTGTCGCCCGGCCTGACCGAGGTGCCCCGGATCGCCGGCCGGCCGGGCGTGCCGGTGCTCAGCCTGCACGACCTCGGCGACCTGTTCGTCCCGTTCAGCATGGAGCAGGCGTACGCCCGGGACGTGGCCCGGCACGGGAGGTCCCGGCTGCTGGTGCAGCGGGCGGTGCGGGCCGCGCAGCACTGCGAGTTCAGCCCGGCCGAGGCCGGCGCCGCCTGGGACGACCTGACCCGCTGGGTCCGTACCGGCAAGCGCCCGGCCGGCGACCCGGTCACCGACGCGCGGGCGGTGGCGGCGGCCGACTTCGGCTGCCGGTTCAGCGACCCGGCCGCGTGGACCGCCGGCACCGGCACCCGCCGGCTCTACCCGGCCTGTCAGTCCTCGTCCGCGCCGTACCAGCCGCCCCGGTAGACGGTGCCCGGCCGGGGTGGGGCGTCCGGGTCGGCGGCGGTCCGGCGGGACCGGCGTACCCGGCTCACCACGAACCAGCCCACCCCGGCCACCACCGCCAGGATGACCACGTTCTGCAGCGTGCCGACGTACGCCTCGACCACGTGCCAGTTCTCGCCCAGCAGATAGCCGGCGAGCACGAACGCGGTGTTCCAGATCAGGCTGCCCAACGCGGTGAAGAGCAGGAACACCGGCACCGGCATGCGTTCCACGCCGGCCGGGATCGAGATCAGACTGCGGAAGATCGGAATCATCCGGCCGAAGAACACCGCCTTGACGCCGTGGCGGAGGAACCACGCCTCGGTGCGGTCCACGTCGTCCAGCTTGATCAGCGGCAGGCGCGCGGCCAGGGCGCGCATCCGGTCCCGACCGAGCGCCGCGCCGACGTAGTAGAGCGCCAGCGCGCCCAGCACCGACCCGAGCGTGGTCCAGGCGATCGCGCCGAACAGGCTCATCCGGCCCTGGCTGGCGGTGAACCCGGCCAGCGGCAGGATGACCTCGCTGGGGATGGGCGGGAACAGGTTCTCCAGGGCCACCGCGAGGCCGGCGCCGGGGCCGCCGAGCCGTTCGACCAGGCCGGTGACCCAGCCGACGGGTCCCTCGCCGGCGGGCTCGGCGGCCCGTGCGGCGCTCACCCGGGGGCCGGCGAGGAGCTGTGCGTTTCCGATCATCCGACCACGTTACGGGGCGAGCGGACCGACGACCACGGAAAGCGTCGCCGGTTACGCTGCCGTCCATGCGTACGCCGCTGCCGGTCGCGGTCGCCCAGCCGCTCACCCTCGCCGAGGACGTGGCGGGCAACGCCGAGCGGCACGCCGCCGCGGTGCGGGCCGCCGGGGCCCGGGTGGTGGTCTTCCCCGAGCTGTCCCTGACCGGGTACGAGCTGGCCGCCGCGCCGCTGGAGGCGACCGACGACCGCCTCGCCCCGCTGCGGGCGGCCTGCGCCGAGACCGGGACGCTGGCGCTGGCCGGCGCGCCGGTGGCCGGACCGCACATCGCGGTGCTCGCGGTCGACGGCGGGGGCGTGCGGGTCGCGTACCGGAAGATGTTCCTCGGCGGCGCGGAGCCGCAGCGGTTCCGGCCGGGCCGGGAACCGACGGTGCTCGTCGTCGACGGCTGGCGGCTGGGCCTGGCGGTCTGCAGGGACACCGGGGTGCCGGCACACGCGGCGGCGACCGCGGCGCTCGGCGCGGACGCCTACCTGGCCGGCGTGCTGGAGTCGGCCGACGACGCCGCGGTGCCGGACGAACGCGCCCGCCGGGTCGCCGCCGCGCACCGCGTGTGGGTGGCGACGGCGAGCTTCGCCGGGTCGACAGGCGGCGGGTACGCGCGGGCGGCCGGTGGCTCGGGCGTCTGGTCACCGGACGGCGTGCCGGTGGCGCGCGCCGGCGCCTCCCCCGGCGAACTGGTCACCGCCACCCTGCGCTGACGACGGACGGTTAGCCTGGGCTCGTGCAGCAGCCGCCTCTTCCCGCCGACGGGGCTCATCTCCTGGCCGAGGCCGAGGTCATGCGGCACCTGCACCGCGCCGGGTTCCCGGTCCCCCGCGTGTATCTGAAGGAGGTGGCGGGTCAGCCCTCGCCGCCTCGTACCCGGTCATAGGCGTCGAGCAGCTTGCGCAGGGCGGCGGCGGTGGTGGCGTCGAGCTTGTCGTCGTCGGCGGCGTCCTCGATCCGCTCGTGCAGGTCCTCGATCCGCTTGGCGTGATCCTTCGGCTTTCCCCGGTCCAGCTCGGTGGCCTTCTTCCGCAGATCGTCGGCCGTCTTGCGATCGACGAGCCGGGTTGCCTCGGCCCGGTCCAGCACGTCGACGAACCGGGCCGCGAGCTGGCGCGCGGTGAGCGGTCGAGGAGCGGTGGTCGACGGGGCCGCCCGGGTCGGCGCCGGCCGGGCGGCGGCGCTCGCGCCGGGCGCAGTGGCGACGCTCGCCCCGGCCGGTGGGGCGGCGGCACGCGGGGTGTCGGAGCGGCCGTCGAGCACCAGCGCGCCGACCAGCGCGAGCAGCAGCACCACCGCGCCGGCGACAAGCATCCCGGTCAGCCGGTTCGGCGGCACCTCGGCCCGGACGGCCGGCGGCGTGGCGCGTGCCGGGGGCCGCTCCAGCAGCGTCGGCGGGTGGGTCGCCGGGGTCACCGTGGGCAGGATCGCGGTCGGGGGGTCCACCGGGCGGCCCGCGCCCAGCCGGTCGGCCACCTCGGTGGCGGTGGGACGGCGGGACGGGTCCACCGCCAGGCAGGCCAGGACCAGGTCGGCGACGTCGGCGGGCAGCCCCGGCACCCGCAGCGGCGGCACCGGCGGCCGGCGGTCGCGCAACTCGACCACGTCGTCCCAGCTCCGCACCGGCAGCGGGGGCCGGCCGGTGAGGCTGCGGTAGAGCAGGACGCCGAGCGCGTACACGTCGCCGGCCGGGTGGGTGGGGCCGGGGTCGAGCCGTTCCGGGGCGAAGTAGGCAGGGGTGCCGGCCAGCGGCTCGCCGGCCGGCCCGGCCGCCGGGTGCTGCGGGCCGGCCGGCGCGGCGATGCCGAAGTCGAGCACCTTCGCGCCGGTCTCGGTGAGCATCACGTTGGCCGGCTTGACGTCGCGGTGCACCACGCCGATCCGGTGCGCGGCGGCCAGCGCGGCGGCGACCTGCCCGGCCGTGCGCACCGCGTCCGGCCAGGCCAGCGGCCCGCCGGCCAGCCGGTCGGCGAGCGTCTGCCCCTGCACCAGCTCCATCACCAGGTACGGCGTCACCACGCCGCCGGGCAGCGTCGCCTCGCCGTAGTCGTACACCTGGGTCACGTGCGGGTGGGTGAGTCGCGCCGCGGCGCGCGCCTCGCGCTGGATGGTGGCGCGCAGGTGCGGGTCGGCGGCGAGCCGGCCGGCGAGCGCCTTGACCGCGACCGGGCGGTGCAGCACCTCGTCGTCGGCGCGCCACACCTCGGACATGCCGCCGAGCCCGATGCGCTCGCGCAGGACGTACCGGTCGTGCAGCCGGAGTGCGGGCGTGAACGGCGACATGATGGTCCCAGTCTGCCCGGCCGGCCCCCGCCGGCACCAATCAGCGTCCGGTTCGTCCTGGTCCGCCGGCCGGTCAGGGCTTGCGGGCGACCCCGCCGTACATGCTCACGTCGACCACTGTGGGGCGCGGCTCGGGCTCGCCGTCGGCGCGCCACTCGGCCACCGAGCAGACGCCCGGCTCGACCAGGTCGAGACCGTCGAAGAAGCGCACGAACTCGTCCCGGCCGCGCAGGTTGATCACGCCGTGCGGGCCGCCGCCGCGGGCGGCCGCCTTCGCCTCGGCGGCGAGGTGCGCCGGCAGGTGGTCGTGGGTGGCGTGCGAGGCGGCGAGGTAGCTGCCCGGGGGCAACGCGTCCAGCAGCCGGGTGACCGTGGCGTAGGGGTCGTCGCCGTCCGGCACGAAGTGCAGCACCGCCACCAGCATCAGCGCCACCGGGCGGGTGAGGTCGAGCGTGCGGCGCAGGTCGGGGTGGGCGAGGATCCGCTCCGGGTCGCGCAGGTCGGCGTCGAGGTAGGCGGTGGCGCCCTCGGGCGTGCTGGTGAGCAGCGCCCGGGCGTGGGCCAGCACGATCGGGTCGTTGTCGACGTAGACCACCCGGGCGTGCGGGTCGACGGCCTGCGCCACCTCGTGGGTGTTGTCCGCGGTCGGGATGCCGGTGCCGATGTCGAGGAACTGGCGGATCCCCGCCTCGGCGGCCAGGTGCCGCACCGCGCGCCGGAGGAACCGCCGGTTCTCCTGGGCGCTGAGCCGGATGGTGGGGAACGCGGCGGCCATCGCGTCGCCGGACTCGCGGTCGGCCTGGAAGTTGTCCTTGCCGCCCAGCCAGTAGTTGTAGCGCCGGGCCGGGTGCGCGACGGTCGTGTCGATCCGGTCGGCCGGGTGGCCCGGCTCCGTCGCCGTGCCGCTCGCTTCGCTGGTCAACGCCGCCTCCACGACTCGCGCGCCACCGCCGTGGGATGACGTCCGTCCACTGTCACCGGTTCGCGGCAATGGTATCGCCCGCCGGCGCGACGGTCAGGCCGGGTAGAGCTCGTCGCGGATGCGGGCCAGCATCTCCCGGGTGCGCTCCGGCGGTGCGGCCTCCACGCACAGCCGCTCCATCGCCTCCGCGTAGTAGTCGAGGTCGTCGCGCTTGTCGAGGTAGATGGCGCTGGTCAGTTGCTCGATGTAGACGATGTCGGGCAGGTCCTCGTCGCCGAAGCGCAGGATGCTGAACGCGCCACTGGCGGCGGCGTGCCCGCCGGCGGTGAACGGGACGATCTGTAGCCGCACGTGCGGCGCGGCGGTCGCCTCGATCAGCGCGTCGAGCTGCTCGCGCATCACCGCGGGGCCGCCGATCGGCCGGCGCAGCGCCGCCTCGTCCAGCACCGCCCAGAGCTGCGGGGGGTCGGCGCGGCGCAGCAGCCCCTGGCGCTCCATCCGCAGGTCCACCCGCCGGTCCAGCTCCGCCGGCGCCGCGCCGCGGTGCCCGAGCAGGATCACCTCGCGCGCGTACGCGGCGGTCTGCAGCAGTCCCGGCACGAACTGCACCTCGTACGTGCGGATCAGCGCGGCGGCGGCCTCCAGCCCCAGGTAGGACTGGAACCAGCTCGGCAGCACGTCGCCGTAGCGGTGCCACCAGCCGGGGCTGTTCGCGTCGCGGGCCAGCTTGAGCAGCGCGGCGCGGTCCTCCTCGGCGGCGACGCCGTAGAGCGTGAGCAGGTCGGCGACGTCGCGTTCCTTGAAGCCGACCCGGCCCAGCTCCATCCGGCTGATCTTGGACTCGGAGGAGCGGATCTCCCAACCGGCGCTCTCCCGGCTGACCGCGGCGCCCTCACGCAGCCGGCGCAGCTGCGCCCCGAGCAGCATGCGCAGCACCGTCGGACCGCTTGTCGGTCCGCCCTCGACGGGCACCGTCGCCACCTGACCGCCCTCGCATCCCGGCTCTCGACCGGGCGCCCTCCCCGGCCGACGAGTAAGCATGCCATGAACCGACAGTGAGGTGAACTCCCCCGGACGGTCTATTTAGTCCCGTGGACGGGACGGCGGGATCAGGTGGTCGAAGTCCCCGTCCCGGGCGCCGAGCACGAACGCCGCGATCTCGTCCACCGTGTAGATCAGCGCCGGCCCCTCGGGATGGCGGGAGTTGCGCACCGCGATGCCCCCTCCGCCGGGCAGCTCGGCCAGCTCGACGCAGTTGCCGCTGGGGTTGCTCCGGCGACTCTTCAACCAGCGCATCGGGGGCAGGTGGGGCACGGGTACGCCGTTGGGGGGCGGTTGCATGGGCGTCCTTCTTCGAAGGCCGGCCGGGGCCGCGGGGAGGAGCGGTGGGCGGCACGAGTGTCGACTGAGGAGTGAGATGCACGTGCATCTGCTATTGCATCTGCAATGGACTGCGAGCATGATAACCGAACGTACGGTGTGCCGGGTCGCTCACGTTCGGTGACCCGGAACCGGGGGCCTGTGGTGAGGAGGGCGAGTGCCGGATCCGATGACCGTCGCCTCCGGCATCTCCGCCGCCGGCGCCCTGGCCTCCGCCTGGCAACTGCGCCGGCGGGCCCTGCGCGCCGAGGCCGAACTCGAACTGCTCCAGGCCGAGCTGGCCGCCGAACGGCACGCCGCCAGCCACGACCCGCTGACCGGGCTGCCCAACCGCCGCGCGTTCTTCCGGCTGGCCGCCGCCCTGCTCACCGACCCCGCCGGGCAGCCCCTGGTCGCGGTGGTGCTCGACCTCGACGACTTCAAGCAGATCAACGACCGTTTCGGGCACGCCGCCGGCGACCAGGTGCTGGTCAGCGTCGCCCAGCGGCTCGCCGCGTTCGCCGGCAACAACCTGGTGGCCCGCCTCGGCGGCGACGAGTTCGCCGGCCTGCTGGCCAGCCCCACGGCCGACCGGCGGTGGATCGAGCACGCCACCCGCCGGCTCTACGAGGCGCTCGCCGCGCCGATCCCGCTGGGCGGTCGCAGCATCCGGGTCACCGCCTCGGTCGGGCTCGCCCCGGTCCACAGCCCCGCCCAGCTCACCGACGCGCTGTGCCGCGCCGACGCCGCGATGTACGAGGCGAAGACGCTCGGCGCGGCCCGCGCGCCCCGCCAGCTCGTCGCCGAGCACTGACCGCCACGAGCGGGGCCCCGGTCAGCGCCAGCCGTAGCCGGCCCGCAGCGCCGTACCCACCCGGTCGAACCGGGGCCGGTCGAGCACCGCGCCCTCACGGCGGATGCTGTCCTCGCGCATGGTGAGCACCCGGTCCAGGCGGACCCAACTGGGCCGCTTCTCGCGATCCCACTCCCCCGGGCCCAGCGACAGCCAGTGCCGCTGGCCGTCCCGGTCGCTCTGGCTGGACAGCATCAGCCCGAACAGGGTGCGGCTGTGCCGGCCCACCACCAGCACCGGCCGGTCCTTGCCCTGCCGGGGATCGTCCTCGTACGGCACCCAGGTCCAGACGATCTCGCCCGGGTCCGCCTGCCCGTCCGGCTCCGGCGCGTACGACAGCTCGCGACGCTGCAACGCGTTGACCTGGCGCCGACGCGCGACCTGGGCCGGGATCGGCCCGCCGGTGCGGGCCGGCACGGCCCCGGTGATCTGGCCGAGCCGGGACGCCACGTTCCTCAACAGACCTGCCACGGCGGGCAGCCTATCCCCCCGGCGCACCGGGGAATCCGGTGGCGGTCGCGCCACCCGGTTCGTCACCATGCCCCGGTGACCGTTCCCCGCTACCAGATCCGCGCCACCTACACCGACGACACCGTCACCGTCTACCAGGCGTACCCGCCGGAGATCGCCGACCCGGCGCTGGCCGCCGGCCGGTTCGTGCCACCGTTCAAGCGGGAGCGGATGACCTGGATCAAGCCGTCGTTCCGGTGGATGATGTACCGCTGCGGGTGGGCGCTCAAGCCCGGACAGGAACGGGTGCTCGCGGTGGAGATCAGCCGGGCCGGCTTCGAGTGGGCGCTCGGGCACGCCTGCCTCAGCGCACACGACCCCCGCCGGCACCCGGACCGGGACGCCTGGCGGCACCTGTTGCGGACCAGCCCGGTGCGGGTGCAGTGGGACCCGGAACGGTCACTGCGGCTGGCCCCGCTGCCGCACCGGTCGCTGCAGGTCGGACTCTCCGGCGAGGCGGTGCGCCGGTACGTCGACGAGTGGCTGGTCGGGCTCACCGACGTCACCGCGACGGCCCGTGCGGTGCACCAGCGGCTCACCGCCGGTGACGAGGCCGGCGCGGCGGCGCTCCTCCCGGCCGAGCGGCCGTACCCGCTGCCGCCCGAGGTGGCCCGGGTGGTCGACGCCGACTGACAGAGATGATGTTTGTGAGCACCTCCCGCCGAGGTCTGACCCACCGACTGACTGACTTCGGGTCTTCAACGGGATTTGTCGGCCTCG
>NZ_JBITEP010000047.1:0-24442 GCF_044455315.1 Micromonospora sp. NPDC051300 | reverse complement strand
CCCGCTACGACAAGTTGGCCGTCCGGTTCCAGGCCAGCCTGACCATCACCATCATCTGCGAGTGGCTCTGACCGGCTTATGAAACACGCCTTAGTACTGCAACGGCAGTTGTCAGGGGTAGCCGCGTCGTCGGTAGTGGCAGGTTCGGGCTTGGTGTTGGCGTCGTCTTCGCCATCGTGACCAGGCCCAGACTCGCTCTGCTGGATGGATTGATCGCACTACGAGTGCGGTGAGCAGTCTTCGGATCTCCAGTACCGTGTAGCCGATCATCATGTCGTCGCTGGTGCTGGATCCCCTTTTGAGGTGAGGGATCGGGCGACGGAGAGCCATGCGTGTGCGGCCATGGACAGGGTGATGTGGGCGTACCAGGCTCGCCAGTCGCGGACCTGGTACTCGTCGAGGCCGGCTTCGTTCTTGGCCTGTTGGAAGCACTCCTCGATCGCCCACCGGGCCCCGGCGATGCGGGCGAGGTCGAGCAGGCGGGTGCGGCGAGGTCCGTAGCAGACGTAGTAGGCGATCTCGCCGGTGCTGATGCTGCGCCGGGCGAGCAGCCAGTGCCCGCGTCCGGGCTGCCAGCCGATACGCACCGGCACCCGCGCCCACCAGTACTCGCGAGGGCCGTGAGCGCCGGCGCCGGCGGACAACCGGCACCACGCCCGAGCCGGCACAGCAGCGATCAACTCGTCGGCCCGGGCGATGCCCATCGTGGTGGTGATCATGTCGTCGTTGCGGCGGGTCGCGACCACATAACCCACATCCCGGTGTTCCAGCCACAACCGCAGTGACTTCGACTGGCCGTAGGCCTCGTCCATGGTCACCCACCCCACCGGCACCCCGGCGTCGAAGGCTCGGGCCAGCATCGTCCGGGCCATTTGCACCTTCGTGGCGAACTCGACGTCGTCGGGGATCCCGGCGGCTCGGCACCGGTCCCGGTCATCGGTCCACGACGCCGGAAGGTACAGCTGCCGGTCGATCAGCGCGTGACCCTTCGACGAGCGGTAGGCCAGAAACGTCCCGACCTGGCAGTTCTCCGTCCGGCCAGCGGTGCCGGAATACTGCCGCTGCACCCCGGCCGACCGGGTGCCCTTCTTCAGGAACCCGGTGTCGTCAACGATCAACACACCAGCCGGGTCGCCGAGGTGCTCGATCACGTAGTCCCGCACGTCATCACGGACCGCGTCGACGTCCCAATCCGCCCACCGCAACAGCCGCTGCATACCGTCCGGCGACATATCCCCGGCCTGCTCAGCCAGGGTCCAGCCGTTCTTACGGCCCAGACCCGACACCAGGCCGCACAGGTACTGACGCACACGCCGCCGCGGCTCAGACCGGCGAAACCGAGGCCCGATCCGGGCATGCAGCCGGTCCAACTCGCCATGCCACTGATCGACATCAACGTCCGTCACAGGCAGACCAACGAACGCGAACCGAACCCGGTTCGCCTACTGCCGTTGCAGTACTAGGCCCGCCACCGTCCGGCGGGGTTCCGGCACGCCGCTCGGCCCGACACGCCGGCCGGCGCCGGCCGGCGTGCGGGCTGGTCGTCAGGCGGATCCGCTGGGAGCGGTACCAGCGGGGCGGCGACGCCCACCGTCCGATCGCTACACTCCCGGGAACGTCGGAGTCACCCACCGAATCGGACGGAGATGCCGTTGACCCGCGACAAGGCCGCACCCCCCGGAATCGATCTCACCGTCCCCAGCGTGGCCCGGGTCTACGACTACTTCCTGGGCGGCAAGGACAACTTCGAGGTCGACCGGCAGGTCGCCCAGCACGCCCTGCGGATCACTCCGGACGGGCCGGCCGCCGGCCAGGCGAACCGGGCCTTCCTGCGCCGGGTGGTCCGGTTCCTGGTCACCGAGGCGGGCGTCGACCAGTTCCTCGACATCGGGTCGGGGCTGCCCACCCAGGGCAACGTGCACGAGGTCGCCGTCGCGCACCACCCGGGCGCCCGGGTGGTCTACGTGGACAACGACCCGATCGTGCTGACGCACGGGCGGGCGCTGCTCGCCGCGGAGGGCACCGCGACGGTGATCCAGGCCGACATCCGGCGGCCGCAGGAGATCCTCGACGATCCGGACGTTCGCCGGTTCCTGGACTTCGACCGGCCGATCGGTCTGCTGCTCTTCGCGATCCTGCACCACCTCGGCGACGACGAGGACCCGCGGGCGGTGTCGACGGAGTTGATCGACGCGCTGCCGTCGGGCAGTTACGTGGCGATCTCGCACTTCCGCGATCCGGGTGAGCGGGACCCGGAGGGTTCCCGCAAGGCGCGCGAGGTCGAGCGGGTCTTCAACGAGTCGCTGGGCACCGGTCGCTGGCGCACCGACGAGGAGATCCTCTCCTTCGCCGACGGGCTCACGCTGCTGGATCCGGGGTTGGTCCCGCTGGCCGAGTGGCGCCCCGAGCCGGGCACGCCGGCGGCGAAGCAGACCGACACCTACCACACCTTCGTCGGACTGCTCGCCCGCAAGCCGTGAGGCCGTCGCCCCGGGGCGGTGGACAGGCGCGGCGGGGGGCCCGGCCCCCCCCCCGGGGGCCGGGGCGCCCCCCCCTCCCCCCCGGGGGGGGGCGGCGCCGGGGGGGGGGGGCCCGGGGGGGGGGCCCCCGCCCCCCCCGGGGGGGGGCCCCGGCGCCCCCGCGGCGACGGGACGCGGGTCAGGGGATGGCGGCGAAGGCGGCGGCCAGGCTGGTGGCCAGCTTGCCGTGACCGGCGGGGCTCGGGTGCGGCGACCCGCCGAGCGCGGTCACCTGGATGTCGGCGGCCAGGAACACCGGGGCGGGCTGCGCGCGTACCTTGGGATTGTTCTTGGGGATGCCTGCGGTGATGTCCGCGTTGAGGTTGTTGATCAGCGCGGCCACGGCGCCGACCCACATCGGGTCGATGAGTGGCTGGAGGACGGGTGTTGCGGCGGGCGGCAGGTAGCCGACCACCCAGCCCGGCGCGTACGAGCGGATGAGCCGCCAGGAGAAGTTGCCGATGTCGATGTTGGCCGGGTTGATGCTGTAGTAGAGCATCCAGACCAGCTTGTCGGCGCCGGCGCCGAGGATGGCGTTGACGGTGGCCGTCACGCCGGCGGTGATCCCCGCCGACTGGGCGGGCCCGTCGTAGCGGGGCACCTGGATGTTGACGAACCAGTCCGGTGAGAACGGCCACGGGTTGCGTACCCGCATCGTGCAGCCGCCGCCGTTGGTGACGATGCCGGCGCGTCCACCGGCCGCGGCCCAGTTGATCGAGCTGCGCGGGATCCCGTTGGCGCTGAACTCCAGGCCGCGGCACTTGATCAGTTGGCTGAGCACGGTGGTCCAGTTGGTGTTGTTCACGCCGCCGGTGGTCACGTGGTAGGCCTTGTGACCGTCGGCCTTGGCCTTGGCGATGCGGGCCGCGGCGAGCGGCACCGGGGCCAGGGCGGGCTTCCACGGGTTGCCGCAGGCGTCGGGCGTGCCGGCCGGCGCGCCGAGCATCTTCGTCGTGTCGAAGCCGGTGCGGGCCATGTTGTGGTAGTCGATGACGTTCGGGTTCGCGGTGTAGTAGCCGTTGACGTAGCTGAAGATGCCGTTGTTGCCGGTCAGGTTGCGCTGGTCGGCCGAGGTGTTGTCACACCTGCCCATGCCGTAGCCGAACTGGTGGTGGGCCGAGGTCACCGAGTCGCCGGTGGCGGTGAGCACGATCGGGTGGGCCTTGTCCGGGATGCCGCCCGGCGGGCGGCAGGCGATCCGGTCCGCTCGCGCGTCGTCGAGCGGGCTGCCCTCCAGGCGTACGCACTCGTCGGCGGGCGGCGGCGCGGTGGGGGTGGGGCCGCCGGTCGGGGTCGAGGTGGGGCTGGGGCTGGCCGTCGGGTCGGGGGTGATGGTCCAGGTCGGGCTCGGGGTGGGGCCGGCGGTCGGACCGTCCGTCGCGCACGGGCTCGGGGTGGTCGACGGCGTCGGCGTGGCCGGGGTGGCGGTCGCGGTGGTCGTGGCGGTCGCGGTGGTCGTGGCCGGGGCGGTGGTCGTGGCGGTCGCGGTGGCGAGGGCGCCTGCCAGCCGGTCCGTCGTGACGATGGTGCCGGGCAGGGCGGTCACCGGCGGCGCGACGGTCCGCGTCGGTGTGGGACCGCCGCTCGGCGTGCCGGTGGGTGTCGCGGTCGAGGTCGGGGAGGGGCTCGTCGAGGGCGCGGTGGTCGGCGTCGGGGTGGCGCAGCGCTCCAGCCGGAGCTGTTCCAGGGTCGCCACCACGTCGGGCGGGAGCGGTTGCCCCTCGGGCACGCACGGATCGAGTGTCCACTCGGTTCCGTCGAGCACGCGTACGCAGGGGCCGGCGAGTTCGGTGGTGGATTCGGCGAGCAGGCGGGGCGGGTCCGGCACGGCCGGCGCCGCGAGGGTCATCGCGGCGGTGAGCGCCGCCGCCAGCAGACCGCCGGTGGCGGCCGTGACGGCGGCTCGGGGGAGAGGTGGCGAAGAGGCACGGGGCACGGGGAACCTCCGGATCTTCGGGTGCGGGCGTCGACGTCGCCCGCCACCCTCCTTACCCCGTCCCGGCCAAACATATAGAGAAGCGCCGATTAATTCGGCGCGTCGGTGGGGCCGGCTAGCATCGCCGGGTGATCGAGGAGCTGATCGACAGGGCCACCGGTGGCGACGACGACGCGATCGAGGAGCTGGGCGCGATCGCGGACGCCGATCCGGGCAGGCTGACGCCGCACCTCGGCGCGCTGCTCGACGGCGACGTGCTGTGGCCGGGCCGGCTCTACCGGGCGGCCGACGCCGAGGTGGTCCGCCGGGTGGTCGAGCGCGTCGACGGCGGCGCGACCCCGAGCCGGCTCAACCAGTTGCTGGTGATCCTGGCCCACTCCGGTCACCCGGTGGCCGAGAGCGCCCTGCGCCGGTGGTCGGCGCGGCGGCCGGCCGGCGCGGACAGGCTGCACGTCGACGCGCTGGCCTACGCGCGGGAGGGCGGCTGGACGGTCGGGTCGGACGGGCGCCGGCGGGACCTGTGCGGCGACGCCGCGTACGCCTGGGTCGTGGGTCCGGCGCGGCGTCGCGCCGACGGCACGGCCTGTCCGTGGTGCGCGTCGCCGCTGTGGTCCGCCGCGGAGCTGGACACGGCGGACCCCGCTGTCGGCGCGGCGCTGGCGCACACCGGCTGGTCCGGGCGGCTGCTGGTCGAGACCTGCCACTTCTGCGCCTGCTACGCGACGCTGTTCAGCCGGGTCGACCCGGCCGGCGGCAGCGTCTGGTGGTCCGGCAACGCCCGTCCGAGCTACCTCGGGGTCACCGAGCCGGAGGACCCGCCGGCGTCGGCGCCGGTCCCCGGGGAGCGTCGGTCGAGCCCCTACCAGGCCAGCGCCTGGGCGCGGGGCGGTTCGACGCTGGGCGGCCGGCCCGACTGGATCCAGGACGCCGAGCACCCCGACTGCCCCGGCTGCGGCGAGCCGATGGACTACCTGGGTCTGATCGGCGGCGCCGACCTGGACGACTACGGCGAGGGCGCCTACTACCTGCACCTGCACCAGCCGTGCGGGTTCGCCGCGGTCACTTACCAGCAGAGCTGACGGCAACCGGCGTCCCGGCGGAAAGGGTTGGCGGACCGTAGCGGCCGTTGCTAGGTTGCGGAGGCCGTGCGAGAGACCGAGGAGGTGGTACCCGTGGACGTTACGACGTGGGTGCTCCCCTCCGGGGTCACGGTCGGGCGATAGGTCGTCCGGGAGCGCCGTTCTCGAGCACTCCCGAAAGGCACGACCATGCGATTCACCACTGAGCGGCGCCTGGACGACGGCGTCCTGGAACGCGAGTTCACCCTCGGCGACGTTCCCGGCTACCTGTGGACGCCCGCGTCCGCCTCCCCGTCCGCGCCGGTGCCGCTGATCCTGCTCGGCCATCCGCCGCTCGGCCTGAGCCGGATGTATCCCCGCCTGGTGGCCCGGGCCCGCCACGCCGCCGCGGAGGGCTTCGCCGGCGCCACCATCGAACTGCCCGGCAGCGGTGACCGGCCAAGCTGGCCGGCACTCGACCAGGCCCGTGCCGACCTGCGCCGGACCATGGCGGCCGGTGAGCCGGTCGACGACGAGATCGTCGACGCCCTCGTCCTCCCGCTCGTCGACCGGGCGGTGCCGGAGTGGCGGGCCGCCCTGGACGCTCTCCTGTCGCTGCCCGAGGTCGGCGGCCCGGTCGGATACTCGGGCGGCGTGATCTCGGTCGGCGTCCGGCTCGCGGTGGTCGAGCCGCGCATCGTGGCGGCCGGCCTCTTCGCCGGGAGTCTCGTGCCGCGCGTCATCTTCGAGGAGGCCCGGCGGGTCACCATCCCGCTGCACGTCCTCCTGCAGTGGGACGACGAGGGCAACGACCGGCAGTCGGCCCTGGACCTGTTCGACGCGTTCGGCTCCGCGGAGAAGACGCTGCACGCCAACATGGGTGGGCACACCGGGGTGCCGGAGTTCGCCGGGGAGGGCGTGGCCCGGTTCTTCGCCCGCCACCTGCGCTAGCCGTGGGTGGGGCGCCCGTCCGGCACCGGCGGGCGCCCCGGCTCGGCGGTGAGCACCGGGAGCAGCGCGGCGGCGACCTCCCGTGGCCGCTCCTCGTGCACGAACAGGCCCGCGCCGGGGACGGTCACCAGATCCGCCCGGGGGAAGGTGGGCACCATCCGCTCGGCCCAGGCGAGCGGGAAGAACGGGTCGCGGTCACCCCAGACCAGCCGGACCGGCACGTCGATGCGGGCGTGCAGGGCGGCGAGTTCGTGGACGAGGCGGGGCTCGAAGCTGCGCAGCACCCGGACGGCTGCCCGCCGGCGGGCCGGGATCCGGTGCAGCGGGCGGAGGAAGAACTCGTCGAACTCGCCGTCGAGGAGGCGACGGTCCGCGAACGCGCCGCCGAGCACCAGCGGCTGTCGCCGGATCCGTGGTGATCCGACCGCCCAGCCCAGGCCCGCCGCGAACCCGGGCAGGCGACTCGCGGCGAGGAAGGCGCGGAACCGTCCGTTCAGCCCGGCCGGCTGCTCGGTGTTCAGCAGCGCCATGGCGCGTACCCGGGGGTCGGCGGCGAGCGCGTGGCGGGCGATCAGGCCGCCGCTGTCGTGCCCGACGACCGCGAGGTCGTCCAGGCCCAGCAGGTCGGGCAGGGCCCGGACGGTCCGGATGTGCCGGGCGACGCTCAGCTCGGTGGTGGCGTCGAACCGGCTCGATCCCGCTCCGGGCAGGTCCACGACGTGGCAGGTGACGTGCGCGGCCAGGTGGGGCAGCAGCGACCGGAAGGTGGCGCCGCTGACCGGCCAGCCGTGGACGAACAGCACGTCCGGCCCGTCGCCCACCCGGCGGTAGGCGACGCTGCCGGCGCCGACGTCGACCAGGCGCTGCGGTGGGCGACGGAACAGGTCGACGACCTCCGTCGCGGTCATGTCGGGCATCACGGCCTCCGTGTCAGAAAAATTGTAGTGGTCACTGAAAACTCTTCGTCGCACCGGTGCCGGATCGCCGGGCGCTGGTCCGGGCCGCCTGGGCGGTGCTCGGCCGACCGGCGGCCGACCCCGTGTTCGCGTTGTTCCTCGAAGCCAACGGCCTGGCGGCGAGCGGACGAGCCCCGTACCGGACGGTCGTGCCGCGCCTGGTCGAGGAGTGGATCGTCTGGGCCGGTGAGCTGCTGCCGGACGACGTCGGCCGGCGGGCGGAGGCCGAGGCGGCCATCGCCCTCATCGACGGTCTGCTGCTGCGCCAACTCGCCGGGCCGGAGGCGGCCGACCGCGCCGCCGGGCGGATGGGGCTCGCCTAGGACCCGGACGCCGGCGACCGGGCGGCGAAATCCTTTTACAGTCTTTCGCCGCTTGTAAATATTTATCGCCGTCGTGATACTGGTGCTGGTCCGGTGACCGTCCGGACCGGACCGGCCGGTCGGTGACCGGTCGCGTCACCCTCGTGGACGAGGAGCGCCGATGCGGACCACCCTCCGACGCCTCACCGGCCGACTGGCCGTCGTGGTGCTCACCCTGACCGCCGTCCTGGTCGGGCCGGCCGCCGCACACGCCGCCGCACCGGCGTGGCCGACCCTGGGCGCCGGCATGTCCGGCGCGACCGTCGCCTCGGCGCAGTTCCTGCTCCGGCACCACGGCCAGACGTTGACCGTGGACGGCGCGTTCAGCGCCGGCACGACCGCGGCGACGCAGGCGTTCCAGAGCGCGAACGGCCTGACCGCCGACGGCGTCGTCGGCGCGCTGACCTGGTCCCGGCTCGTCGTGACGCTGGACCCGGGCGCGAACAACAACGCGGTACGCGCGTTGCAGACCGCATTGAACAAGTACGGGTACGGGCTGACCGTCGACGGGGCCTGGGGCGCCGCCACCACCGAGGCGGTGACCGCCTTCAAGGCCGGGCGCGGACTCACCGGCGGCACCACCGTCGGCGCGACCACCTGGCAGTGGCTGCTCGGCGGCGGCGGAGGCGGGGGCCTCTACGCGCCGGTCATCGACCGCTCGGTCCTGCCCCGCTCGGAGTACGACGACCCGCACCACGACTACCCGGCGATCGACCTGCCCACGGTCACCGGCGTGACCACGTACGCGATCACCGCCGGCACGGTCGGCTACGCGGGCGGAGGCTGCGGCAACGGCCTCGGCATCACCGCCGACGACGGCGCCTACTACCTCTACTGCCACCTGTCGTCACGGGTCGTCGCGGCCGGGGCGCGGGTCGTTCCCGGGCAGGTCGTCGGCTACACCGGCGCCACCGGCAACGTGACCGGCCCGCACCTGCACCTGGAGATCCGGGTGAACGGCGCCAACCGGTGCCCGCAGCAACTCCTGCTCGCCGTCTACGACGGCGCCGCCGTCCCGGCGCCCTCGGCCCTGCCCGCCACCGGGTGCTTCTACTGACCGGCGGGGCCGCCGCTCGGCGGGATCACGCGCGGTAGCCCGCCGCCTGGAGCGCGAACAACTCGGCGTACCGGCCGCCGGCGGCGACCAGGTCGTCGTGGCTGCCCTCCTCGACGAGCGCGCCGTCGTGCAGCACGAAGATCCGGTCGGCGTGCCGGACGTTGGCCAGGCGGTGCGTGATCAGGATGGTGGTGGCGCGCCCCTGCCGCTCCCGGATCGCCTGGAACAGGGCCTCCTCGGCGCGCGGGTCGAGCGCGGAGGACGGCTCGTCCATGATCAGCAGGTCGGCGTCGCGCAGGAAACCCCGGGCCGCGGTGATCCGCTGCCACTGCCCGCCGGAGAGGTCCTGGCCGTGGGCGAACGTGCGGTCGAGCAGCGTCTCGTACCCGTACGGCAGCTCGGTGATCATCCCGTGGGCGGCGGCCCGGTCCGCGGCGGCCTCGATGCGCTCCCGGCGGGGTTCGCCGCCGACGTCGCCCAGCGCGATGTTGGTGGCCGCGGTGAACGGCCAGCGGTGGTGGTCCTGGGTGACCACGGCGATCCGCGACCGCAGGTCGTCGGTGTCCCACTCGGCCAGCGGTCGCCCGTTCCAGCAGACCGCGCCGCCGGTCGGCGTGCGCAGCGTGGCGATCAGCGCGGCCAGGCTGGTCTTGCCGGAGCCGTTCTCGCCGACGAGCGCCACCGTCTCGCCGGCCCGGACGGTGAACGTCACGTCGCGCACGGCGCTGTCGTCGCGCCCGGGGTAGCGCAGGCCGGCGTGCCGGACGCTCAACTCGCGCAGCGGCCCGGGACGCTCGCCGCCCGGTGCGTCCGGCAGGTAGGCCGCCGCGCGGGTCAGGAAACCGGTGTAGTCGGCGAAGTGCAGGCCCTCGGTGTAGACCTTGTCGGCCTGCGTGGTGGCGGTGGTCAGCGAACGCTGCGCGGCCTGCAGGGCGAGCACGCAGGTCGCGGCCGCGGCGAGCGGGATGTGCCCGCCCACCAGCAGCAGCCCGAGCAGCAGGTAGACCGCCCCGGTCGCCACGCCGCCGGTCAGCGAGCCCACGGTGGTGGTCGTGGTGACCCGGCGGGCGAGGGTGAGCTGGACGTCGGTCTCCGCCCCCATGACCCGGTCGTACTGGTCGAGCAGGAACCCGCGCAGCCCGTAGGACCGCAGCTCCGGCGCCGAGACCCGCTCGGCCATCAGGCGGTGCAGGATCCAGATGCGACGGCGGCGCACCGAGCCCGCCGCGTACGTCCGGTACTGCAGGTGACCGGCCCGCAGCGCGGCCCACGCCCGGGGGAGCGTGGCGAGCAGCAGCGCCGGCAGCAGCAGCGGGTGGATGACCACCACCGCCACCGCGACGGCGACCAGCCCGGCCACGCCGGCCAGCAGGTTCGTCGCGGCCTGCACGAGCCCGGTCGCCGACTCCGGGCCCCGCGACGCCCGTTCCATGTCGTCGGCGAACGCGTCCGCGTCGAACGCCTCCAGCCGCACCGCCGTGCTGGTCTCGAACAGGCGGCGCTCCACGTCGCGGCTGACCCGCGGCGTCAGCCCGTTCTGCGCGTACCCGGTGACGATGCCCAGGCCGGCGCGGAGCGCGGTCGCCCCGGCCAGCGCCCCGAGCGCGGGCAGCGCGGCGACCACCTTGTCGGCGGTCGGGCCGCCGGCGAACAGCTCGACGAGCACCCGCTGCGTGGCCAGCAGCCCGAACGCGGCGAGCAGCGCGCCGCCGACCGTCGCGGCGGCCACCGCCGCGGTGCGGGCCCGGTCCGCCCGCCAGCTGATCCGCGTCGCGGCGGCGACCAGGCGGGGCAGCTCGGCCAGCACGGTCAGCAGGCCGGCCTCGGCCCGGGCCCGCAGGCCGGTCTCCCACCACATCTCGCGCAGCTCCGGCAGCACCGACTCCGCGACCGGCGGGCCGCCCCCGGAGGTACGCGGGCCGGCCCGCCGGTCGTCCGCGACGACGGCCTCGCTCATCGGCACGTCTCCTCCCGCCGCCGCCCGGTTCGCGCCGGGACCCGGGCTGGAGGTCGAGAGTAGAGCATCGCCGGCGTCGATGCCCGGACACCCTTCGTTATCACCTCCTCATTCTTAGTGATTGCTTAGCGCCCTGCGCTAGCGTCCCGAACAGCCCAGGGGCCTCTCGGCAACCAGGCCGTCGTGCCCCGCTACCCCGATGGAGGCGACATGACCCAGAGACTGCAGGCGACCCTGCTGGAACTCGCGCCGCGCAGCGGCGGACCGGCCACCGTGGAACCGCGGATCCACTTCGAGGAGGTGCAGCAGTCGCTGCACTCCGCCAACCGCTGCCCGTACACCTGCGGGCCGTGCACCGACCGCTACAGCGACCGGTGCATCGCCACCGGACGCACCGTCTGATCCCGGCCTGACCGCCCCACGCCGCCCGAGGAGGGAGACTCCCGTGTCCGACTGGGAACCCGCGCCGTTCATCCAACGGCTCGTCGACGAACGGTACGGCGGCCGGTTCACGGTGCGCCTCGGGCCGCAGTGGTGCTACGTCGACCGCGAGGGCGTGCGGCTTCCGGACCACGGCTGGAAGCTGCACGTCTCCTCGCGGGCCGGGGACTTCCCGGCGCTCGCCGCCCGGGCGGTGCCGTTCCTGCTCGACGCCGGGTGCAGCTTCAAGCTCGCCAGCAGCGGCGACGTGCTCACCGGCCTGAACTACGGCATCGACTCGCCGGCCACCGTCGGCAAGGCGATGACGATCTACCCGGAGCCGGACCGGGTCCGCGACCTCGGCCTCGCGCTGGCCGCGCTGCTGCGCGGTCACCCCGGCCCGCGGGTGCTCAGCGACCGCCGCGTCGCCGACGACGCCCCCGTCTACTACCGCTACGGCCCGTTCGTGGCCCGCTGGTACCGGGGCGAGCGCGGACGCCTGGCGATGCGGATCCCGGGACCGGACGGGGAGTCGTTCGACGCCGTCGCCGACCTGGACTACCGCCAGCCGGACTGGGTGAGCGACCCGTTCCGGCCGGAGGACGAGGAGACGCCCGCGCTGCTCGGCGACCGCTACCGGCCGGAGCACGGCCTCCAGCGCACCGCGCAGGGCAGCGTCTTCCGCGCCCGGGACACCGCCACCGACCGGGTCGTCGTGGTCAAGCAGGCCCGGGCGTACGTGGGGGACTCCGGCAACGGCCTCGACGCCCGCTCCCGCCTGCGCAACGAACGCCGAGTGCTCACCGCCTGCGACGGCGTGCCGGGGGTGCCCGGGTTCGTCGACCACTTCGCCCACGGCGAGGACGAGTTCCTGGTCACCACCGACGTCGGCGAGCAGGATCTCGCCTACCGGGTCGGCAACCGCGGCGCCATGCTCCGCGCCGGCACACCGGTGTCCGCCGAGTTCACCCGGACGGCGGGGGAGCTGGCGCGTACCGTGCTGGCGCTGCACGAGCGCGGCGTGGTCATGCGCGACATCACCCCGCGCAACGTGGTGCTCGGCCCGGACCGGGCCCACCTGGTGGACTTCGGCATCTCCGCCCTGGACGGGCTGCACGTGCCCGGCGGCACCCACGGCTACGCCTCCTGGGACCAGATGCGTGACGGTCCCGCCGCCGTCGCCGACGACCACCACGGGCTCGGCATGACCCTCGCCTTCGCCGCCACCGGGCTGGCGCCGGTCGTGGCCGAGACCGAGCGCGGCCTGTCGGCGCTGCGGATGTCGCAGTCGCTGGAGCGCATCCTCGGCCCCGCGCACACCGCCTTCACCGACCTCGTCGACGACCTGCTGCGGGGCACCCCGGAGCGGGCCGACGCCGCGCTGCGGGCGCTGGCCGGCGAGCGGTGGGCGACCGGAGCCGCGCCGGCCCGCCGCCGGGCGGCGCCGCACGCCGACCCGCTCGCGGTCGAGCGGCAGGTGCGCGACGAGCTGATGCGCGACGTCGAGCGACGGCAGTTGCGGCAGCCGGCCTCCGCGTTCGCCAACGTGGACGGCAGCGTCTACACCGGCAGCGCCGGGGTCGGCCTGGAACTGCTGCACCACCTGGACGCGCCGGGCGTGCCGGAGCTGCTCGACCGGCTGGCCACGCACACCGTGGCGGCCAACGCCCGCACCGACGTGCCGCCCGGACTGTTCCTCGGCTCCACCGGCAGCCACCTCTTCCTCGCCCGGCTGCGGCAGGCCGGCTTCGACGTGACGCTGCCCGCGATCCCGGCGGTGCCGTACGACACCGACGACGAGCACGACGACATCATGACCGGCACCGCCGGCGCCGGCCTCGGCCACCTCCACCTGGCCGACGTGCTGGACGATCCGGCCCACCTCGACGCCGCCCGCGCCTGCGTCGACCGGCTCCTCGGCAAGACCGGGATGACGCTGTCGGTGACGCTCGACGCCGGGCTGCCCGAGGAGATCGACACCGACCCGACGGCCAGCTACTCGCACGGCCGAGCCGGGCTCGTCGACCTGTTCCTCGGGTACGCCGCGCGCACCGGCGACCCGGGCGTGCTCGCCGCCGCCGGGGAACGGTCCCGGGAGCTGCGCGAGCGGACCGAGGTGCTTGTCGCCCGCGCCCGCGACCCCCGCGCGATCCCGCTGTCGGTGTCCTGGTGCCAGGGCCTCGCCGGGATCGGCCGGACCCTGCTGCACGCCGCCGAGGTGCTGGACGACGCCCGGTTCACCGAGACCGCCGTGGCGGCGGCCGACGCGTGCGCCGACTGGATCCCCCGCCTGGCCAATCTCGGCCAGTGCTGCGGCGTGACGGGTGTCGGCGGGTTCCTCGTCGACTGCGCCCGACACACCGGCGACGACAGGCACCGGCGGGCCGCGCACGCGGTCGTCGCGCACCTGCTCACCCGCAGCCACGGGCCGGACGACGCGCCACGGTTCGTCGACGCCGACCGGCAGGACGCGCCGTGGTCCTGGGCCACCGGCAACGCGGGTGTCCTCAGTTTCTTCCGCCGGCTCAACCGGCCCGACACCCCTGAGGTGGTGCCGTACAGCCACCTGCCGCGCGGCCGCGCGGGGGAGCGCTCCGCACTGGTCCGCGGCTGAGCGTCGCGGCACTAGACTGTCGCGGTGGCCGACCGGACCCCTGGAAAGATCGACTTCAGGAGGACGCTCGACGCCTACCGGGCGCGGCGGGGCCAGTTCCGGACGGTCGACGTGCCCGACACGCGTTATCTCATGGTCGACGGGCACGGCGACCCGAACACCTCGCCAGCCTTCACCGAGGCGATCGAGGCGCTCTACCCGACGGCGTACAAGCTGAAGTTCGCCAGCAAGCGGGCCCTCGGGCGCGACTACGTCGTACCGCCCCTGGAGGGGCTGTGGTCGGCCGACGACATGGCCTCCTTCACCACCGCGCGGCAGAAGGCCCGATGGCGCTGGACGCTGATGCTGATGGTCCCCGACTGGATCGGCGAGGCCATGGTCGCCGCCGCCGTCGCGCAGGCGGCGGCCAGGAACCGGCCGGCGCGCCTGGACGACGTCCGGCTGGCGGGGCTGTCCGAGGGGCGGTGCGTGCAGACGTTGCACGTGGGCTCGTTCGACGACGAGGCCGACGTGCTCGCGCGACTGCATCACGAGTACGTCCCCGACCACGGGCTGCGCCTGGCCGGCACCCACCACGAGATCTACCTCAGCGACTTCCGACGGGTCCCGCCGGAGCGGCGACGCACCATCCTCCGGCAGCCCGTCGCACCGGCGCGGTAGCACCGGAGGACGCCGACCTGCCTGCTGTCGTCGGCGCCGCCGCTTCCCTCCGTCGCGCACGTCGGTGAGACTGGGGCCGCCACCTAGTCGCACCGAGGGGATCCATGGAGCCGTCGACCACGCAGTACGCCGCAGCGGACGATCCGGACCCGGACGGGCGGCCGGCGGCGCTGCGGCTGTCCGGCCTGCACAAGCGGTTCGGCTCGACCACCGCTGTCGACCACGTCGACCTGGTGGTGCCGCCGGGCTCGTTCTTCGGGCTGGTCGGCCCGAACGGGGCGGGCAAGACGACCTCGTTGTCGATGGCGGTCGGGTTGCTCCGCCCGGACGAGGGCACCTCGCGGGTGTTCGGGGTGGACGTGTGGTCCGACCCGGTCGAGGCGAAGGCGTTGCTGGGCGTGCTGCCCGACGGACTGTCCATGCCGGAGCGGCTGACCGGGCGCGAGCTGCTGACGTACCTCGGGCAGTTGCGCGGCATCGAGGCCGGCGTGCTGGCCGGCCGGGTCCAGGAGCTGCTCGACGTGATGGAGCTGGGCGCTGCCGAGCGCACCCTGGTCGTCGACTACTCGACAGGCATGCGCAAGAAGATCGGGTTGGCCACCGCGCTGCTGCACGGGCCCCGGCTGCTGGTGCTGGACGAGCCGTTCGAGGCCGTCGACCCGGTGTCCGCGGCCGCCCTCAAGGCGATCCTGAACGGGTTCGTCGCCGCCGGTGGCTCGGTGGTGCTCTCCAGCCACGTGATGCCGCTCGTCGAGCAGTTGTGCGACACCGTCGCCGTGATGGCCGCGGGGAAGGTCGTGGCCGCCGGCCCGCTCGCCGAGGTGCGCGGCGACGCCACCCTGGAGCAGACGTTCGTCCGGCTGGTCGGCGGCGACGAGCACACCCGGAGGGGACTGTCGTGGCTGGCGTCCTGATCCGGATGAAGCTGTCGATCATCAGGAACTCGATGACCGGTGGCCGGGCCGCGTGGATGCTCGTCGGCGCGGTGCTCGGCCTGCTGTTCGCCGCCGCCACCGTCTGGCTCTCCCTGGTCGACCTGCCGAACGACGACGTGCTGGGCGACCTGCTGGCCGGGGTCTTCGGGATGTGGACGCTCGGCTGGCTGATCGGTCCGCTGTGGGGCGGTTCGGCGGTGCTGCGCGCCGACCACTTCACGCTGCTGCCGGTGCCGCGCCGCCGGCTCGCGGTGGGACTGCTGGGCGCGGCGTTCGTCGGGATCACCACCACGGTCACCGCGCTGGGCTTCGTCGCCCTGATCACGTACGCGGCGCGGCAGGGCCTCGGCCCGGCGCTGCTGGCGGCGCCGGTCGCGGCGCTGCAACTGGTCTTCGTGGTGCTGCTCTCCCGGGTGGTCCACGCGCTGTTCGGCGTGGTCGCCGCGTCCCGGCTGGGCGCGGCGGTCACCGGCGTGCTGTTCGCCGCGATGCTCGTGCTCACCCAGTCCGGCTGGATGATCGTCGTGGCGGTGATGTACTCCGACGTCCTGGAGACCGGGTTCTCCCACCTCACCACCGTCGTGCTGCGGGCGATCCCGTCGAGCTGGGGCGTGGTGGCGGTGGACGCCGCCGGGCGCGGCGACTGGCCGCTCGCGCTCGCCGCGCCGGCCGGCCTGGCCCTGCTCTGCGCGCTGCTGCTGCTCGTCTGGTCGGTCGAGCTGGGCACCCCACGCCGCGCCCGGGTCACCGTGCGGGGCAGCGCCGGGCGCGCCCCGGTCGGCGGCGGCCCGCTCGCCGGCACGACCGGCGCGGTGGTCCGCAAGGAGCTGCGCACCTGGTGGCGTGACCCGCTGCGCACCACCACCGCCGTGGTGCCTGTCGTCTGGGCCCTGGGCACCGTGCTGCTGCCGCTGACCTTCGACGCGCGGATCCTGCTGCCCTGGGCCGGTCCGGCGGTCGCGCTCTTCGCGATCACCTCGGCCTGCAACCTGTACGGCCAGGACGGCACCGCGCTCTGGCAGACCCTGACGACCGGCACCGAACGCGCCGACGTGCGCGGCCGGCAGTGGGCGTACCTGCTCGTCTTCGCGCCGCCGGCCGTCGTCCTGGGCGTCGCGTGCACCTGGTGGAGCGGGCTGGCCTGGACCTGGCCGTGGGTCGCCGCGGCGGTGCCCGCCCTGCTCGGCGGCGGCGCCGGGCTGATCGTCCACTCGTCGGTGTTCGGCCTGGTCCCGGGGCCGGACGCGCACAAGCGGCCGAGCAACCCGCTGGAACGCGCCGACACCACCGGCCGGTCCAACGTGCTGTTCTGGGTCGGGCTGCTGCCGCCCGCGCCCGCGCTCGCGCTGGTGTATCTCGGCACCCGGCTCGACCTTGCGTGGCTGACCTGGGCCGGGGTGCCGGCCGGCGTGCTGACAGGTGTCGCGGTCGCCTGGGCGCTGGGCGCGGCGGCGGCCCGCAAGCTCGGCGCGGACGGGTCCGACCTGCTGCACACCATGCGCACCGGCCGGCCCGCAGTGGTCCGGACCGCCGCCGGCGTGGCCCGCCGGGGCGGCACGGTCGAGGGACTGAGCTGGGGTCTGGGCTCGATCCTGCTGATCCCGCAGGGGATCGTCCCGCTGGTCTTCATCCTCTCCGGCATCCGGGCCAGGTCCTGGTTCCTGGCGATGTACGTGCGGCCGGCCCTCGGCGTGCCGATCGCCGTGGCGAGCATCCTGGCCGGCGTCACCCTGTACGCCCGGGCGCTCATGACCCGGGTCGACAACCGGGCCGACGCGCCGGCAGCGGCCCGGGACCGCGACCTCGAATCGGTCTGACCGGCGACCGGCCCGCCGGCTGTCGATCCGAGTCGTGAGACATGTTGGCGATCATCGATGTATGGGCGGCATGGTCGAGGCATGACAGGCGTCTTCCCGTCCCCGTCCCCGTCGCTCCGCCGGCCGCGCCCCGGTCCGTTGGCCGCCGTCGCGGTGTCGGCGGCGGTGCTCGCCACCGCGCTGGTCGCCGTGCCGGCCGCCGACGCCGGCACCGCCGCGCCCGCCGCGTACCCCCGGGTCGCCCCGGCGCCCGGCGGAGCGGCGGCGCCGGCCGCCGAACCGACGCCGACCACGGCGGCCAGCACGCCGAACACCTCGCCGTTCCCGCCGAGCGCGCCCACGAACCTGACCGCCACCGCGGTCCGGACCGGGTCGGTCACCCTCACCTGGACGGCCGCCACGCCCGGCTGCTGCGCCATCGCCGGTTACGACATCACCTACTACCAGGCGTTCGACGACGTCATCTACAGCGCCGGCGTCGGCGCCGTCACCACCACCACGATCACCAACTACCTCCAGCCGGGCCGGCAGTACTCGTTCCGGGTGGCCGCCCGGGACACCCTCGGGCACCGCTCGGCGTCGACCGACCCGCTGACCGTGGTCACCCCGGTGACCGACACCGGCCCGGACACCACCCCGCCGAGCGCCCCGCGGGACCTGACCGTCGGCGAGGTGACCCCCTCCACCGCCACGCTGTCCTGGTCGCCCTCGACGGACGACGTCGGCGTGCTCGGCTATAACGTCTACCGCTTCGACGGCTGGTTCTCCTCGACGCTCGTCGCCACCGTGCCGGGCACCACCTACACCGCGTCGCTGCCACCCTCGACGCCGCTGCGCAACCTCTACTACGTCCGGGCCCGGGACGCGGTAGGCAACGTGTCGATCGCGTCGAACACGGTCACCCTGCCCACCACGTCCACCCCGACGCCCCCACCACCGTCGACCTGCCGGGTGACCTACCGCAACCAGTCCGAGTGGTCGGGCGGTTACGTGGCCACCGTGACGGTCCAGAACACGTCCACGACGGCCGTCGACGGCTGGATCGTCACCTTCGGCTACCCGGGCGACCAGCAGGTCACCTCGGCGTGGAACGCCACCGTCGGCCAGACCGGGGCGACCGTCACCGCCCGCAACGTCGACTGGAACCGCGTCCTCGCGCCCGGCGGCTCCGCGACGTTCGGCGTCCAGGGCCGCTGGGGCGCCAGCGACGCGCCGCCGACCGGCTTCTCGCTCAACGGCGTCGGCTGCGCCGTCGGCTGAGCGAGGCGAAGGAGTCCCATGAAAACCCTCGTACGCCGCCGCCCGCGAGCCCGGATCGCGGCCGTGCTCGCCGGCGTCCTCGTCGCCGACGCCACGCTCGGCGCGGCCCCCGCGCCCGTCTCCGCCGCGAACACGCTCACCATGCGCGGCGCCGACATCTCCTCGCTTCAGCGCAGCCTCGACCTGGGCGCCCGCTACTACGACGCGGGCGGGACGGCCCGCGACCCGCTGGACATCCTGACGTCCGTCGGCGTCAACTACGTCCGGCTGCGGGTGTGGAACAACCCGCCCAGCGGCTACAACAACAAGAGCAGGCTGCTGGCCCAGGCGCGGGCGGCCAAGGCCAAGGGCCTGAAGGTGCTCGTCGACTTCCACTACTCCGACACCTGGGCCGACCCCGGCAAGCAGTACAAGCCGGCCGCGTGGGTCGGCCACAGCCTGAGCCAGCTGCGGACCGACGTCTACGCCTTCACCTACGACGTCTGCACCAGCCTTCGCGGCCAGGGCACGCCGCCGGACAGCGTGCAGATCGGCAACGAGATCAACGTCGGGATGCTGTGGAACGAGGGCAAGGTCGTGAACAACGACTTCGCCCCGCTGGCCGGGCTGCTGAAGCAGGGCTACGACGCCACCAAGGCGTGCGGCGGCGGCATCCAGGTGATGATCCACACGGCGGACGCCGACAGCAACGCCAACGCCCGGTGGTTCTACGACGGCATCCGCGCCCAGGGCGTGCGGTGGGACGTCACCGCGCTGTCCTACTACTGCATGTGGCACGGCAGCCTCTCGAACCTCTACCAGAACATCGTCGACCTGCGCGGTCGCTACGGCAGGCCGGTGGTGATCGTGGAGACCGCGTACCCGTTCACCCGCGACGACGCCGACGGCGAGCCCAACGCGATAGGCGACGCCACCTGCGACGGCATCCCCGCGACCTGGTCCGGGCAGGCCCAGGAGTTCGACTGGGTGCAGAACACCGCCCGTAACGCGGGCGCCGTCGGCGTCTTCTACTGGGAACCAACCTGGTACGCGGTCCGCGGCAACGGATGGGACCCGGCCGACATCGACGGCACCGGAAACCAGTGGGACAACATGGCCGTCTTCGACTGGTCCGGGCGGATCAACCCGCGCGTACGCTGGACGCCCTGACCGTCACGGACGCGCGTGTCATGCTCGGAACGGTGACCGCCGAACCTCCACAGCACGTTCGTCCCCGCCGCCGGGCGGCCCGCGCGGCGGCTGTCGTCGTCGCCCTCGCGGCGCTGGTCGCCGGCGCGGTGCTCGTGGTGCCGCTGCTGACGCGCCAGGGTCCACGGCCGGCGTTCCAGCTCCCGGTGGCCTGCGGCGAGACGTGGCGGCTGTCCACCTATCCCGGGCACGACGACTACGACGTCGACCTGTACCCGACCACCGGTGCGGCCTGGGGCCGGCCGGTGCTGGCCTCCGCCGACGGCACGGTCGGCGTGGCCGGGATCAACGGCTCGCTCGGCGGCCGGACCCCGCAGGACCCGGACGTGCCGAAGGGCCGCGGCGGCGGCTACTGGGTCACGATCGACCACGGCGGGAAGTGGGAGACGCAGTACCTGCACCTGCTGGAGCCGCCGCTGGTGCGCGCCGGGCAGCGGGTGGCCCGCGGCCAGCAACTCGGGCGGGTCGGCAGCACCGGCGACTCCGGCGCCCCGCACGTGCACTACGAGCAGCGCCGGGGCTGGACGAAGGTGGAGACCCACTTCGACGGCGTGCCGTCCGGGATCACCTCCGACGACCGCGAGCGGACGGTCCGCCGCACCAGCGCGAACTGCCCGTAGCGGCGGCGCCGAATTCGGTGGCGACGGCCGCCTGTGGCGTGTGAGCCTGGTGACGGCACACCGCCGCGACCACCACGACAAGGAGAGACGATGCGAGCAGATTCCACGCCCCGGACCCTGACCCGTCCTACCGTGGAGTTCTGCCTTGGCGTTGTTGAACCTCGGAATCGTCGCCCATGTTGACGCCGGAAAGACCAGCCTGACCGAGCGCCTCCTCTACGAGGCGGGCGCCGTCGCCGAGCCGGGCAGCGTGGACGCCGGCACCACCCGCACCGACTCGATGGAGCTGGAACGCCGGCGCGGCATCACCATCCGCGCGGCCGTCACCTCGATCACGATCGGTGACCTGCGCGTCAACCTGCTGGACACCCCCGGCCACCCCGACTTCATCGCCGAGGTCGAGCGGTCGCTCGCCGTGCTGGACGCCGCCGTGCTCGTGGTGTCGAGCGTGGAGGGGGTCCAGCCGCAGACCGTCGCGATCTGGCGCGCGCTGCGCCGCATCGGCGTACCGACGGTGTTCTTCCTCAACAAGGTGGACCGCCGGGGTGCCGACGTCGACCGGGTGACGGCCCGGATCCACGAGCGGCTCGGTGCGCGTCCGGTTCGGCTCAGCACGGTCACCGGCCAGGGCACCGGCGAGGCCCGGGTACGCGCCGTTGCCCTCGACGCCGAGCCGGTCGTCGCGGCCGTGGCCGAGGTCGACGACGCGGTGGCGGCGCGCTGGCTGACCGACGAGCCGGTGCGCGCGCGCCAGGTCCGACGCGCGATCCGCCACGCGGTGCGCCACGGCGACCTGCACCCGGTGGCGTGCGGCTCGGCGATCACCGGCGCCGGCGTACGGCACCTGTGCGACCTCCTCGCGGACCTGCTGCCGCGGGGCGCGGAGCGCGACGGCCCGCTGGCCGGCACGGTCTTCGCCGTCGACCGGGACGGGCAGGGCCGGCGGGCCTGGCTGCGGTTGTGGTCCGGGCGGCTGCGGGTGCGCGACCGGGTGCGCCTGGCCGACGCCCGCCCCCAGACGGTGACCCAGATCGCCGTCATCGAGCCCGCCGGCGTCCTGGTCCGCCCGTCGGTGTCCGCCGGGCAGATCGCCGCGGTACGCGGGGTGTCGGCCCGGATCGGCCAGCACATCGGGGAGCCGCCGCGACGGCACGCCTACCGGTTCCCGCCGCCGACCCGGCAGGCGGTCGTCGAGCCGGTCGAACCGGCGCAGCGCCTGGCGATGTTCGCCGGCCTGGCCGAACTGGCCGACGAGGACCCGCTGGTGGACCTGCGACTCGACGAGGCGCAGGCGGAGGCGGTGATCCGCCTGCACGGCGAGGTCCAGAAGGAGGTGCTGGCCGCCCTGATGGCGGACCGGTACGGCGTCCGGGTGCGCTTCTCCGGCACGCTCACCTCGTGCATCGAACGGGTCGTCGGCGTGGGATGCGCCGAGGAGCGGGTACGCGAGCGCGGCAACCCCTACCTGGCCGGGCTCGGGTTGCGCATCGAGGCCGCCCCGATCGGACACGGCGTCGAGTTCCGTCCCGGCGTCGAGCCCGGCCGGCTCCCACCCGCCTTCGTCGCGGCCACCGAGGAGGGCGTGCGGGCGGCGTTCCGCCAGGGCCGGCACGGCTGGCCGGTCACCGACTGCGTCGTCACCATGACGGCGTCCACGTACTGGCCCCGACAGAGCCGGCCGCACCAGAAGTTCGACAAGTCGATCTCGACCGTGGCGGCGGACTTCCGCCACCTCGCCCCGGTCGTGGTCGCCGCGGCGCTGCGTACCGCCGGCACCCGGGTGTGCCAGCCGATCGAGCGGTTCGACGTCAACCTGCCGCAGCACACGGTGGAGGCGGTGCTGGCGTTGCTGGGCCGGCGGGGCGCGATCGTGCACGACACCGCGCTCGCCGGCGGCTACCTGGAGGTGAGCGGCACCCTGCCGTCGGCGCGGATCCCGGAGGTCGTCGCCGCGCTTCCCGACCTGACCGGTGGTGAGGCGGTCCTGACCACCACCTTCGACCACTACGCGCCGGTCACCGGGGAGGAGCCGCCGACGCTGCCCCGCCGGGGACCCGACCCGGACGACCGGGAGGTCTGGTTCCGGGCCGTGCCGCGGTAGGGCCGGCTACGGAGTCGGCTGCTTGATCGCCGTCAAAGCGCTGGTCAGGGGGCCGGTCTCCCCGGGTCGGGCTCGTGACATGATGGCGTCCATGGGAAAGCGGCAGGACGTCGGCGATGGCAGCGCGGCAGCGACCGGCGGCGGTGTCGATGCCCGGCTCGCCCTCGCGCGGGACCCCGCCACGACACACGTGACCCTCATCGACCTGGCGGCCGACCCGTCGGCCGTGGTCCGCAAGGCGGTGGCGACCCGCACCGACGCGCCGGCGCAGGCGCTACGACCGCTGACCCGGGACCACGACCGGCACGTCCGGGAGGCCGTGGCGAGGAACCCCTCGACCTCGGTCGGCAATCTCCTCCGACTGGTCAAGGACGCCGACCGGTGGGTCCGCTGGGCGGTCGCCGGCAACCCTGCCTGCGACGAGTCGGTCCGTCGGGTGATGGCCGAGGCTCCCGACAAGGAGCTGCGCGGTCTCCTCGCGGAGACGCGCGAGCTGGAGCCCGAGCTGGCTGCGCGGCTGGTCGGCGACGTCTCGCCGGAGGTCCGGGAACGGCTCGCCACGCACACCCACGACCCCGACGTCATCACGGCCCTGATGGCCGATCGGACCGCCCGCGTACGCAAGGGGCTGGCCCGTAATCCGCGAACCACCACCGCCCAGCGCAGCGCGCTCGCCCAGGATCCGGTGGTGGACGTCCGCGTCGCGCTGGTGCTCGCGGTCGAGTTGGACGAGGTGGACCTGCGACGCCTGCTCGACGACCGGTCGGTGCAGGTCCGGGTGGCGATGGCGCGGTCGGGGGTGGTGCCGGCGCACATCCGGCAGGCGCTCGCTCGCGATCCCGACGAGATGGTCGCCGACGTCGCGCGCGCCGGCACCTGACCCACCGCTGCTGACCGGCGCCGGCGCGCCGTCGGTCACGACGAGGAGGGCAGGGCTCCGTCGTCGCCCGCGCCGGCGACGTCGACGATCGTGACCGGGGTGCCGAGCTGGACCGTGCGGGACACGGTGCAGAGCCGGTCGTGCGACTGCCGCAGCGAGCGCGGCAGCGCCTCACGTGCCCGGTCGCCGTCCGGTCCGGCCGGGAAGGTCACGGTGAACTCCACCCGGATGTCGCGCATCCGGTTGCCGCCGGACTCGTCCTTGGTCTTGTCGCCGCTGACCACGACGGAGAAGCCGTCCGGCTCGGCCCGACGACTGGTGATGTGGTCGACGTCGACGGCGGTGCACCCGCCGATGGCGGCCAGCAGCAGTTCCACCGGGGTGAAGCTGTCGCCCTGGCCCGAGCCCATGGAGATCGACCCGCCGCGGGCGTTGCGGACGGTGTAGCTGGCCAGGCCGGTGCGCTCGATCTCCACCGAGCGGAACGTGTCGTCACTCATGACCACGAACCTACCGAGGCCCGCCGGACGCCGGACGCGATGCCCGGGCCTCAGTGCGGGCTGGTCCGGACCCGGGCGTCCGCCCAGGCCGCCTCGCGCAGGGTGGCGAGGATGCGTTCCTGGCCCCGCGGGTCCTGCCGGTCGATGAACAGCACCCCGTCGAGGTGGTCGGTCTCGTGCTGGATGCAGCGGGCCAGCAGGCCGGCGCCGACGATCTGCACCGGGTCACCCTGTTTGGTGAACCCCCTGGCCGCCACGTTCATCCGTCGTCTGGTGTCCAGGTAGATCCCGGGAATGGACAGGCAGCCCTCGGGCCCGTCCTGCTCCTCGTCGTCGGGGAAGTCGAGGCCCGGGTTGACGAGGTGGTCGAGCCGCAGCTCGTTGCCGGGCAGGTCCGGGTTGATGGCGAAGACCCGCAGGCCGACACCGATCTGCGGCGCCGCCAGGCCGGCGCCGCGTGCGGCGGCGAGCGTCTCGCCCAGGTCCCGGACCAGCGTGGCCAGCTCCGCGTCGAACGTGGTCACCGGGTCGGGGGCCCCGCCCCGAACACGCTGGCCCCCCCCACCCGGGTACCCCCCCCGCCAAGGCGCCCCCCCCCCCCCCCCCAAACCCGGGGCCAGGCGGTGGCCGCCGGGTGGTAGGGCCCCACAA
>NZ_JBITEP010000046.1:0-27768 GCF_044455315.1 Micromonospora sp. NPDC051300 | reverse complement strand
ACACCCCCCGGATCATCCGAACGACAGGGGCAGGAAGTCATACCGGGCCGGGCGACCGAGGGTCCCCGGCTGGGGACGATCAAAAAGGTAACGGGTTACGGGTCTGTGGTCAGGCGGGCGTGTAGGTGTTCGTCGTGTCGGTGGCCGTCGCCGTAGACGTGCGACTCGCGCAGGGTGCCCTCCAAGGCATAGCCGGCGCGCTCGGCGACGCGGCACGAGGCAGGGTTGGCCACCGCGTGCACAGCTCGATGCGGTGCAGCCCGTGCTCGCGGAAGCCCCAGGCGGTGAGCACGGTCACCGCCCGGAGCGCGACACCCCGGCCGCGCGCCTCGGCCACCGTCCAGTAGCCGATCGACGCGTTGCCGCCGCGGATCTCGTTCAGCGACACCGCGCCCAACAGCGCTCCGGCGTCATCGGTCACCGCCAGCGACAGGCGGGTGCCTGAGCTCCGGTCGGCGCGCCACTGCACCCAGTCCAGGGCCCTCGCCAGATCGGTGACGCCCTGGCCGTTCCACCTGTCGATCGCGGGATCGGCGAGCGCGGCCAGCACGGCGGGGGCGTCGTCGTCATGCCAGGCGCGCAGTCGGAGACCCGGCGCGGTGAGCTTCACCTCGTCCATCCGACGGATGATGGCACGCCGCTCCGACGCATCACGACCAGCCTTTCGCTTCAGATTTCAACGAGGCGTCCTACCGCACGGCCTCAAGGTTGAGTGTCGGCAGGCAGGGAGACTTGTTTAAATTTTAATTAGTGTTACTCTTCGGAGCATGACGGAGAGCCTGGACGCGGAGCGGACGGCGTGCTGGCGCGCCTACATCGAGTCGAGCCAGCGGCTGTTCACCCAGCTCGAGGACGACCTGCGCGCCGACAGCGACCTGAGCTTCGCCGACTACCACGTGCTGGTGCTGCTCTCCGAGGCGCCCGGCCAGCGGCTGCGCATGGGTGAGCTGGCCGACCGGCTGGTGTTCTCACCGAGCCGGCTGACCTACCAGATCACCACCATGCAGAAGCGCGGCCTGGTGGCCAAGGAGTCCTGCCCGGCCGACCGGCGCGGCAGCGAGGCCGTGCTCACCGCGGCCGGCCTGCTGAACCTGCGCGAGGCCGCGCCGCACCATCTGCGCTCCGTGCGCGCCCACCTGATCGACGATCTCGACGACGCCGAGGTCGCCTGCCTCACCCGGGTCTTCGAGCGGCTCGGCCGGCGCCTGCGCGCCGACCGCGTCGCGTCGTCCACCCCGGCCGACAAGTAAGGAGACCGCGATGCCCGCGATCACCGTCGACGACGTCCTCGTCCTGCCCCGCCTGCCGAAGCTCGACGAGTCCACCAGCTACCGCCCGGTCCGCCGGGTCACCACCGCGCCCAGCGGCTACGAGGGTGAGGGCTTCCCGGTCCGCCGGGCCTTCGCCGGGGTCTCGATGACCGATCTCGACCCGTTCATCCACCTCGACCAGATGGGCGAGGTGGACTACGCGCCGGGCGAGCCGAAGGGCACCTCGTGGCACCCGCACCGGGGCTTCGAGACGGTGACCTACATGATCGACGGGATCATGGACCACCAGGACTCCACCGGGGGCGGCGGCACCATCACCGACGGCGACACCCAGTGGATGACGGCGGGCAGCGGCCTGCTGCACATCGAGGCCCCGCCGGAGCACCTGGTAATGAGCGGCGGCCTGTTCCACGGCCTGCAGCTCTGGGTCAACCTGCCCCGGGTGGCCAAGATGAGCGCCCCGCGCTACCAGGACATCCGCGGCCGGGAGTCGGCGCTGCTGACCACGCCGGACGGCGGCGGCCTGATCCGGGTGATCGCCGGTGAGGTCGCCGGGCACCGGGGGCCGGGGTCGACCCACACCCCGATCACCATCGCGCACGTGACGTTGCAGCCCGGCGCGGAGCTGAGCCTGCCCTGGCGGGCCGACTTCAACGCGCTGGTCTACGTGCTCGCCGGCCGGGGCACGGTGGGCACCGACCGGCAGCCGATCCACCTGGGTCAGCTCGCCGTGCACGGGCCCGGCGACGCGCTGCGGGTCACCGCCGACCGGACGCAGGACGGCAACACCCCGGCGCTGGAGCTCTACCTGATGGGCGGGCAGCCGATCCGTGAGCCGGTGGCGCACTACGGCCCGTTCGTGATGAACACCCGGGCCGAGCTGATCCAGGCGGTCGAGGACTTCCAGGCCGGCCGGCTCGGCGTCGTCCCGACCGGGCGGGTGCCGCACAGCGACGGTCAGGGCGACCGCCCCTGACCGGTGGAGAACGCCCGGGCGCTCCGGTTCGCCGGTGCGCCCGGGCGGCTCAGGAGACGGCGAAGATCCCGGCCACCCCGAGGATCACCATCAACAGGACCGCCACCAGCGCACCCCGCTCCCCCTCCACGGCCTGGTCGCGGCCGTCGGTCACGGTGTTCGTCGTCTCGGCGGGCATGTCGGTGCCTCCTTGAGTTTCGCGGTCCAGGGGTCCGGGGTACCCCAGGCTCGTAGCACCGCCGCCGACCTGCTGCGTCGTGGTGCGGGGCCCGACCGGGGGTCCTACCGTGTGAGGACGTCATCGACCTCGGGAGGCTGGAACGTGACCCTGCGGGACTGGTTCCTCGCCGCACAGGAACGCGCCAACCCGGGGTCTGAGTTACCCGTCTGGACCGATGGAAACCTCGTCGAGCCGCTCGTTCACGGTGCCGCGTACTTTGACCGGCTGGTCAGCGAGGTGGAGGCGCTGGGCGACGGCGACCACCTGTTCTTCACCGACTGGCGGGGCGACCCGGACCAGCGGATGCGCCCGGACGGGCCGACCGTGGCCCAGTTGTTCGCCCGGGCCGCCCAGCGCGGGGTGATCGTCAAGGGCCTGCTCTGGCGCTCCCACCTCGACACGCTCTCCTACAGCGAGGCGGAGAACCGCGACCTCAGCGAGACCGTCAACGCCGCCGGCGGCGAGGTGCTGCTCGACCAGCGGGTCCGTCGCGGCGGCTCGCACCACCAGAAGCTCGTCGTGCTGCGCCACCCCGGCGACCCGAGCCGCGACGTCGCGTTCGCCGGCGGCATCGACCTGTGCCACAGCCGACGTGACGACGCCACCCACGCCGGCGACCCGCAGCCGGTGGACATGTCCCCCCGGTACGGCCCGACGCCACCCTGGCACGACGTGCAGCTCGCGTTGCGCGGGCCGGTGGTCGGCGCGCTGGACACCACGTTCCGCGAGCGGTGGACCGACCCGATGCCGCTGGACTCGGAGAACCCGCTGGCCTACCTGCGGGACCGGCTGCGTGGTTCGGACCTCACCCCGGACCCGCTGCCCGAACAGCCGGCCGACCCCCCACCGCTCGGGCCGCACCACGTGCAGGTGCTGCGCACCTATCCGGCGGTCCGCCCGCGCTACTCCTTCGCCCCGGACGGCGAGCGCACCGTGGCGCGCGGCTACACCAAGGCGGTACGCCGGGCCCGGCGGCTGATCTACCTGGAGGACCAGTACCTCTGGTCCACCGAGGTGGCCGAGCTGTTCGCCCAGGCGTTGCGCGAGCACCCGGAGCTGCACCTGGTGGCCGTGGTGCCCCGGCACCCGGACGTGGACGGCAAGTGGGCGCTGCCGCCGAACATGGTGGGGCGGGAGCAGGCGCTCTCGCTCTGCCGCCGGGCCGCGCCGGACCGGGTGCACGTGTTCGACGTGGAGAACCACGAGGGCACCCCGGTCTACGTGCACGCCAAGGCCTGCGTGGTCGACGACGTCTGGGCGAGCGTGGGCAGTGACAACTTCAACCGCCGGTCCTGGACCCACGACAGCGAACTGTCCTGCGCGGTCCTCGACGACACCCGCGACGAGCGGGCCCCCGCCGACCCCGCCGGGCTGGGCGACGGCGCCCGCGCCTTCGCCCGGGACCTGCGGTTGCGGCTGTGGCGCGAGCACCTGGACCGCGACCCGGACGGCACGCAGGACGACGACCTGCTGGACCCGGCGGACGCGGTGGCGGCGATCGACGCGGCGGCGGAGGAACTGGACCGCTGGCACGCCGGCGGCCGGGTCGGTCCCCGTCCGCCGGGCCGGTTGCGGCCGCACCGGCCGGAGCGACTGCCCTGGCGTACGCGGGTCTGGGCGCTCCCGGCGTACCGGCTGGTCTACGACCCGGACGGCAGGCCGCTGCGGGCCCGGCGCGCCGGCACCTGGTGAGCGGGCACCGGCTCGTCCTGTGGGTTCGGTCGGGCCGGGTAGGCGAAGGAGACCCGCGGGGAGTAGAAGCCCCAGCAGACGTGCAGCGGGTTCGCCGGGCGCAGCGCGTAGACCGGGTGCTCGGGCGCCAGGAACTCCACCGATTCCACCTCGAACGGGGAGACCGGCTCGGCCACGTACGGATAGTCGGTGACGACCAGCTCGCCGTCGCGGCGGGTGAGGTAGCGGTGGTGGCCGCTGTGCCCCGCGGTGCCGGTGTGCCCGGCCCGTGCGGTGACCCGGATCAGCGGCCGGCCGTCGGCCCAGGTCTCGGCGGTGAGCCGCCCGCCCCGCAGCTCGAGCCGGGTCACGCCCTCGGCGGCCGGGGCGCCGCGCGCGGCGGCGTATTGCCGGACCCGGGTGCTGGACGCCAGGTAGTGCGTCCACCAGCCGCCCGGGGTCTCCCCGTCCGGTGGCGCGGTGTCCGCCAGTGAGACACCGAGGTAGGTGAGCGAGTAGGCGCCGAAGCCGGAGGTCTGCGTCTCGTCGTCGACGACGTACTGGCAGGAGAAGACCTGCCGCTCGGGGTGCGGACGGAGCCCGGCCGGGACCAGCGCCTCGGCCGCGCCGGGGTCCGCCGGGAGCCAGCTGAACAGCAGCGTCCGGGCGTTGATGACGAGTTGCGGCGCGGCGGGATCCAGCACGGTGCCTCCGTAGACGTGTCCACACGGACGCTACGGGCGGTCCCATCGGCGGGACAACGACAGAAAGTCGACAGTGCACGCCACCTGTCGGGTTCTTCCTTGACCGATCGGCGGACCATCTGCGCCGACTATGCCCTCATTCAGGCTTTTTCTAACCCGATGCACCTTAAGTACATCGTACTTTCGGCTGGCTTTTTCTCGACCGAACAGGTTACGGTTGCTCCCGAACGGACCAGTTAAACCTAAACCAAAGCGTCTCTTCTTTTTTCTCCGCGGACGAGGTGCAGGGAGGACCACCATGACCGCCCACACGATGAGCGCCCCGGCGACGACACGGCCGGCCGGCTCCGCGAAGCTCGACCCCCGCTCGCTCACCGACAGCGCCGCCAACCTGCTCGACACGATGGCGGCGCTGCCGACGAACCACCCGTCGCGGGCGGCCCTGCGCGACCGCGCCATCGAGGCGTGGCTGCCGCTGGCCAACCACCTCGCCCACCGCTACAGCGGCCGGGGCGAGCCCAACGACGACCTGGCGCAGACCGCCGCGATCGGCCTGATCAAGGCGATCGACAAGTTCGACCCGTCCCGCGGCGTCGACTTCGCCGGCTACGCCATCCCGACCATCATCGGCGAACTCAAGCGGCACTTCCGCGACCGCACCTGGGACATCCGGGTGCCGCGCCGGCTCCAGGAGCTGCGCCTGGCGATCTCCGACGCCAACAGCACGCTGCTGCAGACGCTCGGCCGCTCGCCGACGGTCGCCGACATCGCCGCCCACCTCAAGGTCACCGAGGAAGAGGTGCTGGAGGGCCTGGAGGGCGCCCGCGCCTACAACGCGGTGTCGCTGTCCACCCCCACGGGTGACGGCGAGCGCGCCACCGAGCTGGGCGACCTGCTCGGCGGCGAGGACGGCGAGTTCGAGCTGGCCGAGATGCGGGTCGCCCTCGGCCCGGCGCTGGCCACGCTCGACAAGCGCGAGCAGAAGATCCTCACGCTGCGCTTCTACGGCAACCTGACCCAGTCGCAGATCGCCGAGCAGATCGGCGTCTCGCAGATGCACGTGTCCCGGCTGCTGGCCCGGGCGCTGACCAAGCTGCGCGGCCAGCTCGACGGCACCTACTAGGAACACGCGCAACGGCCCGGTCGGCGACACGCCGCCCGGGCCGTTCCGCGTGCGCCCGGATGAAAGGCGGGGCCCCCTCTTAACGGATTCGGTAGAGGCGGGGCCCCCGCTTAACACCCCGCCTGCGGCGCGCGGCTCACCCCGCCGGGTCACGGGACGTTCGACCTCGGCGCCGACGGGCGGTGTTAACAGGGGGCCCTTCCTCTACCACACGCGTTAAGAGGGGGCCCCGCCTTCCTCCCGGGGCGGGTGCGAGAGTGGGGGCGTGCTCGCCGACGTGTCCCTCGACCTGCCGGTCCGGCCGGTGCTGCCCACCCTTGTCGACGCGCTGCGCCGGCGGGGCGCCGGCGTCCTGGTGGCGCCGCCGGGCACCGGCAAGACCACCACCGCCCCGTTCGCGGTCGCGGACGCGGTCACCGGCCGGGTGGTGATCGCCCAGCCCCGACGGGTGGCCGCCCGCGCCGCCGCGCACCGGATGGCCGCCCTGCTCGGGGAACGCGTCGGCGAACGGGTCGGCTACGCGGTACGCGGCGAGCGGCGGACCGGGCCGCGTACCCGCATCGAGGTGGTCACCACCGGCCTGCTGGTACGCCGCCTGCACCACGACCCGGAGCTGCCCGGCGTGGCCGCGGTGCTGCTGGACGAGTGCCACGAGCGGCAGCTCGACGCCGACCTGGCGCTGGCGTTCAGCGTGGAGGCCCGCGCCACGCTGCGCCCCGACCTCTGGCTGCTCGCGATGTCGGCGACGCCGCAGGCGGACCAGTTCGCCGCCCTGCTCGGCGGCGACGAGGCGGCGCCGGTCGTCCGGGCCGAGGCAGCCCTGCACTCGGTCGAGCGGATCTGGGCGCCGCCCCCGCGACCGGTCGTCCCGCCGGGCGCGGGCCGGGTCGACCCGGCGCTGCTGGACCACGTGGCCGCCACGGTCCGCCGGGCACTGCGCGAACGCGGCGGCGACGTGCTCGTCTTCCTGCCCGGCGCGGGCGAGATCGCGGCCGTCACGGGGCGGTTGGCGGACCTGCGTGACACGGTCGACGTGCTGCCGCTGCACGGCCGGCTCTCCCCGGCCGCCCAGGACGCGGCGCTGACCCCGCCGGCGGCGCCCACAGGCGCCGGAGCCGCCCGCACAGGGGACGGCGTCGGAGCCTCCGCCACGGGTGCCGGGGGCACGAGGGCCACAGGTGGCGGGGCGGGAGGGGCTCGGCGGCGGGTGGTGCTGGCCACCGCGGTGGCGGAGAGCAGCCTGACCGTCCCCGGGGTGCGGGTCGTGGTGGACGCCGGGCTGAGCCGGGTGCCGCGTACGGATCTGGCCCGGGGGCTGGGCGCGCTCGTCACCGTGGCGGTGTCGCGTGCGGCGGCCACCCAGCGGGCCGGGCGGGCCGGGCGGGAGGCGCCGGGCACGGTCTACCGCTGCTGGTCGGAGGCGACGCACGCCCGGCTCGCCCCGCAGCCGGAGCCGGAGATCGCCACCGCCGACCTGACGGGGTTCGCGCTCGAGCTGGCCGCCTGGGGCGCGCCCGACGGCACCGGCCTGGCCCTGCCCGACCCGCCGCCGCCGGCCGCGTTGACCGTCGCCCGGGAGACGCTTGCCACGCTCGGCGCGGTCGACGTCGACGGTCGGATCACCCCGCGGGGGCGGGCGATGGCGACGGTCGGCGCCCATCCCCGGCTGGCCCGGGCGCTGCTGGACGGCGCGCCGCGGGTCGGGGCCGACCGGGCGGCCGAGGTGGTGGCGATGCTCGCCGAGGAGACGCTGGGCGGCGCCGGGGACGACCTGCCGGCCCGGTGGCGCCGGATGCGGGCCGCCGTCGATCCGGCGGCCACCGCCCGGTGGCGGAACGAGGTACGCCGCCTGCGCGCGGCCCTGCCGGCGCCGCGCCGCCCGGATCGCTCCGCACCCGCCGACGTCGCCGACCGCCCGCGGGAGGGCGTTGGCCCGGCAGGCGTTCAGCCGCAGCGGCCCGACGGGATTACCGCCGGCCGGCCCCGGCGGGACGAGAGGGTCACCGACAGCCGATCCCGGCGGGTCGGCGAACCGGCGGACACCGCGCCGCAGCGGCTGCCCGACGATCTGGCCGCGGGGCTGCTGGCCGGGTTGGCGTACCCGGAACGGTTGGCCCGGGTGCGGCGGGCCGGCGGGTCCGCGTACCTGATGGCGGGCGGGACCGAGGCGGAGCTGGCGGCCGGGTCGGGGCTGGCCGGGTCGACGTGGCTGGCGGTCGCGGTGGCCGACCGCTCCCCGGGCGCGCCGGCTGCCCGGGTGCGGCTGGCCGCGCCGGTCGACGAGGCCACCGCCCGCGAGGCCGGGTCGGCGCTGCTGCGCACCGGTCGGGAGGTCGCCTGGTCCGGCGGGGACGTGGTGGCCCGGGAGGTGGTCCGGCTCGGCGCCGTCGTGCTCGTCGACCGGCCGCTGGCCGCGCCGGAGCCGGAGCTGGTCGCGGCGGCGGTGCGGGACGGGCTGCGGCAGGAGGGTACGGGGTTGCTCCGGTGGACGCCGGAGGCGACCGCGCTGCGTCGCCGGCTGGCCTTCTGCCGGCAGGCGCTCGGTGACGACTGGCCGGACGTGTCCGACGCCGCGCTGGCGGACGCCGCACCGGTCTGGCTGGGCCCGGAGCTGTCCCGGGCCCGCCGCCGGGCAGACCTGGCCCGGGTGGACGTGGCCTCGGCGTTGCGCCGGCTGCTCGACTGGCGGCAGGCGGCGCGCCTGGACGAGGTGGCACCGGAGCGGCTGCCGGTGCCCAGCGGCTCGCGGGTCCGGCTGGACTACTCCGATCCGGCGGCCCCGGTGCTCGCGGTGAAGCTCCAGGAGACGTTCGGCTGGCGGGACGCGCCGCGGATCGCCGACGGCCGGGTGCCGGTGCTGCTGCACCTGCTCTCGCCGGCCGGCCGGCCGGTGGCGGTGACGGCGGACCTGGCCTCGTTCTGGCGCGGCGGCTATCCGCAGGTGCGGGCGGAGATGCGGGGGCGCTATCCGCGGCACCCGTGGCCGGAGGACCCGACCACGGCCGAGCCGACCCGCCGGGCCAGCCCGCGCCGGCGGTGAGCCGGGCGGCTCACTCCTCGACGACGTCGGCGACGACCACGGTGATGTTGTCCGGGCCGCCGGCCCGCAGCGCGAGGTCGATGAGCCGGGCCGCGCAGGCGTCGCGCTCCAGGCGCTCGTTGAGCACCTCGGTGAGGGTGTCGGCGCGGACCACGTTGGAGAGGCCGTCGCTGCACAGCAGCCAGCGGTCGCCGGCCCGCGGCACCATGGTCGCGTACGCCGGGGAGACCTGGTCGCCCTGCAACGCCTGGGTGACCACCGCGCGGCGGGGGTGGCTGCTCGCCTGGTCGGGGGTGATCAGGCCCTGGTCGACGAGCATCTGCACGAAGGTGTCGTCGCGGGTGACCTGCTTGAGCACGCCGTCGCGGAACAGGTAGGCCCGGGAGTCGCCGACGTGGGCCAGCGCCAGGCAGCTACCGGTGCGGGCGAACAGCAACGCGGTGAGCGTGGTGCCCATGCCCTGGCGTTCCGGGTCCTCCTCGACCGCCCGGCGGATCCCCACGGTGGCCTGCTCGATCGCGCCCTGCAGCGCGGCGACCAGCGCGTGCTCCGGCGTCTCCACGTCCAGCGGGGCGATCGCGTCGATCGCGATGCGGCTGGCCAGGTCGCCGGCCGCCATGCCGCCCATGCCGTCGGCGACCGCGACAAGCCAGGCGCCCGAGTGCTGGGCGTCCTGGTTGCCGCTGCGGATCAGCCCACGGTCGCTCGCTCCGACGGAACGAAGCTTCAGGGTCATGGGACGCAGCCTGCCAGGTCGGGGACTCGGTTGTCTCTAGGAGATCAGCATCATCGTACGTGGCGCGGTGAATCTCACTGCGCACGGGCGTACGCGCGCCATCGGACCGGATCGATTGACAGCGGCGGAACGCGGTGGAAACATCGGCCTGATATTGGGAGCGCTCCCAGCTCCCGTGCTCTCTCCCACCACCCCCGAGCACGGAAGGAACCTCCGTGACCCGATCCCGTCGTCGGCTGGTCGCGCTCACCGCGACCGCCGCGCTGGCCCTCACCGGTCTGACCGCCGGTCCGGCCCTTGCCGAAGTACCCCCGGACGCCCCCGAACAACTGCGCAACGGCGACTTCAGCGCCGGCGTCTCCCCCTGGTTCTCCTACGGCACCGGCGAGCTGGCGGTCACCGACGGCCGGCTCTGCACCACCGTCGCCGCCGGCACGGCGAACCCGTGGGACGCCGGCATCGGCCAGGACGCGGTGCCGCTGATCTCCGGCGCCGAGTACGAGCTGTCCTTCGACGTCTCCGCCACCCCCGGCGCGGCCCTCAAGGCGGTGCTCCAGCTCGGCAGCGCGCCCTACACGACGTACGCGAGCGTGGACGCCACCGCCACCGGCACCGCGAAGCACGTCAGCACCACGTTCACCGCGCCGGCCGACAACGCCGGCGCCCAGCTCATCTTCCAGGTCGGCGGCAGCGCGCAGGCGCAGACGTTCTGCCTCGACAACGTGTCGCTGCGCGGCGGCGAGGCGGCCCCGCCCTACGAGCCGGACACCGGGCCGCGGGTCCGGGTCAACCAGGTCGGCTACCTGCCCGGTGGCCCGAAGCACGCCACCGTGGTCACCGACGCCACCGAGGCGCTGGGCTGGCAACTGAAGTCCGCCGCCGGCGCGGTGGTGGCCGACGGCCGGACCACGCCGCGCGGCGTGGACGACGCCTCCGCGCAGAACGTGCAGACCGTCGACTTCTCCGCCTACCGCACGCCGGGCACCGGCTACACGCTGACCGTCGACGGCGAGACCAGCCACCCGTTCGACATCTCCGGTACGCTCTACGACCGGCTGCGCGCCGACTCGCTGCAGTTCTTCTACGCCCAGCGCAGCGGCATCGCGATCGACGGCGACCTGATCGGCGAGGAGTACGCCCGCCCGGCCGGCCACCTCGACGTCGCGCCCAACAAGGGCGACACCGACGTGCCCTGCCAGCCCGGCGTCTGCGACTACAAGCTGGACGTGCGCGGCGGCTGGTACGACGCCGGCGACCACGGCAAGTACGTGGTCAACGGCGGCATCGCCACCTACCAGCTCCTCAACGCGTTCGAGCGGACCAAGACCGCGGAGACCGCCGACGGCGGCGCCGCCCTCGGCGACGCCACGCTGCGGGTGCCCGAGCGCGGCAACGCCGTCCCGGACGTCCTCGACGAGGCCCGCTGGGAGCTGGACTTCCTGATGCGGATGCAGGTGCCGGCCGGCAAGCCGCTGGCCGGGATGGTCCACCACAAGATCCACGACCAGAACTGGACCGGCCTGCCGCTCGCCCCGCAGGACGACCCGCAGCCGCGTGAGCTGCACCCGCCGTCCACCGCCGCCACGCTCAACCTGGCCGCCGTCGCCGCCCAGTGCGCGCGGCTGTTCGCGCCGTACGACGCCGCCTACGCGGCCCGCTGCGGCACCGCCGCGAAGACCGCCTACGCGGCGGCCAAGGCGCACCCGGTGATCTACGCCTCGGCCAGCGACGGCACCGGCGGCGGCGCGTACGACGACACGAACGTCACCGACGAGTTCTACTGGGCGGCGGTCGAGCTGTGGCTGACCACCGGCGACAAGGCCTACCTGGCCGACGTCACCGGCTCGCCGCTGCACACCGCCGACGTGTTCACCGCCAACGGCGCGTTCGGCTGGCAGAGCGTGGCCGCGCTGGGCCGCCTCGACCTGGCCACCGTGCCGAACACGCTGCCGGCCGCGGAGAAGACCCGGATCCGCGCCTCGGTCACCGCCGCCGCGGACCGCTACCTGGCCACGGTCGCCGACCAGGCGTACGGGCTGGCGATGCCGGGCACCGCCGACGCGTACGTCTGGGGCAGCAACAGCAACCTGGTGAACAACGCGATCGTGCTGGCCACCGCGTTCGACCTGAGCCGGGACGCGAAGTACCGGGACGGGGCGGTGCAGAGCGCCGACTACCTGTTCGGCCGCAACGCGCTCAACATGTCGTACGTGACCGGCTGGGGCGAGCAGAACGCGCACAACCAGCACAGCCGGATCTTTGGCAACCAGTTGGACCCGGCCCTGCCGAACCCGCCGGCCGGCTCGCTCGCCGGTGGCCCGAACGCGGCCCTGCAGGACCCGTACGCGGCGAACCTGCTCGCCGGCTGCGCGCCGATGTTCTGCTACGTCGACAACATCAACTCGTACGCGACGAACGAGGTGGCGATCAACTGGAACTCGGCGCTGGCCTGGCTCGCCTCGTTCCTGGCCGACCAGGGTGACGCGGCGGCCGTGCCGGCGCCCACCTGCGCGGTCACGTACACCACCCACGGGAGCTGGCCGACCGGCTTCACCACCCAGGTGACGGTGCGCAACACCGGCACGAAGGCGGTGAACGGGTGGAGCCTGCGCTGGGCGTTCCTCGCCGACCAGAAGGTGAGCCACGCCTGGTCGGCGCAGGTCAGCCAGTCCGGCGCCACGGTCACCGCGAAGAACCTCCCGTGGAACGCGAAGCTGGCACCGGGCGCGTCCACCACCTTCGGCCTGAACGGCACCGGCTCCGCCGCCCCCAACCCCGACCCCACCCTGATCATTCTCAACGGAAAGTCCTGCGCGGTCTCCTGACCGCCGTCGTGCGGTGGTGGCGCCTCGTCCGGTGCCACCACCGCCGATCGGTGGAACCGCCGGGTACGGTCCGCAGATGGCGTATCTGCTCCTGGCTCTCGCGATCACGGCCGAGGTGGTCGGCACCAGCCTGCTCAAGGCGAGCGACGGGTTCACCCGGCTCTGGCCGACGGTCGGCCTGGTGGCGTGTTACCTCGCCGCGTTCGGGCTGCTCGCCCTCGTGGTGCGGGACGTCCCGGTCGGGGTGGCGTACGCGATCTGGTCCGGGCTGGGCACCGCCGCCATCATGGCGGTCGGCGCGGCGTTCCTCGGCGAGCCGCTGAGCGTGACGAAGGTGGTCGGGGCCGGTCTGGTCATCGCCGGCGTGGTGGTCCTCAACCTCGGCGGGGCCCACTGAGCCGGCGCATCGCCATCCGGTCGGCCGGGTCGAGCCCGAGCGCCGCCTCGGCCGCGAGCAGCCCGGTCAGCCCCGGGGTCAGCTCGGACGCGGCAAGCTCGCGGAAGCCGTAGCGCGCGTAGTACGGCCCGTTCCACGGCACCGACCGGAACGTGGTCAGCGTCAACGCCGGTAGCCCCTGCCCCGCCGCCCACTCCGCCACCTCGTCGAGCAGCCGCCGACCGATGCCCCGCCGCGCGTACGCCGGGTCGACGCTGAGCTGCTGCACGTGCGCGGCCCCGTCGACGAGGTCGACGAGGGCGAACGCGATCGGGCGGTCGGCCGGGTCGACGGCGACCCACAGCCGGCCGGCGCGCTGCCCGGCGGCCAGCGCGTCGAGCGGCAGCGGCGGCATGTCGGCCACCCGGTGCATGCCGATCTCCCGGAACGGGGCGCCGGAGGCCACCTCGATCCGCTGCACCTCGGTCAGCTCGTCGGCCCGGGCGATCCGGCTGCGGTGCTCCACAACACCGACCCTGGCAGAGCGGGCGGGCCGGGGCGAGCGGATTTCGGCGTACCCTGCACCGGTGACTCTCCCGCTGCCGGCCGGCGACTTCCGCGCGTACCTGTTCGACTGCGACGGCACGATCGTCGACTCGATGCCGGTGCACCACCGGGCCTGGTGCGCGGCGCTGGCGGAGTGGGGCTGCGAGTTCCCCGAGGACCTGTTCTACGCGTGGGGCGGCCGGCCGGTCGCCGACATCGTCGTGGACCTCAACCGGCGGCACGGGCTGACCATGCCGGTCGAGGTGGTGGCCCGCCGCCGGGAGGACCTGTTCCAGGAGTTGCTGCCCGGGGTGACCGCGGTGCCGGAGGTGCTGGCGCACATCGAGGACGGGCACGGGCGGCTGCCGTTCGCGGTGGTGTCCGGCAGCACCCGGGAGTCGGTGACCGCCTCGCTGACCGCGCTGGGGCTGCTCGACCGCTTCGACACGCTTGTCTGCGCCGAGGACTGCGCCCGTCCCAAGCCCGACCCGGAGGGCTACCTGCTGGCCGCCCGCCGGCTCGGCGTCGACCCGGCCGACTGCCTGGTCTTCGAGGACACCGACCTCGGGGTGGCGGCCGCGACGGCGGCGGGCATGCCGTCGGTCCGGGTGCCGCATCCCCGGGAGCGCGCGACCAGCCGATGACCGCGTCGGAACCAGGCGGAGATCCTGAGGTTCCACGCCGACCGGTCTCGACCGGACGGTCACGACCGGTCGGCACGGCGGCACGGCGACAACGCGTGACGGCCCTACGAGGCATCGCACCTTCATGCGATATGACTGCTGGTCATAATTATGACTCACCGTCATAGCGCGCTCAGTGACACATCTCTTTCCGCGGCGACACGCCCGAGCGGTCGAGAGACCGTCGGGGCACCAGGTCGGTCGATGTGACGCGGGTCGCCCCCGGCGGGACCTCGGCAGACGACAGCCACGCCTAGCGTCGGTGGCATGACCTTCGTCGACGGCGACGTGGTGCCGGTCCGGCGCGGATGAGGCTCGGCCCGCCGCCCGGCCCGCTGCGCACCCTGGCCCTCGCCACGCTTGCCAACACCGTCGGCACCGGGCTCTGGCTGGCCGGCGGCGCGCTCTACCTGACCCGCGACGTCGGCCTCTCCCCCGCGTCGGTGGGTGCCGGGCTGACCGTCGCCGGGCTGGTCGGGCTCACCGCGAGCGTGCCGCTGGGCGGGCTGGCGGACCGGTGGGACCCGCGTACGCTGCGTGCCGTCCTCCAGGTGGCCCAGGCGCTCGCCGCGGCGGCGTACCTGCTTGTCGACTCGCTCGCGACGTTCCTGGTGGTGGCGGTGCCGGAGGCGCTGCTGGTCGCCGGCAACCTGGCGGTACGGGCGGCGCTGGTGGCCGCGGTCGGCGGCCCGACCGGCCGGGTGCACGCGTTCGCCACCCTGCGTGCGGTGGCGAACCTGGGCATCAGCGTCGGCACCGCGCTGGCCGGGTTCGCGCTGGCGGTGGACGCCCACCCGGCGTACCAGGTGCTCGTGGTCGGCAACGCGGTCACCTATCTGGTCTCGGCGGCGCTGCTGCTGCGGTTGCCGGCGCAGGCGCCCGGCGGCGCCCCGCGACGCGCGGGCGGCGTGACGCGCCGGGTCGGTCCGCTGCGGGACGGCCGGTTTTTGGCGGTCAGCGGCGCGTCGGCGGTGCTCGGCACGCACGTGACAGTGCTGGTGCTTGTGGTGCCGCTGTGGACGGTCGGCCGGGCCGGCGCGCCACCGCCGGTGGTGTCGGCGGTGCTGCTCGCCAACACGGTGCTCACCGTGCCGCTGGCGGTACGGCTGAGCCGGGGCGCGGACACCGCCGCCCCGGCCGCGGCCAAGCTGCGCCGGGCCGGGCTGGTGCTGGCCGCCGCGACCCCGCTGTACGCGGTGACCGCCGGGTTGCCGGTGCTCCCGGCGGTGGTGCTGCTGCTGACGGCCACGGTGGTGTGGACGGTGGGCGACCTGTGGCACGGGGCGGCCGGCGCGGGGCTCGCCTACGACCTGGCCCCGCCGGGCGCGATCGGCGCCTACCAGGGGGCGGACGGGTTGCTCGCCGGGCTGGCCCAGGCGCTCGGCCGGGGCCCGCTCACGCTGCTGGTGCTGGGCGGCGGAGTGGCCGGCTGGCTGGTGCTCGGCGGGCTGTACGCGGTCGTCGGGCTGGCCGCCCCGACGCTGGCCCGCAGCGCGGTGGCGAGCCGGCCGGTGGCCGCCCCGGAGCCGACCGGCACCGGGCGGCCCGTCGCACCCGGATAGCAGGATGACGGCATGACCGAACGGGGAGACATCACCATCCGGCCGGGCGGGCCGGCGGACGCGCCGATCGTGCTGCGGTTGTTCGACAGCGCCATCGCCTGGCTGACCGAACGCGGCCGGCCCGAGCAGTGGGGCACGGACGCGGCCTCGACCGATCCGCGCCGGATCGACCAGGCCGAGGGCTACGCCCACGGCGACGGCCTGTGGTTCGCCGAGATCGACGGCACCGTGGTCGGCGCGCTGGTGGTCGGCGCGGCGACGGAATACGTGCCGCCGGCCACCGAGCCCGAGATGTACGTGAACCTGCTGGTCACGGACCGGGCCTACCCGGGCCGAGGAGTAGGCGCGCGGCTGCTGGCGCACGCGGCGGACCTGGCCCGGGAACGCGGCCTGGGCCTGCTGCGGGTGGACTGCTTCCGCAGCCCGGACCGGGCGCTGGTGCGCTTCTACGAGGGTTGCGGCTTCACCGCCACCGACCCGTTCACGGTGATCCGGCCGGGTCGGCCGCCGTGGCCGGGGCAGGTGCTGGCGCGCCGGCTCGACTGAGTCAGCCGATCTCCTCGTCCACGAAGCACCACCGCCACGACTCCCCCGGCTCGATCGAGCGCATCACCGGGTGCCCGGCCGACTCGAAGTGCTTGCTGGCGTGTTGGTAGGGCGAGGAGTCGCAGCAGCCCACGTGCCCGCAGGCCAGGCAGGCGCGCAGGTGCACCCAGTCCCGGTTGCCGACCGCCACGCAGTCCGGGCACTCGGTGGTGGTGACCGGCTCGGCGTCGCCCGGGCCGGTCAGGTGCTGACAGCTCATTCGGAAACCTCCTGTCGTAGCAGGGACTCCTCCAGGTCCAGATCACGGTAGGCGCGGGTGAGCACCTCCTCCGGGATCTGGCCGGAGTCGCGGGCGGCCCGGAACACCTCCCGCTCGGCGTCGATCATCTCCTGTCGCAGCCGCGCGTACGCCTGGGAGGGGGTCTCCCGGTCGGTGCCGCCGAGCCGTTCCCAGGCCATGTTGGACCGGGACGTGGTCAACCCGCGCAGCCGCTCCACCACCGCCGGCGGCGCGTCGTCGGCCATCGCGTCGAGCCGTTCCAGGGCGGCCCGGCTGGCCCGCTGCTGCACGCCGGCGGCGGAGAGCGCGTCCTGCACCGGGTCGTCGGGGGGCAGTCGCAGCCGCCGGGCCAGCCAGGGCAGCGTGGCGCCCTGCCCGACCAGGGTCGCCACGATCACCGCGAAGGCCAGCCAGATGAGCAGCGCGCGCGGGTAGGGCCGGTCCTCGGCGAGGGTGAGCGGCAGGCCCAGCGCGGCGGCGAGCGTGACCACGCCGCGCATGCCCGCCCAGCCGATGACGATGGGGAACTGCACCGGCGAGGCGGGGTCACGCTGCCGCACCCGGGGCACCAGCCGGGCCAGGTAGGTGGCCGGGAAGAGCCAGACGAACCGGGACAGGAAGACGGCGGCCAGCACCCCGGCGGTGATCGCGGCGAGCGAGCCGAACGGCTCGTCGAGGTCGCGCAGCACCTCGGGCAGTTGCAGGCCGACCAGCAGGAACACCAGCCCCTCCAGGAGGAACTGGATCAACCGCCAGAACGCGGTCACCTGGAGGCGGGACGCGGCCGACATGAGCATCGGCAGTTTGTGCCCGATGCCGAGCCCGGTCACCACCACCGCGACCACGCCGGAGGCGTGGATCTCCTCGGCGGCGTACACCACGGCGAACGGGACGATCAGCGACAGCGCGTTGTCCAGCACCGGGTCGGTGACGCGCTTGTGCAGGTAGCCGAAGACCACGACGCCGAGCAGCCCGACCAGGATGCCGCCGCCGGTGGCCACCAGCACCTCCCAGGCCACGTAGCCGACGCCGACCCCGCCGGTGCTGGCGGTGGCCGCCACGATCGCCACCCGCAGCAGCACCAGCGCGGTGGCGTCGTTGACCAGGCTCTCGCCCTCCAGGATGGTGACCACCCGTCGGGGCAGCCCGACCCGACGGGCCACCGCGGTGGCGGCGACCGCGTCGGGCGGCGCCACCACCGCGCCCAGCGCCAGGCAGATCGCGTACGGCAGGTCGGGCAGGAACAGGTGCACGACGGTGCCCACCACGAACGCGGTGAAGATCACCAACCCGACGGCGAGCAGCAGGATCGGCCGCAGGTTGAGCCGGAACGCCGGCACCGAGGTGTTCACCGCCGCCACGTAGAGCAGCGGCGGCAGGATGCCGACGAGCACCAGGTCCGGTTCGAGCCGCACGTGCGGGAAGAACGGCAGGAAGGACAGCGCGAGGCCGAGCACGACGAGCAGGATCGGGGCGAGCAACCCGAGCCGGCGGGCCAGCGCCGCGCCGAACGTGGCGATCGCCAGGATCACCACGACCTCGAACAGAGCTTCCATGGGGTAGGAGCCTAGGCGTCCCCGGGTCCGCCCGTGATCACGCGGTCGGCCGCACCTTCGGCAGCACCTCGGCGCCGAACGCGTCCAGGAACGCGCGCTGTTCCTGCCCGACATGGTGCAGGGCGATCTGGTCGAAGCCCAGCTCCACGTATTCCTCCAGCCAGCCGACGTGTCGGCCCGGGTCGGCGGAGACGTTGACGGCGTCGGTGACCTTCGACATCGGCACGTCCGCGCTGGCCACGTCGAAGTGCTCGGCGGTCTCCAGGTCCCAGCAGACCGGCGGGGCGAAGACGTTGCTGCGCCACTGCTCGTAGGCGATCGCCTCGGCCTCGGCCTGCTCGGGCGCCCAGCTCACGTGCACCTGGAGGTGCAGCGGCCCGCGGCCCCCGGCGTCCCGGTAGGCGTCGATCATCTGCCGGAGGTGCTCGACCGGCGCGTTGACCGTGATCAGCCCGTCGGCCCACTCGGCGCACCAGCGGGCGGTGGCGACGCTCACCGCGGCGCCGACCAGGGCCGGCGGCTCCTCCGGGCGGGTCCACAGCTTCGCCCGGTCCACGGTGACCAGGCCGTCGTGGCTGACCTCCTCGCCGGCCAGCAGCGCGCGGATCACGTCGACGCACTCGCGCAGCCGGGCGTTGCGCAGCTCCTTGCGCGGCCAGACGTCGCCGGTGATGTGCTCGTTGCTCGCCTCGCCGGTGCCCAGCGCGGCCCAGAACCGACCCGGGTACATGGCGCCGAGCGTGCCGATGGCCTGCGCGATGATCGCCGGGTGGTAGCGCTGGCCGGGCGCGTTGACCACGCCGAAGGAGAGGTTGGTGGCCTGGAGCGCGGCGCCCAGCCAGGACCAGGCGAACCCGGACTGGCCCTGCCGCTCGCTCCACGGCGAGAAGTGGTCGGAGCACATGGCCGCGTCGAAGCCGGCCCGTTCGGCGTGGATCACCGCCTCCAGCAGCTTGGCCGGGTGGATCTGCTCGTGGGATGCGTGGAAGCCGAACGCCGTCATGGGCAGCACTCCTACCCATGCCGGCGTCCGGCCAACCTCACCTCACTCGGCGTGCGCGCCGGCGCCCGCGCCGGCCTCACCCTCGCCGATCCACACCGTCTTGGTGTTGCAGAACTCGCGCATGCCCAGGGCGGACAGCTCGCGGCCGTACCCGGAGTTCTTCACGCCGCCGAACGGCAGCTCCGGATAGGACGTGGTCATGCCGTTGACGAACACGTTGCCGGCGTCCAGGTCGACCGCGAAGCGCTCCTGCTCGGCCGGGTCGGTGGTCCAGGCGTTGGAGCCGAGGCCGAAGCTGGTGCCGTTGGCCACCTCGATCGCCTCGTCGTACGAGCCGACCCGGTAGAGACCGGCGACCGGGCCGAACACCTCCTCACCCCACATCCGCATCTCCGGGCGCAGGTCGGTGACCACTGTCGGCGGGTAGAACCAGCCGTCCCCGGTCGGCTTCTCGCCGCCGCAGAGCACCGTCGCGCCCTGCTCGACGGCGTCGGTCACCTGGTCGTGCACCTCGTCCCGGCCGCGCTCACTGGCCAGCGGGCCGACGTCGGTGTTCTCGTCCATCGGGTCGCCGACCCGCAGCGCCGACATCCGGGCGGCGAACTTCTCGGCGAACGCGTCGAAGACGTCGGTGTGCACGATGAACCGCTTCGCGGCGATGCAGGACTGGCCGTTGTTCTGGCAGCGGGCGGTGGTGGCCACCTCGGCGGCCTTGTCCAGGTCGGCCGAGGGCATCACCACGAACGGGTCGCTGCCGCCCAGCTCCAGCACGGTCTTCTTGATCTCCCGGCCGGCGATCTCGGCGATGGAGCGGCCGGCGGGCTCGCTGCCGGTGAGCGTGGCCGCCCGGACCCGCGGGTCGGTGAGCACCCGCTCGATCGCGTCGGAGCCGACCAGCAGCGTGGTGAACGCGCCCTCCGGGAATCCGGCGCGGCGGAACACGTCCTCCAGGTAGAGCGCGGTCTGCGGCACGTTGGAGGCGTGCTTGAGCAGGCCGGTGTTACCGGCCATCAGGGCCGGCGCGGCGAAGCGCATCACCTGCCACAGCGGGAAGTTCCACGGCATCACCGCGAGGACCGGGCCGATCGGCTGGTAGCGGACGTACGCCCGCTTCGCCTTCACCGCGGCGGCGTCGGCGGGCTCGTCGGCGAGCATCTCCGGCGCCTTCGCCGCATAGAAGCGGCAGGCGGTGGCGCACTTGGTGACCTCCGCCTTCGCGGCGGCGAACGTCTTGCCCATCTCGGTGGTCATCAGCCGGGCAGTCTCGTCCCGCTCGGCGTCGAGCAGGTCGGCGGCGGCGGTGAGCCAGCGGGCCCGCTGCGCGATGGTGGTGTCCCGCAACTGCCGGAACGCGAGGTGGGCCCGCTCGATCGCGGCGTCGATCTGCTCGTCCGACATCGCGTCGTACGTCTTGAGCACCTGTCCGGTGGCGGGATTGGTGGTGGCGATGGGCATGTCGTACTCCTGTCACTCGAACAGCGAGTGCCGCACGCCCGGCTCCTCCCGGCGGCGGGCGGCGCGACGGCGCTGGATGACGACCAGATCGACCACGGCCACCACGGCGAGGACCGCGCAGACGACGCCCAGCCAGGCCAGGTCGGCGGCGAACGCGAACGCCGCGAGGACGGCCATCACGACCAGGCCGAACAGCGCCAGCGCGAGGCGCAGGTTGAGCGCGCTGTTCGCGTGGCCGACCGTGCCTCGGGCGCGGCGGGGCTGTGATCGGGTCATTCCTCCCGGCTACCCCGGCACCGGCGGGACTAACCGGTGGCCTCCGCCGCGCCGGTGATCCCGGACACGGAACGGGTACGCGGCGGATGCGATCACCGGGTGGCCGCGTTGGATCGTGCTGCCGGCCGAGGCGGAGATCCCGCGGCGGTGGAGAGGATGGCATGACCACGATGCAGGCGGGGCCCGTCACCGTCGCCGTGTCCCGGCGCGCCGATCCGGCGCGTACCGGAGAGATGGTGGCGTGGATGCGGGCCGGGACGGCGCTCGCGGAGAGCTTCCCCGGGTTCCTGGGCGCCGGCTTCGTCCGCAGCGCGCCCGGTTCCGGGGAGTGGCACGTGATGTACCGCTTCGCCGACGCGGACACGCTGCACGGCTGGGAGGACTCGCCGCAGCGGCACTGGTGGCTGAGTTCGGCGCAGGGCATCGTGGAGCACACCCGGGTGGAGCGCCGTACCGGCATCGAGGGCTGGTTCGACGCCCCGGTGGACCACGTGGTGGAGACGTTCGGCGAGCCCGAGCCCGCCGCCGCGGTCGCGCCGCCGCGCTGGAAGCAGGCGGTCACCATCTGGCTGGCGTTCTTCCCGCTGAGCCTCACCGCCACGCTGCTGACCGCCCGGTTCGCCGCCGGCGTGCCGCTGGCCGGCCGGACGCTGCTGATGACGCTTGTCCTCACCCCGCTGATGACCTATCTGGTGCTGCCCCGGATCACCCGGGCGCTGCACTGGTGGCTGCACGGCCAGCCAGCCCCCTGGCGACGCTGACCACCGCTCGTCGCACACGAATGTGAACGACAGGAGTCGATGCCGGAAAGGCGACAGACCTCCCGTACCGACGGTCGAGGCGCATAGGGTCGATCCGCCCTTGCGTGCCGCCGGACGGAGGACCGCATGCCGCGACGGTGGATCGCCGCGCTCGCCTGCCTCGCCGCGCTCGTCGCGCTCGCCTGCGACGGCTCCGGCTCGGCGTCGCCCCGCCCCACCGAGTCGACCCGCCCCGGCGCGCCCCGGGTGCTGACCGCGCTCGGCGACTCGGTCAGCACCGGCTTCGGCTCCTGCCTGGTGCTGGTGAGCTGCGAGCGCAACTCCTGGTCGACCGGGGACAGCCTGCGGGTGGAGAGCCTCTACCGGCGGCTGCGCGCGGACACGCCGGCGCTGCGCGCCGACAACCGGGCGGTGCCCGGCGCCCGCGCGGCAGGTCTCGCCGACCAGGCCCGGGCCGCGGTACGCGACAAGGCCGACCTGGTCACCGTGCTGATCGGGGCGAACGACGTGTGCCGCGACGACGTCGACGCGATGACGCCTGTCGCCACGTTCCGCGACCAGGTCGACGCCGCGCTCGCCGTGCTGCGCAAGGGCCGGCCGAAGGCCCGGGTGCTGGTGGTCAGCATCCCGGACCTGCACCGGCTCTGGGAGATCGGGCACACCGAGTCGCGCGCCGTGCGGGCCTGGAAGCGGGGTGTCTGCCCGGCGCTGCTCGCCGACGCCACGTCGACAGCGCCCGCCGCGACGGCCCGCCGGGCCCGCGTCAGGGACCGGATCGAGGCGTACGACGACCAGCTCCGCGCCGCCTGCCGGGGATACGGGTCGCGCTGCCGCTGGGACGGCGGGGCGGTGCACCGGCACCGGTTCAGCCTGGACCAGGTGAACGCGCTGGACTGGTTCCACCCCAACGCGGCAGGTCAGGGCCGGCTGGCCGAGGTGGCCTGGAACGCGTCCGGCTGGGGGCGCGACTGAACCGGGCCGGTCCCGACGGGCCGGAGCCCGGTCAGGGCCGGCGCGGGCCGGGAAGCTGCCGGGGGCCGGCGGCGCGGTAGAGCGCGCGGGCCCGGTCGGCCAGCTCCTTGGTGGCCGAGGAGTTGGCCCAGGTGCCGAGGATGATCGCGGCGCCGGGGACGACCTTGGCGAACATCCGCTTGGCGGCGCGCACCCCGGCCATCCGGGCCAGCCGCACCCCGAGCTGGAGCATCACCCGGCCCAGCGCCCGGTCACCGGCGGAGCCGAACAGCGCGCCGGCGCGTTCCCGGCCGGCGGCCACGCCGAGTGCCAACCGGGCCGTCTCGGCGGCCTTGTGCACCCGCTGGAGCACCAGCAGGTCGGTGGCCCGGTCGGGGCTCGTCGGGTCGGCGCCGTAGGCGGCCGCCACGTGCAGCACCAGCCGGGCCTGGGTCCAGGCCAGCACGCCCACGTCGATCACCGCGCCGGGCAGCCCGGCGGCTCCGGAGACCGCGCCGGAGAGCCGGGCGTGGTTGACGAACTTGCGGACCGCCTGGTCGGCCAACTGCTCGGGCGGCGCGTCCGGACGCTGCGCCCGTTCCCGGGACGCCCACTGCGCGGCCTCCGGGCCGAGCCGGCGCACCGCCTCCAGGGCGAGGTGCTCCGGCGCGTACTGCGGGTCCTCCCGCATCCGGTCCCAGAGGGTGGCCGGGGGCCCTTCGGGCGCCTCGACCGGCGGGACCGGGGTGGCGGGAACGGTGGGTTCCCCGTCGACGGGGGCGGGGTCGGTCACGGGACGCTCCGGGGGTCGCGCGGTGGGGGTGGGTGGGTCGGTCAGCGGCGGCGCGTCGAGGACAGGCGGTTGGCGAGCTGCCGCAACCGCGCCTGGTTCTGCGGCTTGGCCATCTCGCGCCGACCCCGGTCGACCAACTGCTGGCCGCGCGGCGACCGCAGGAAGGTGGTGATCCGTTGCATCAGCGACATGGCGTCCTCCAGTCCGCGGTTCCCATCATGTGTACCTGGAACCGGCAAGTCCCTGGTACCCGAACCGGCGTTCCGGCAACCGTCCACTCTCCTCAGCCGAGGATCTCGGCCACCACCTGCCCCGCGTTCCACTCGTGTTGCGCGTACGCGTCGGGGAACGCCGAGATCTGCACCGCCTGGGCGGCGACCGACAGCGGCAGGTCCTGCCAGCCGGGGATCTCCTCCAGCGCGGACAGGAACGCCCTGGTCGCGTACTCCGGGTCCATCAGCTCCTCGACGGTGCCCCAGCCGCTGCTCGGGCGCTGCTGGAACAGCCCGACCGAGTCGTGGTCCCAGCCGACGGCCTGGTGCGGGTAGTTCTGCGACTCGGGCAGCACGCCGCTGGCGTAGTTGAGCAGGGTGCTCTCCTGCATCGCGGTGGCCACCGCGATGACCAGCCCGCGGCGCGGCACGCCCATCTCCTTGCCGGCCCGGACGATCTTCACCGCGTTGTCCATCTGGACGCGGTCCAGGCCGGCGACCGGGACGATCCGGCGGGGCTTCGGCTTGGGCTTGGGCTTGGGCTTGGGCTTCGCCTTCGGCGTGGCGGTCGGGGACGGGGCGGCGCTGGGGGTGGTCGGGGCGGTGCTCGGCCGGGCCAGGCTGCGCGAGGCGGCGTCGAGCGCCGCCCGCTCGGCGACCTCCGCCGCGGGCGCCGGCCGGGTGGCGCGGTCGGCCGCGCCGAAGCCGACTTGGCTGACGCCGACCAGCCCGAGGCAGCAGGCCGCGCCGGTGGCGACCACCAGCCTGGTACGGCGGTTCACCGCACCCCGCAGGCGGGTACGCCCGGTTCCGGCGCCCTGGGGCGCGGAAGCGGTTGTCCGGTCGATGGCGGGGGTATCGTCTGACCGTTCGGTTGAGGGGGATTCGTCCGAACGGTCACTCGGGCGGGCGGAGCCGTTCGAGTCGTCGAGGGTGCCGTCGTCACGCATCCGACGAGGCTAGGCAGGGCAAACCGGGATCACCCAGGCCCAAAGGGTGGCCCTCGCCACACTTCGTCCCATCTCAGCCGGACATCCCGGGAAGCGTGGGCCCGGCCCGGCACCAACCTCGCGGACCGGGCGAACCTCCGGTACGCCACGCGGCGGGCCCGCCGGGGCAGGATCCTCGCATCCGCTCCCCCCGCCACCGATGATCGACTAACTCGTCCTTTCGGCCGAGCGGGGATGGACCGCGCGACCGGGGTGTGGCCGAACTGTGATCACCATCCGGGCACCGGACGGGTCCGTAACGGAATGGACCACGCCCCCCGGTACGTTTGCCGGGTCGGGGACGCCGTCGCGCGGCGCTCCCCGTACGCGTCGACAGGGAGGACCAACCGGTGCTCGACCCACACGAGCTCTACGAACTCACCGACGAGCTGCCCGGCCTCGGTCAGCCGGTGCTGATCCAGGCGCTCACCGGCTTCGTCGACGCGGGCAGCGCCACCCGGCTGGCCCGGGAGCAGCTGCTCACCTCGCTGGACGCGCGGACGATCGCCCGCTTCGACGTCGACCAGATGTTCGACTACCGCTCCCGCCGGCCGGTGATGACCTTCGTCGAGGACCACTGGGCCGAGTACGACGCCCCGGAACTCGAACTGCACCTGCTGCACGACGACGACGAGACGCCGTTCCTCCTGCTCACCGGCCCCGAGCCGGACCTGCAGTGGGAACGCTTCGTGGCCGCCGTCGCCGGGTTGTCGACCCGCCTCGACGTCCGGCTCACCGTCGGCCTCAACTCCATCCCGATGGCCGTGCCGCACACCCGGCCCAGCGGCGTCACCGCGCACGCCACCCGGCCGGAGCTGATCGCCGGGCACGAACCCTGGCTGCAGAAGGTGCAAGTGCCGGCCAGCGTCGGCCACCTGCTCGAATACCGGCTCGGCGAGCAGGGCCGCGACGCCCTGGGCTTCGCCGCGCACGTCCCGCACTACGTCGCCCAGACCGAATACCCGGCCGCCGCGGAGGCGCTGCTCGCCGCCGTGTCCAAGGGCACCGGCCTGCTGCTGCCGCGCGACGGCCTGCGGACCGCGGCCGAGACCATCCGGGTGGAGATCGACCGCCAGGTGGCCCAGACCGAGGAGGCGGCCACGCTGGTCCGGGCGCTGGAGGAGCAGTACGACGCGTTCGCCCGCGGCCGCGGCGAGAAGAACCTGCTCGCCGCCGAGACCGGCCCGCTGCCCACCGCCGACGAGCTGGGCGCCGAGCTGGAACGCTTCCTCGCCGAGCAGACCCACCCGGGCGACACCCCGGAGCGCTGAGCGGGCGGGGCCGAACCGGATGCGGCAGGCTGGGACCATGCGCCTGGCGACCTGGAACGTCAACTCGGTGAAGGCCCGCCTACCCCGGCTGCTCGACTGGCTGTCCACCACGAGGCCCGACGTCGTCTGCCTCCAGGAGACGAAATGCCCGGACGGGGCGTTCCCCGTCGCCGAGGTGGGCGAGCTGGGCTACGAGGTGGCCAGCCACAGCGACGGCCGGTGGAACGGCGTGGCCGTGCTGTCCCGGGTCGGGCTGGCCGACGTGACGGTCGGCTTCCCCGGCGAACCCGGGTTCCCCGAGCCCGAGGCCCGCGCCATCGCCGCCACCTGCGGCGGGGTCCGGGTCTGGTCGGTGTACGTGCCGAACGGCCGCGCCCCCGACGACCCGCACTACGCCTACAAGCTGGCCTGGTTCGCCGCGCTGCGCGACGCGCTGGAGCCGGAGGTGGCCGCCGGCCTCCCGCTCGCCGTCTGCGGCGACTTCAACGTCGCGCCGACCGACGCCGACGTCTGGGACCCGGCGCTGTTCGCCACCTCCACCCACGTCACGCCGGCCGAACGGGCCGCCCTCGCCGCGCTGCGCGACCTCGGCCTGGCGGACGTGGTGCCCACCCCGATGAAGGGGCCGCACCCGTACACCTACTGGGACTACCGGGCCGGGATGTTCCACCAGAACAAGGGCATGCGGATCGACCTGGTCTACGCCACCGCGCCGCTCGCCGACGCGGTCCGCTCCGCGTACGTCGACCGGGAGGCCCGCAAGGGCAAGGGCCCCTCTGACCACGCCCCGATCGTGGTAGACGCCGACCTGGTGCCGGCCGTCGAGGCGCTCTGAGCCGCCGTAGGGTGGACACATGGCAGTCGTGAAGATCAACGCGATCGACGTCCCGCCCGGCGCCGGCGAGGAGCTGGAGAAGCGGTTCGCCGCCCGGGCCGGCGCGGTGGAGAACTCCCCCGGTTTCCTCGGCTTCGAGCTGCTGCGCCCGGTCGCGGGCGAGACCCGCTACTTCGTCTACACCCGTTGGGAGACGGAGGAGGCCTACCAGGCCTGGGCGCAGGGCCCCTCCCGAGAGGCGCACGCCTCGCCCGACGGCGCCGAACCCCGTAAGCCGGTGGCCACCGGCGCCACCCTCCTGGAGTTCGAGGTGGCCCTCCAGGTCCCCACCCCCATCCCCTGACCCCCCGCCCCACGCCGCCCCAACCCGCCGGCCCACGACGTCGATCATGAAGTTAGCCGCACATATTGTCCGAATTGTCGCCGCCAACTTCATGATCGACCCCGCGAGCGACGCGTCGGTCAGGGCTTCTGCAGCATGATCGAGGCGTAGTGGGCGTAGCGCTACAGGGCCCAGTGTAGCTGGGCGCAGGAGTGCAGGTCACGGCATTGCAGGCACCCGCCGGCCCGCCAGGGCCGATCAGCCGAGCGGGTCCAGTGGGCATTGACGATCCGGTGCGCCGGGCCTGTCCGACACCGCCCCGAACGTCCCCCGAGGGCGTCGCCGCCCGATGCTTACGCCCTGGTCACCCCGGCTACCGGCCTCACCAGCCAAACCCACCCCCGGAGGTCGCCGTGAGCGCAACCGCACTCGCCCTCGCCCTTGCCCTCTCTCCCACGCCCGCACCGAGCGACGATCCCGACCTGCTCGGCGGCGTCGTCGGGGGCGTCACCGGGACCGTTGACGGCGTGCTCGGCACCGTCCCGAAGCTCGCCCCCTCCCCTACCCCTGAGTCGCCCACCGCGTCGGCCCGGATTGCACCCGGGCCACATCCGCGCCTGCCCCCGCGAAGTCGGTAGCGGCCACTACAGCAGGCCGCACGGCCACCCCCGCGAAGCCCGCCGCGCCCGCGGCTAGGGCCTGTCCTGTCGATCATGGAAGCCAGATGACAGCGGCGACGAGGACCAGGCTGGCTCGGTAGAGGGATGCCCGTTTGGCGTAGCGGG